>NZ_FOCS01000050.1:0-17741 GCF_900110155.1 Methylobacterium sp. UNC300MFChir4.1 | reverse complement strand
CTTGAACCGCTCCGAGAAGGCGTGGAAGATGGGGCCACGTGAATGGGTCATGGCCAAGGCGCAGTTTGCCGGCATCTTCGGCGAGCGCTTCACCCTGTCAGCGGGCGTTGAAAATACTGGTTCTTCCGCATTTCGTGTGGCGCGGAACGCGAGATCAGGTCGCGGTGAGGGCGCGCTGGCGTAACAGCGCGAAGCCCGCGCGGCCGAACATCGTGCGCTTGAGCATCTTCAGCCTGCCGATCTGACCCTCCACCGGACTCGTCGACCACGGCGTCGTGATCGCGCCGCGTAACGCGTCCCTGTCGCGCTCGAGACCGGCGGCGAACTTCGCCAACGGCGTCGCGGCGGCCGCCGCGAACCAAGCCTCCAGGCTCTCGCCCGAGCGCCGTCGCACGAGGTCGGCAAAGCGCGTCGCGACGGCCACGCTCCTCGCCAGATCGGGTGCCTCCACCCGCAGGCGATCGAGGAAGCGGCGGTCGTCCGCAACGAGTGCGCTCGGGTCTGCCTGCAGGAGCCACGCCGTCCGGTTGATCGACGGGGGGCGCCATCGCGGCGCGCTCGTCGAGGCCGGCGTGACGTCCATCACGTCCGTGCTCGCGCAACGCCGCTTCATCGCCCAATCCCGCACCACCCGCGGACGAATATCGGCGCCCGCGCGGATCAGCCCGCGGGCGAGTTCGGCGGCGTTGCGGCAGCCGGCCTGCCAGCGCGCCTTGAGATGATCGCGGTAGGGGTCGAGGATTGTCGGCACGGTGCGGCGTCGCTGCCAGGAGGGCGGCGCGTCCTGGCGCAGCCAGACCCGCACCGTCTTGCGATCGAGATCCAGAGCGCGAGCCATGCCGGCCACCGAAGCGCCGGCCTCGGACAGTTGCTTGAGCTCGGAGTACCGAGCCCAACGCCGCGCGTGCGTCGCCCGCTTGCGACCCTCGACCGCCGTCGGCGGCCGCGCGGCTTCCTTCGCAGCCTGCGCTGCCTCGACCTCGTGATCGATGAGCGCACGACCGACGGCGCGGATCACGCGATGATGATGAGCGACGATCGCGCGCAGGGCGACGCTGAGGTTACGCAGCAAGTGAAAACGATCGAGGACGTGCTGGGCCTGCGGCGCGCCCGCGTGGGCGCCCTCGGCGAAGACGTCGGCGCGGTCGCGAGCGATGACCTCGATGCCCGGATGGGCGCGCAGCCACGCGGCGACGCTCCCGGCGTCCCGGTCGGGCAGGAGATCGAGGACGGTGTGACGTTCGAGGTGGACGACCATGGTGCCGTAGCTGCGCCCGCGCCGCCAGGCCCACTCGTCGATGCCGACGATGCGGGGCTCGGGCTGTGTCGGCAGAGGCGCCGCACGCACGAGGCGCACGAGGGTATCGCCACTCACCGGCATTGCGAGACGCTGCGCCATACGGGCGGCGGGTGCACCACCGAGGGCGAGACCGAGATGACGCTGGAGCACGCGCAGCCGCTCGGATCGGCGGGCGTGAGCGACAGCGACGTCACCGACACTCTCGCTGAAGGTCCGCCGCGGACAGGCTGGGTTCGCACAGCGGAAGCGTCGCAGCCGGAGGCGCAGGCGGACGGACCGGCCCTGCCAGGGCAAATCGGCTAGGGTTCGCTCGCAGTGACCGTGCTTGCGGCCCGCGGACGATCGACAGGTGGGACAGCACGTTGGACCCGGACGGGGTACGACGCGCACGACGAGCGGGTCGGTCGCCGGCTCGACGCCGACGACGGTCAGGCCATCGGGCACGAGGGGCAGGATACGGCGGGGCATGGCGTCCTCCGGAAAGCTGATCTCCGGAGATGGGGCACGTCACGCCGGCCGGCACACTTCGCCACACGAAGTGCGGAAGAACCAGACTTCGGCGCCCTTTGACAAGACGACCATCGCGTTGCCGGTCGCCACGATTACCACCTCATCGTCAGCGCGTAGCGTGCGCGCAAAGCCCTCCAGACCGCTGCGGGTCATGTCGACCCGGCCGGCATGCCGGAGCCGGCCGTCCTCCCACACCACGACCTCGGCGAAGGTGCGGTGCAAGTCCATTCCGATCACGCGTCGCATGGCTGCTCCTCTCGTTGCCTCAGGAGGGGAGCGGCGGGCGACACGACACCTACGGATCCGCGCTCACGGCGCAACCGGGCGAGTCGCAGAGGCGGCCAGCTACAAACACGAACTCGCAGCTCATCCTATACATCGGCCTGCCCGCACCTTCGTGCTCCCGGTGCCTCTGTCCCGGATGGTCGCACCATACGCCAGGACCTGCGTCCCGGCCGAACCGCGGCACCGCCATCTTCATACCGGTTACGAACCCGCTGGAACGCCTCAACGGCGAGATCAAGCGCCGGACCGAGGTGGTCGGCATCTTCCCCAACGAGGCGGCCATAGTCCCTCCCACAACGTTACCGAACTTGAGCCGGCTGGCGACCGATGCCGCGGGGATCTGAGGGCGGAGCACCGTCATCGGAGCGGTTTGGGCCGCCTGGGATGCGGAACACCACCTGGACCTGCCCGTGATCGACCTCGATCCGCCGCACGAGGGCACGGATGATCTCGCGACGGCCCGCCCAGTTGAGGGTATCCAGCCCGGCACGGACCCGATCGGCGAACGCCTCCAAGCGCCCGATTACCAATTTTAAGTTGCGCTCGGCCTCATGTGCCGAGAGCGCTGCAGCCCGCTCCGTGCACAGCCGTTCCAGACGCTGCTTCAGCCGCGTCAGGCGCGGCTTGAACTCGTCAGCGTCGATCACGTCCTCGGCGTAGCCGTTGATCAGCCGGTCCATCCCGCGGCGCAGGCGCGTCATCTGCCGCTCCAAGCCATCGACGTCTTGATGCACGTGACCGTCTCGGGCTGCCGCCGCGCGCCGCTCGTGCTCGGCCGCCACCCTCTGCGGGTCGGCCAGCACCGCCTTGACTTGATGCCACAGCGCCTCTTCCAGCTTGTCGCTTCGCACCGAGCGATTGTGACAGATGGCTTGGCCACCGAACCGATGCGCGTCCGTGCCTGTGCAGCGATAGTAGCCGTAGTCGGCCGGCCTTTGTCCTCCGACGAGGCCGCGCGCCATCTTGCCATAGAATGCGTAACCGCACTGCCGACATAACACGACGCCTTGCAACAGCCATCCTGGTCGACGGCGGCCCTCGCGCTTGCGCTGTCGGTTCTCATCCAGCTGTTCCTGGGCCGCCGCAAACAGGTCAGGGTCGATAATCGCAGGCACTGGAATGGCGATCCACTCCTCCGGCGGCACCGGTGATGCGGTGCTGGTACGACGCATCGTCTAGGACTGCCCACGGATCGGACGCAGTCGCACTGACGTGGGCGCGATCGCGCGGGTACGACCATACATGGCTGTTCCCTGGTAGGTCGGATTGCGGAGCATGCTGCACAGCGTCGTGGTGCCCCAGTCCGCCTTCCCCGTGCGGGTCGGGTAGCCCTGAGCCTCCAGTCGACGACACGCCGCGCGCAGGCTGATCCGCTCGACGCCAATCCAAGAAAAGACCTGTCGAACCGCGCGTGCCTCGTCCTCCACGATCTCGATCCGCGCCGCACCGCCTGTGGCGTGCCGGCCGATGTAGCGATAGCCGTAGGGAGCATGAGCAAGGGCACTCACAGCTCCCGACAAAGCTGAGTGACGGCGTCCGCGCCGGCATCTCTCCAGGATCCGGGCGCGTTCATACTCGGCGATGACGCCCTGAACCTGCAGCAGGAGGTCGTCCTCGGCCAAGCCGCCAAGAGCGCGGTTGAGGAGCACGATCTCGACGCCGACACGGCGAAAGTCGTCGACGAGCAGCACTTGATAAGCGTAGCGCCGCGCCAGCTGATCGGGAGCATGAACGTAGAGGCGCTCCACCTCACCTGCGGCCACAGCATCGCGCAGCCGCTCCAGAGCTGGCCGTGCGAGCGTCGCGCCGCTCACCCCCTCGTCGACGTTAACGTGCTCCGCGCTGATCTGGATGGCATCGACAGCGGCACGCTCCTGCAGCGCGGCGAGTTGACTGGCCACCGTGTTGTCTTGCACCTGCCCGTTGCTCGAAACCCGCGCGTACAGGGCGGCTACGATCTTAGCCATGGTCAGTCCTCCTGCGCATCAGAGGTGTGGCCGGAACTTGGCTTGGGATCGCGGCGATGACCATCGGCCGGATCGAGCGGCGCGGGATCGGAACCAGACGTTCGTAGGCGTCGGCCAAGCACTGCGACGCGATTCGGCAGACCTCGAAGGAGACCTGCAGCCGAAGTTCGGGAGGCGTGCTGCGTCGAGCCATGGACGCGCTCCTCAGATGGCGCGGCTGAGCTGCGAGGCAGATGGGTCAGCACGCCAGCGCGAAACCCCTCCCCATACTGCGCTCGCAGCGCACCGCGATCCAGGGAAGTGCTCCAAACAAAATTGGCAACGTTGTGGGAGGGACTATCACGCGCCTTGTGGGCGCGATCCTGCTGGAACAGAACGACGAGTGGGCCGTCCAGCGCTCGCGCTACATCACCCTGGAAAGCATCGCCCCGATCGGCGATGATCCCCTCGTCAGCCTGCCCACCCTGGCAGCCTGATCCTCCCGGCCCAAGCCGGTGATCGTGGTGGTTCTCAGCAAGTTACACCACGCCAGGGGACACGACCCTGAGCGGCGCCAGTCCATTCGGCTCCATCCTCAAAACCGCCGGTGCCTGAACCCCGCCATCACAGGCCTGGGTGATTACCCGCACCGTGCCGACGATCCTCGACCCCTACCGCGATCATCTCGAGGCGCGCTGGCAGGCCGGCTGCCGCAACGCCGCCGAACTCGCCCGCGGGCTGATCCGCGCGGGGGCCGACATCCATCCGCGGGTGGTGCGGGATTGGGCGATGAAGCGGCGTCGCGCGAGAACGGACGTAGTGGACGTCACGCCGGGCTCGATGAGCGCGCCGCGATGGCGGCCCCCGTCGATCGACCGGACGGCGTGGCTTCTGCAGGCGGACCCAAGCAAAATCGTTGCGGACGATCACGGCTTCCTCGATCGCCTGCGGGTGGAGGCACCCGATCAAGCGAAGAGCGTGGCCGTCGCGACGCTCTTCGCCGACGAAGTTCGCCGCCGGTTTCGAGCGCGACAGGGACGGGTTACGCGGTGCGATCACGACGCCCTCGTCGACGAGTCCGGTGGAGGGGCAGATCGGCAGGCAGAAGATGCTTAAGCGCACGATGTTCGGCCGCGCGGGCTTTGCGCTATTGCGCCAGCGCGCCCTCACCGCGACCTGACTTGGTGTTCCGCGCCACACGAAATGCGGAAGAACCACGCTCGGCGTTGGCAGCCACTGCCCGCACGGATCATCTTACAGATTTCGCGCGGCACACCACTCTAGACAGAGCTGGATTCTAGTGTGCGGACGGCGTAATTCATGATCAACTATCATTACGCCGTAAAACGCTGTAAATTACTAGCAGCAAGCTCAAAAAGAATCTCATTGTATGCCTACTTTATAGCAAATAATAACAGCGAACACAGAAACTATCCGAGTTGCATACATATATTTTACGCACAAAACGAATTTATTTGCCGATCTATATTCTGAAAAAATCCCATTTCACTTGGGTTGCTATTTATATTTGAAGCAAATTGCTAGCTGCGCCAAAAATACATCTTCATCGACGAACATTTCATATCGTCATTGTTGTACGCAACGCCAAGCTTGATGGACCTGTTGCAGGGGGGCTACAAGCCTCTTTGACAACCTCTCCATCTGCTTATGCGTCGGAACCAAAATCCCCCAGCGGGCACACCGCAAGCAATCAACGAGACAATCTAGCTTACACGCCTCAAACACCAAAATCGCTGCAAAGGAGACGTGTCATTCGCATATGTCTCATGTCCAAATCGAATGGAATGGAGGACGCCTTGTTCGGGCGATTACTCAAATCGTTGTATTGGGTTAAAGATAAAATATCAGTAAAAAAGAGGGGCTACAGCAAGCATCAACGCAGTGTGATCTCTAGATCCCCACTATTCGATAGAAATTTCTACAAATTGTCTGCAAGTGCGATTGGAATTAGCATCAAGAAGATCGATCCGGTAGTTCATTATCTTAGAGTTGGCGACCGGTTGGGTATAAAACCTCATCCGCTTTTCGACCCAATTTACTACCACGACCGATACAAAGACGTAGGCATGAGTGGGATGTCTGCGCTGTACCATTATATTCAATATGGATCAGCTGAATTACGCGACCCTCATCCACTTTTTGTATCCAAGTATGTCGCAACGCAGATAGACGCAAGCGCAGTCGATCCTTTGACAACATATATCGGGTTGCCGGCCGGAACAGTGGATACACATCCCGACATTGACGAAAAATACCTCGTAAAGAATCTGAAAGCCGCCGACCTTCTTAAGTCTAATGCATTGACAGATTTATTGTCGGACAGATTGTACATAGTGAATCCTTCTCCGAAGTTTAACACAAAGCACTACGCAGACGCGCATCCTGGCATTTGCAATATTCATCCCTTTGAGCATTTTGTTCGGTTCGGTCGCGGAAGAGACACAAACAGCGCGTCCGTCGGAGACATTCTGGGCGGCGTAATGTCTCAATTAGATGCGACGGCTCTATTAGAACCGGATCTATTGCCGCCCTTCACCGATGTTGCAAGCTTGAAAGCCGTTCGATCAATTGATGCGGCCCAAGATGTTGCTTCGCTACTAAAGGTACTAAATAAGATATCAAGCAATAATCGCTTTGGTCATATCTTCTTCGTACCCCATCTTTCATTTGGCGGGGCAGAAAGAGTTCTTTCCAATGTCGTAAAAGCACTTATAAACGATTGCGGTGCTCGTGTTCTTGTGTTGATTACCGACGGCGAAAATGATGAGGCGATAGATTGGCTGCCTGGAACCTCAAGCTTAAGAGTTGTCAATATATACGCTTTTACAAAAAATATCAGCCAGTTTGATGTTCTGCAATGTCTCGCTTTATTCGTTCAAGCCTGCCAGCTCGATAGTATATTTATTCTTAATTCAAAGATCGGCTGGGATCTAACAGAACGTTATGGTGAAGCACTTTCAAAGGAGACGGCAATTTATGGTTTTGCATTCTGTTATGATTATGATGTCTATGGTCGTCGCTACGGTTACGCTTGGACGCATGTACGTCAATGCATCTCATACATGAAAGCTGTGTTGACTGATAACAAAGCGATGATCAGCGTTTTTAAAGAGGATCTTCGTCTTTCGATAGATGAAGTTTCTAAGTTTCAAACGATCCGACAACCGATTGAGCTCCGTTATGACACGCTTCCGCAAGTAAGCTCGCCTGAAACAAAAGAGCAGAGTATTACCGCGGGGAATGTTTTATGGGCAGGAAGATTTCACAAGCAGAAAAATATCAGATGCGCGTTACTAACGGCGCGGATCTTGCCCGAGGTAACTTTCATATTTGCTGGCGGTTGGTCTGATGAAGTTGAAGAAATCGAGTTTATCATTCCAAAAAATGTAATATTCCTGGGAAAGTATAAGGATTTTAATGAAATAATGAAGAACGGTATTGATATTTTTTTGCACACTGCCGATTGGGATGGTTTGCCGAACGTGGTTCTTGAGGCCGCATCGCGTGGCCTAGCAATCGTCGCACGTGATGTCGGCGGTGTCTCTGACCTCGTCGACGCTGAGTCTGGTTGGTTGTTACCTCAGGATGCCAATGAGCAAGATTTCGCGGCTGCAATACTTGAAGCGCTAGCGGATTCGGAATTGCGCTCAAACAGGGTGAAGGTTATGGAGTCAAGATTGTTGGAATTGCATACCTGGGAAAAGTTCCGCGCGCAAATTGGCATGCTAATATTTAAATAGGAGCCGGCTATGAATAAAATTGATATTAGCATAATAATGAATTTACATAAAGAAGGCAGAATTGCACAATCGGCGTATCAAAGCGTAAGGCGCGCAATAGATTATGCGGCGCAGCACGGGATATATTCCGAGTTACTCTGTGTTCTTGACAGGTCTGACGATGAAACCAGAGCAATTTCCGATAATTTTAAGGGTAAGAAATACCACGCCGATTTCGGTGATTTGTCTAAATCGCGGAATCTCGGAATTGCTAATGCCGGGGGATTGTATAGCACCTTTATTGATGCTGACGATCTATGGGGACATGAGTGGATTACGGCATGTTTCAATGAGGCCAAAGATATGAATATGGAAAAAACCATAATCCATCCCGAAATTAATTTATACTTCGGCAGAAATGTGACTCCCTATTTTTGGGTACATCCCGATATGCGATATGAGAGAATTGACAAATTCGATATTATGGCGGCAAACAGGTGGACGTCATTGAGTTTTGCTAGAACCGATTTATATAAGAACTTTCCTTATAGGAAAAATGACTTGGAGAATGGTTTTGGATACGAAGACTGGCTGTGGAATATTATAACTATTGAGAACAGGGTTATGCATATTTGTGCGGAGAACACAATTCACTTCGTTCGCAAAAAGCCTTTTGGAAGTTTGATGGCAGAATCGAACAGAAGGTTTGTGATCCCAAAGATTCCAAAAGGCTTGAATCTGTTTGATTGAAATTGCATCTAATTCAGCTTTGATTAGAATCTACGTTGTAACTGGCGTCGTAGAATGCACCTTTTTTGACGACCCACTCCTAACTTATAGAGTCGCTACGAGAAACGTAATGGTGAGAATGCTAGCTTGCCTCCGGGAACCTGGATGTTTGGTTCGCGGCGGTAGCCGCGACGTCGCTGGCGAAGTTCGCCGACGGCGTCGGGCGCGACAGGAACATGTGACGTGGCGCAATCATGACGCCGTGGTCGACGAGCCCGGTGATGGGACGGATCAGTCGGCTGAAGAGGAATTTCCCAGAGTAAATCCGGCCGCTGTGGCTCGCCTCGAGCTGCCCTTCACATCTTGCAGAGTTTAGAGCTGTTCCCAGTCAGGTAGCAGCGGCCAAGTCGTTCTCGTAGCCGGCTGCGGGGATGTAGTTGCGGCATTCCTGAGGAGTGAAGCGCGTGAAGGCTTGGCGGATCGCCGCCCAGAGATCCGGGATCGTGCGGGCTGCCGCGCTGCTTAGCAGAACCTTCAGCTTCGCGAAGGCCTGCTCGATCGGGTTGAAATCAGGGCTGTAGGATGGGAGGTAGAGCAGCCGCGCTCCTGCGACCTCGATCGCATCCTGCACGCCGGCGACCTTGTGGGCTGGCAGGTTGTCCATTGGGCGAACAGGCGGCGGGCGCCACTGCGCAGCACCTCGGTCAGGGGATCGTCGATGTCTTCAGGATGACGAAGTCGAACGACGTTGGTAGGTGTCTCCATGGCGTATCGCTCTCGCTGAGAGGTTCTGTCAGGCTCGACACCCGCCTCGATACGCCGCCTTCAACACACCGTCGTTACCCAGTCTCCCGCATAGCTTTCTTCATCTCGGCTCTCCGCGGATCGTCCGTCCGCTGAAGAGCCTGATCTTCGTTCCTGATCATCTCGACCTCCTCGCTCATCGAGGGGTCAGGTCATCGGTTTGCAGTGTCGCCTGACAAGCGGCGCACGGTGCCGGCGCGGCGCGCTGCCCACAAGTGGCTGTGGCGAACTGGAGCGACGAGCGCGGAGGCTCCCAGAGCAGAACCGATCGCTTCTCCGAAGCAACTGGCCTGGACCCTGGTTCAGTCGATCAAGACGTTGCCGCCCCGTGCCGCAGCCGACCTCGCGCGCATCCGGCAGGACACCGAGGTAGCACCCGTCGTCGACCTGGCGCGGCGGTTCACAATCTCGATGGTACAGCCCGGCAGGGATGAGGACAGGATCATCCGCCTGGTGAACTAGCCCGTGCCATCCTTGTCACCGCGACCGTTCCACGCAAAGTGCCGGAGAACCGTGAAGCCGAGGGAGGATCAACCGTGGTCAATGAGCCTGGTCGAGGACAGATCAGCCGCCTCAAGTTGTTGGAGCGGCCGATGTATGGCCGTGCGAAGCTTGACCAACTCCGTGACCGAGTCATCTAGGCACGAACTCATATGCTACAGAAGTATTGAAGAAATCAGTTCCTAATACCGCTTAATAGCAGATAACACAGATAGACGTCGTCGGACGCTGCAAGCGGCCGAGCGCCGCAGTCACGACCTGTCGTGATCTCGCCAACGCTGCGGCGACAGTCACGCAGTCATTACCCTGACTGACGGCCGTCATCACTAGGTAGAGCAGGCATATGCCGCAATTCGATCGATAGGTATTCTACGATGCCCGGCCAGAAAAAAGAATGCGAAGAGCATGCAAAGGACGGCTTCTCCAGCTCAAGCGCCTCCGAGGAGTTTGCCCATCGATCATTGGGTCCAACCTTGGAACGGTGCTCGCTAATTGGCTCGGGTCAGAACCTACCATTTTTCGAAGAACGACAAAAAATTCGGCCTCCCGCTCACGCGTAGCTTCAATCGCATCGACAGAAACGGGTATTATTGCGAGAGATATAAGTTCTCGCAGTATCATGCTCAAACTGTATGGGGTAAATATTGAGCAGTGACAATCAAAATATGTACTATTATGTGTGACATCAATCTCTAATCGGACCGCTTCCTTCAGTTTATTTATGTCAACAGCAACAGTCTTGTCGAATTTTCCCTCCCAAATATCCCTAACCTCTTCAGGCGAGCAGGACTCACTTCGCGAGTAGTATTCAAAGACCTGAGATGGTGTTGGAAATTTTGCCTTTGAATGATAGTTTGCGATTAATTCTCCAGTAGTTGTATCTGCCCGATATCTATCAAAAGTGAAGCGGCGGTCAGGTAGCGCCAGAAATATGATCCCATCGTCATTCAGAATATCCAAGCAATCGATAATCCAGCCGATTGGATCTGCAATATGTTCAAGCACATGTGAAGCAATTATATAGTCGAATTTCTCCGTAGAGCCAAGTGCATTGGCCAGAGTTCCGGTTCCAGTCACGACGCTTACGGGAACGAGATCTTTGAAGTTGTTATAGTTTACACTCAAATCTTCTGCATACTTTAAACGCAACCCTTCCGTGGATAAATGATCAGCGTAACGCACATCGCCGTCGATTTCTCTCACTATTGGTCTATTTAGAGCCCCGACCTCTATTCCACGCTTACCATCCGGACGAACTAGACCGAAAATCCGACTCCTTCGGTCGACCAAGAATGTGGCTTTGACGCCCGCATCTGGCCAGATACTTTTAATCAACATTGATTTTACAAGGCTGATTCGTTTCATCGCCGATCCGAAAACCATAGATTTTTACATAAACCTCTCAATCTGTCGGGGCACAGGTTCGCGAACGACAAAAATCTAAATAGACGCTCTGCACTGTACGCCGTTATTGATTGTCGTCCAATACCAATTTAGGGTTTAATTTTAGCAAGATATACTTTAAGAACCGGAGAGGCTGCACAAAAACTGACTGGGCGAAGCATCCACGCGGTCAACAGTAGCCGAACGCGCGACGATAGTGAAAACCGTTGGAGTTACCTTGTCGAATGGCAAGCCGGTACAGACGGCTCTTGGTAGGGGCAACATAAAGACACGCAATGTGCGGCAGATCCGGGAACCAGAGAGGATTAGTCTTTGAGCACCGCGCGCTTCTCCTTGACCCAGCCCGGCTTCACCGCCTGCCGGCCCCGGGCCACCGCCATGGCGTCGGCCGGCACGTCGTCGGTGATCACCGAGCCGGAGGCGACGTAGGCCCCCTCCCCCACCGAGACGGGGGCGACCAGGGCCGAGTTCGAGCCGATGAACGCGCCCGCGCCGATCGTGGTCCGGTGCTTGAGCACGCCGTCGTAATTGCAGGTGATCGTGCCGGCGCCGATATTGGCCTTGGCGCCGACCTCGGCGTCGCCGAGATAGGTGAGGTGCGCGGCCTTGGCGCCGGCCCCCATCCGGGCGTTCTTCAGCTCGACGAAATTGCCGAGTTCCGCGCCGGCCTTCAGAACGGCGTGGCCGCGCAGCCGCACGAACGGCCCGATCTTCACGCCCGCCTCCAGGCTGCTCTCGGTGAGATGCGCGAAGGCCCGCACGGTGCAGCCCTCCGCGACCCGCACGCCGGGGCCGAACACCACGTTGGGCTCCACGATCACGTCGCGCCCCAGCACCGTGTCGTGGCTGAGGAACACCGTCTCGGGGGCGATCAGCGTGGCGCCGCCCAGCATCGCGCTGCGGCGCAGCTGCGCCTGGATCGCGGCCTCCGCGACGCTGAGCTGCACCCGGTCGTTGACGCCCTGCGCCTCGGCCTCGTCCACCGGCACGACCGTGACGGGCAGCCCGTCGGCCACCGCCAGCGCCACCGCGTCGGGCAGGTAGTACTCGCCGGCGGCGTTGTCGTTGCCGATGCGGGTGAGCAGGGCCAGGGCGTGCCGTCCGGCGAGCGCCATCAGCCCGGCATTGCACAGGGTCACGGCCCGCTCGGCCGCGCTCGCGTCCTTCTCCTCGCGGATGGCGAGCACGCGGTCGCCCTCGGTCAGCACCCGCCCGTAGCCGGAGGGTGTCGCCGTCTCGAAGGCCAGCACGGCCACCGCGGCGCCGTCGGCCAGGGGCGCGCGGAGACGCAGGAAGGTGTCGGCTGAGACGAGCGGCGTGTCGCCGAAGGCGATCACCACGTCGTCGTCGGGGTCGGCCAGGATCTCCCGGGCGGCGAGCACCGCGTGGGCGGTTCCGAGGCGCTCGGCCTGCGGGAAGACCCGGGCTCCGGGGGCGGCCCGCGCGATCTCGGCGGCGACGTCGTCGCGGCCGGGCTCGGCCACCACGGCGATCCGGCCCGCGCCCGCCGCCTGGACGGCGGCCAGGACGTGGCCGAGCATGCTGCGCCCGGCGATCCGGTGCAGCACCTTCGGCAGGTCCGAGCGCATCCGCGTGCCCTTCCCGGCCGCGACCACGATGGCGGTGAGGCTGCGCGAGGGCGTTCCGGTCGGGGTCATCGCGGGTCCAGGCATCGATCGAGGGCCAAGACGGATGGGCCGGACGGGCGCCCGGCGCAACCCGTCAATTGCTTTATTCGCAAGTCGCACTGGTAGCCGCGCCTCATATCTCAGCGTGATCCTGCTAGTTGACAAACCTGCGAAATACGCGATGCGACCCTTCGACCTGAGTCTGCCTCAGAAATGAGGAGGAACCACAAGGCTGGAGCAGACTCAGCAGCTGTTTTTTCACTTTGCCTATGTGAGTCTCAATAAGCGGCTTCAGAACGACTCATCGCACGATACCCAGCATCGGGTCAGATTTGATTTGGCGCCGAATACGCCAGTCGTGCTGAAAGCACCTAGCAAAACGGAAATTCGTACACCTGATTAAGCTGAGCGATATCGCGCCGTGAATGATAAAAAACGTACGCATATCGGTCTCATATATAGTCATCTTCAGCGAATGGGCATCACGAATTTATCTTGCTTACCACATGTTTGACAATAAATAGTCCGATGGCAGCAGATGTCAGGCCGAACATAATAACATATAAATAGTCGACCTGGATTCCGGCATAAGGATAATATGCGGATCTAACCCATTCAGCAAGCTGAAGAGCTGGGTTGAATTTCATCCAATAATAGATCTTATCGGGCATATAACTTGGCAAAAACATTACCCCGCTCGAGACGTATAAGATAATACTAAATAAGGCGTAGCCAATGAGCCAGCCTGGAAAGAATCCAATTATCGCAACGTTAATCGTTCCGATGCCGATGCCCAAAATAATTGCTGCCACATAGCCGCACATTGCGGTGAAAGGCTGAGATGGGATCGGATCCGAGCCTATAATTATTAAAGTAGAACAGACGACAATCATGGCAAGAAAGCCGGTCACGATTTCAACAAGGATTCTTGCTAATATTACGTCGAATAATTTTACTTGGGGATAATAGGTTAATGGGCGATTCATAATAACCGCCTTCATAACTTCCCGAGATATATATTGGAATACCAAAACCGGAACTGCGCCAGTAGCGAAGAATAGAGCTCGATTATCACCCAAAGGCGCGGCTAATTTTTGAAAAGTATATATTGCGATTAGCATGAATACGTGCACGCAGGGCCAGAGCACGACGACACCGTAGCCCCAAAGGGACGCCCCAAACCGCGTGCGCATATCGCGCAGCATCAGCGCATGCAGCACATGCAGGTAGGACTCTATCGGGTCCTTCTGCGATTCGGCTTTCGGCAGTGTGGGCATCAAACAGACCTCGACGTTCCGGCATCCGTCATAGCGAGAATATGGGCTAAAGTGCGTTGTGATGGCTCAGTGAGGCGGAGGCGAGGTGTCTGGCTGCCGCCGAAGATGATCCTGTCCTCATCCCTGCCGGGCTGCACCATCGAGCGCGTCATCCGGAGCGACGATCGTCTTGTCGTCTTCGCCCGTGCGCGGCGTGGGCATGGGCGTTGCCCAACCTGTGGCACGACCAGTTCTGCCGTTCGCAGCCGCTATGAACGCCGTCCGGCCGATCTGCCGAGCATCGGTCAGCCCATGACGCTGCGTCTGCGCGTCCGACGCTTCTACTGCCATGATCGTGCCTGCCGCCGTCACACCTTCGCTGAGCCACTCCCCCAACTAACGCCGCCGCGAGCACGCCGGACGCGCCGCTTCGCACAGGCCCAAACCCGCATCGGGCTTGCGGCGGGCGGCGAAGCCGGTACGCGCCTGATCGGCCATCTGGGGATGCAGACCAGCCTGTATACGATCCTGCGTCTCGTGCGCCACCTGCCGCTGCCGAGCGTGGATCGGCCGCGAGCCGTGGGCATCGACGATTGGGACGTTGCTGCACCGTGCCGCAACCGACCTCGCGCGCATCCGGCAGGACGCCGAGGCAGCACGCGTCGCCGACCTGGCGCGGCGGTTCACGATGTTGGTGCGTGCCTGCGGCCTGGATCGCGGCCGATCGGTGCATCCGGCCGCCGAGCTCGACAGATGGCTCTCAGAGACGCGCACCTGCGGCGTCGCGGCATTGGAGACCTTCGCGGCTTGGCGCAGGTCGGGCCGGCGGTTCGGGCGGCGCTGACGACGCCTTAAAGCAACGTGTCAACGCGCAGGCCGAAGGGCAGATCAGTCGGCTGAAGATGCTTGTCTTATGATCTTTGGGCCCAGCTCGGCCAGACTGGATCGTCACCGGCGCGTTTGCATCGCGCCGGCGGCGGGAGGGGATGGGTCGAGAAGATGCGGGCCGTAGTGGGCCGCGTTTGAGTGTGACCACCCCTCTCTTTTCCTCGTGGCCTGAACGGATACCCGGGCGTTGCGGCCCGGATGACAAGCCAAGGACGCGGAAAAGATGGAGCATTCTACGCCCCTCACGGTCGGTGTCGACTTCGGCAAGGATCATCTCGACATCTGCCTCCATCCTGGTGGGATGGAGCGGCGCTTCACCAACGATGCCAAGGGTCACCGAACGCTGATCGCGTGGCTGGTATCAAGCGACATCCGGAACTGGCTCTTCCGCAGGTTCGGTGCTGACGGTGGGAGGCGCTCGGTCTGGTTTGTCGGGCGGTTTCTGCTCCGCCTCACGCGGCGTGAAGGACGCGCTGCCGGAGCAGGTCGAGGCCGGCGCGGCCGTACATGGAGCGCTTGATCAGCTTCAGGCGGTTCACCTGCCCCTCGACCGCCCCGTTGCTCCACGGCTCGCCGATGGCCGCGTGGACAGCGGCCTCGTCCTGCCGCAGCCCGGCGACGAAGCCGCCGAGTTCACTCGCGGCGGCCGCCTACAGCCACGGCTTCAATGCGGCCGGATCGCGGGCGCGCAGGATTGCCCCGAAGCCGCGTACCTGCTCGGCCGCGGCCTGCAGCCTGGGCGCAAGACCACACAGCGCTGCGATAGCGGCGATCCGCGGGCGGAAGGCTGGCCGGATCGCTTATCAGGCACCGCGCGATTCGGCGTGTCGACGGGATGCGGGCCGAGGGCGGTCGGGTTGGAAGGTCCCGGCGCCGTCGCTTCGCCCAGCGCTGGACGATCTCGTAGCTGCCCTCGAAGCCGATGGCGCGAAGCTCGCGATACAAGCTCGCCGCGTTGTGCTGACCGTCCTGCCAGCGCGCCTCGACAAAGCGCAGATAAGCATCGAGCCGGCTTGGGGCCGGTGCCCGGCGATAGGGCACAAACGCCCCCACGCGCAGCCAGCGTCGTACGCTGTTGCGGGCGGCGCCGAGCGTGCGCGCGATCGTCTTGATCGCCACGCCCTCACCGTGCAGGCGTAGCGCCGCCTCGCAGCGCTGTCGTCGCCGGCCGCCCCCGTGCCCATTATCCTGCTCCGGAGGCAGGTCAGCAGGAGCGAGCGCGACCATGGCGGCTGGAGCGTCTTGGAACGCTGCCTGGCGGGCAGCCTCCCGGGTTTCTGCCTGATGCCGCTCGATGCGTGAACGCAGCGCCTCGGGAGCGTTGACGAGAAGGTGCCAGCAGTCCGCGACCTGGATCGCCTGCGGAGCGCCGAGCCGCGCAGCCTCGGCTTACGGCCCCGCTCGATCCCGGCTGACGACGGCGATGCCGGGATGCGCAGCAAGCCAATCCCGCACGGGCTCGCAGGCGCGGCCGGGCAGGAGATCAAGGGGGACTGTCAGGAATTTCGTGTGCGGGCGGCCATAGTGGACCCGAAGGAGGTTCCCGATGGCACGACGCAAAGCACCCCGCCTCCCTGACGCGATCCTGGACCAGCTCCTGGCCGGGGCCGATCCGAAGACAGCCTTCGAGGCCGATGGCCTGCTGGACGAGCTGAAGAAGGCCCTGGCCGAGCGGGCGCTCAACGCAGAGATGGACCACCATCTGGCGGGCGAGGACGCCGGCAACACGCGCAACGGCTATGGCCGCAAGACGGTCACGACCGAGACGGGCCCGATCGAGCTTTCGATCCCGCGCGACCGGCAGGCGACGTTCGACCCGCAGCTGATCGCCCGCTATCAGCGCCGCTTTCCCGGCTTCGACGACAAGATCGTGTCGATGTACGCGCGTGGCATGAGCACCCGGGAGATCGGCGCGCACCTGCGCGAGCTCTACGGCATCGAGGTCTCGCCCGACCTGATCAGCGCGGTGACCGACGCGGTGCTGGAGGAGGTCGCCGCCTGGCAGGCCCGGCCGCTCGAGCCGGTCTACCCGATCGTGTTCTTCGACGCCCTGCGGATCAAGGTGCGCGACGAGGGCGTGGTCCGCAACTAGGCCGTCCACATCGCGCTGGGCGTGCGCGCCGACGGCGCCAAGGAGATCCTCGGCCTGTGGCTGGAGCAGAACGAGGGCGCCAAGTTCTGGCTGCGGGTCATGAACGAGCTCAGGAACCGCGGCGTCGAGGATGTGCTGCTTGCCGTGGTCGATGGCCTGAAGGGCTTCCCCGACGCGATCCGGGCGGTGTTCCCCGAGGCGCTGGTCCAAACCTGCATCGTCCACCTGCTACGCCACAGCCTCGACTTCGTGTCCTACAAGGACCGCAAGCTCGTGGCGGGTGCGCTGAAGGACATCTACCGCGCGCTCGATGCCGCGGCTGGCGAGGCGGCGTTGGCGGCCTTCGAGATGAGCGAATGGGGTCGGCGCTATCCGGCCATCGCTCAGAGCTGGCGACGGGCCTGGGGCGAGGTGATCCCGTTCTATGCCTTCCCCAGCGAGGTTCGCCGGATCCTGTACACCACGAACGCCATTGAGGCCCTGAACGCCACGCTGCGCCGGGCCGTGCGCGCCCGCGGGCACTTCCCGACCGATGAGGCCGCGCTGAAGCTGCTCTACCTGGTCTTGAACCGCTCCGAGAAGGCGTGGAAGATGGGGCCACGTGAATGGGTCATGGCCAAGGCGCAGTTTGCCGGCATCTTCGGCGAGCGCTTCACCC
>NZ_FOCS01000006.1:0-277137 GCF_900110155.1 Methylobacterium sp. UNC300MFChir4.1 | reverse complement strand
CTGGCGCTCGGCCCGACCGGCACGGTCTCGGCCAACGGCACCCTGGTGCCGGAGCTGCGCGGCATCACCGGCAACGCGGGCAACAGCTTCACCCCCGCCCTCGGCCAGCGCTTCGGCGTGCTCACCGCGCAGGCCGGGCTGTCGGGCTCGTTCACCGGGCTCGCCCAGCCGGCGGCGGGCCTGCCGGCGGGCACGCGCCTCGACGCGCTCTACGCCGCCACCGGCCTCGACCTCGTGGTCACGCCCGCCGCCTACGGCAACCTCATAGGTCTCGGCCTCGCCCAGACCGGCAACGCCCGGGCGGTGGGCGCGGCGCTGGACCTCGCCCGCCCGGCCGCCGGCACGCGGCCGGACGCGGCGCGGGCGCGGGTGTTCGACCCGCTCTACGCGGCCGGCCCGGCGACCCTGCCGGGCGGGCTGGCGAGCCTGTCGGGCCAGAGCTACGGCGACGCGGTGATGACCGACCTCGCCGCGCGCCGGCTGCTGGCCGACACGATCGACCGGCACCAGCGCGGGCTGGGCGGGGGCGCGAGCGCGTTCAGCGCGGGCGATCCGGGCCCGGGCCCGAACCGCACGGCGCTGCAGGTGCGCGGCGGCGCCGGGGCGGCGGAGCCGGCGCTGGCGGTGGGCGAGGGCCGGGTCTGGGCCGACGCGCTGTACGGGTTCGGCGCGCGCGCCGGCGACCGGGCGGCCGCGGGGGCCGGGTTCGACGCCGGCGGGCTGCTGATGGGCGTCGACCGCCAGGTCGGCGCGGACACGCGGGTGGGCGGGGCGTTCAGCTACCTGCGTGAGGGCGGCACGTCGCGCGGCGCGGGTCTGGGCCGGTTCACCACCGACAGCTACGGCGGCACACTCTACGCGAGCACGCGACTCGGCGCGGTGGTTCTGCGGGGCACGGCGGGGGTGTCGTACGCGGACGGTCGGGTCGACCGGACGGTGGCGCTGGGCGCGGCGGTATCGCAGGCGTCCGGGCTGTCGTCGGGCTGGAACGGCGGGGTGTCGGGCTTTGCCGGCTACGCGCTGGCGACCGGCCTGCCGGTCGAGGTCGTGCCGGAGGTGGGCTTCAGCTACGATCGGCTGACGCGGGGCCGTGTGTCCGAGCGGGGCGGTCTGGTCGGGCAGGGCTTCGGCGGGCAGGGCTTCGCGGTGGCCGACCTCGACGCGGCGCGCAGCCTGGTCGGCGGGCGGGTGACGAGTTGGGCGTTGGCGGGCATTCCGGATCTGCGCCTTGAGGGTCGGGCGTACTGGGCGCACGAGCTGGCCGACACGGCGGCGGTGGTTCGCTCGAGCGTGTTCGGGGCGGGGTTCGCGGGCCGGACGAGCGCGCTGGGCCGGGACGGCGCGGTTCTGGGGGTGAGCCTGACGGGGGCGGTCGCCGCGGGCGTGCGGCTGTCGGTGGGCTATACCGGCGACGTCCGCCCGGGCGCCACCGCCCAGGTGTTCACCGCAGGCCTCCAGGCCGCGTGGTGACGGCCTCTTGAGCCACGCTCCTCGTCGCGGCCGGGTCGCTCCCGGCACCCGTGCCGATCCCGCAGCATCGCGCCGCGCATCGCACGGCGCGGCGGCGAGGGCAGCGAGGATCTCGGACGCCACCGCTGGATCGTCGCGCACGCCGGCGTGGTCGGCGCGCTTCCGCCGCCTCGCCAACCGCTAAGGGGCGGCGCGACGATCTCCGCGCGCCTTCGCCCATCCCGTCTGCGCCCTCGTCCGCCGGACCCGGGCCAGAGGGTCGTGTGGCCGACTCCGCGTCAGAGGCGTCGGTGAGGAGCCAACTCGAGAGCGGACGCGCCGCGAACCGGCGTGGCAGTCTGATCCGTCGCGGCCGAGTAGGTTTCAGCCGTCCCCTTCTGCTTACGCTTCGCGGCGTAGAGGGCCGCGTCGGCGTGGCGCAGCAGCACGTCGCGGTCCTGTCCGGCCTCTCGTGACCGCGCGAGGCCGATCGTTCCCGTCACCCGCGCGATCTGACCCTGCCCTTTCACGACCATCTCGAGGTCGTGCAGGAGGCGCCGCACCATCGCCTGCACGCCCGCGCCATCGCAGCCGGCAGGCACCAGGATCGCGAACTCGTCGCCCCCCAACCGTGCCGGGAAGCAACCGGCGTAGCAGGGCGCGCGCAACCGCTCGGCTACGCAACGCAGAACCTCGTCGCCGGCCGCGTGCCCGAGGCGATCGTTCACGCCCTTGAAGCCGTCGAGGTCGATCAGGAGGACAGCCACATCGTCGTCGGAAGCGCGCGCCTCGCGCAGCCGCGCGTCGAGCGCGCGGTGGAATTCGGCTCGGTTGGCGAGTTGCGTCAGGTCATCGGTGCGCGCCTGATGGCGAAGACGCTGCTCCAGGCTGTGCCGTTCGGTGATGTCCTGGATCAGGCCGATGAGGGCGACGGGCTTACCCTTGACCAACTCGATCTCGCAGGAGCACCGCACGCGCCGGGCATTGCCCTTGGCGGTCACGAAATCGGCGTCCATCTCGAACGGCTCGCCCGTGTCCAGCACGCGCCTTACGGCCGCGCGGAAGAGGGCGCGATCGGGCTCGGGAAAGAAGTTCATGATCGCGCCAATCGGCACACCGCCGCTGACGGGCAGCTCGTGAATGACGAAGACGCCGTCCGACCAGGAAGTCGACCGCGTCTCGATATCGTAGCGGTACGAGCCCATCTCGGCCATGCGCTCCGCCTGCTTGAACTGGCGGCGCTCACGCTCCAGGCCCTCGACGGCCATCCGGCGCTCTTCGGCAGCCTCGGCTGCGCGCAGGGCCACGGCGCGCGCCTCGATCAGCGCCTCCGCGACGCAGGCCAACTCTTCGAGCACATCCAGGTCTGTCGTCGTCGGCTCGCGGGGCTGTTCGTCGAGGACGCAGAGCGTGCCGATCGTGATCTTGTCGCCGTCGGCTTGCCGGACGCGGACCGGCACGCCCGCGTAGTAGCGGATGTACGGGGCGTTCGTGACGAAGGGGCTGGCCACGAAGCGAGGGTCGAGGCTGGCATCCGCCACGATCAGCGGAGCCTCCGTCTCGAACACGACGGGGCAGAACGCCTGGGCACGCGGCGTCTCGGCCGCCAAGGGACCGCAACGCGCCTTGAACCACTGGCGCTCCGGGTCGATCAGGGTGATCGAGGACATGCCGGTGCCGAGCATGCGCTGCGCGAGCCTGGCGAGTGCGTCGAACTCGCGCTCCGGCGGCGTGTCGAGGAGGGCGATCTCGGCCAGCGCCTGCTGGCGGAGTGCCTCGCGCTGGGTATTCGATATGGTCCCCTGCAGCACTGTTCGACCTCGCCGGACCCAAGATGGTATCCGGGGGATACGACGAGAAGGTTTAATCGAGGGTGCGATGGCCTGACCTTTCGTCGAGGCCCGGCTTCGTCCTGGGGCTGGCGCTGTCCGGCACGCGCCTAGGGGCCGCTCTCACCGCTCTTCTCCCGCGAGCCGGCCGGCAGCTTCCGAGCGGGGGCGATCCGGCAGCGACCCGGGGTTGCCGTTCCGAAGAACATGGCCCCTCCCGGGGGAAACAGCCGAGTGTCCGGCGATGCGGGCTTCGGCCGGCGCTGGGACCTCCCGGGCCTGGATCGCTGACCCGTGCGGGAAGCCGCGCGGCGGCGCGCGCGCGTCAGGTGGCTGCCCGCAGGGTGATCCGCGTCAGCTCCGACGGACGCCCGAGCCGGAGGGCGAAGCCGGGCCAGAGCCCGGTGCCGTTGCTGACGTAGAGCCGCATGGCCCCGACCCGGTACGCCCCCGAGACGAACCCGGAATTGCCGCGCGCCACCAGCCGGTCCAGGCCGCGGATCATGCCGCCGTGGGTGTGGCCGGAGAGTTGGAGCGCGACGCCGCGCGCCGCGGCCCGCGCGGCGTTGGCCGGCTGGTGATCCAGCAGAACGATCGGCGCGCCCGGCGGTGCGCCCGCCAGGGCCGCGTCGAGGTCGGGCCCCGGATGCCCCGTGGCGGGCGCGGAGCGGTCGGTGACGCCGGCCAGCACCAGCGCGTCGCCCCCGCGCCTCAGGATCGTGTGGGTGTTGGCGAGGACGCGGATCCCCAGGCCCGCGAGATGGCCCATCCAGGAATCGTGGTCGAAGAAGTACTCGTGGTTGCCGGGCACGGCCCAGACACCGTCGCGCGCGCGCAGGGCCCGCAGCGGCGCGACGTCGTCTCGCCGAGCCTCCAGCGAACCGTCGATGAAGTCGCCGGTCACGACGATCAGGTCGGCCTGGAGGGCGTCGGCCCGCGCGACGACGGCCCGCGCCCAGGCGGCCGGGAACAGGCGGCTGATATGCAAGTCGGTCAGGTGCAGGATCGTGTAGCCGTCGAGGCCGGGGGGCAGGTCCGCGATCGCGACCGGGACGTCTTTCAGGGGCGGCACGCGCACGGCCTGCCACACAGCGACGGCCGAGAGGCCCGCGGCCGTCGAGGCCACCGCGATGCGCCAGGCGGTCGGGATCGCCCAGCCGCCTCCGGGCAGAGCCAGCGAGATCAGCGCGACGGCATCGAGGGCGAGCTGCATCACCGCCGCCAGCGCGATCGCACCGAACGCCCAGTTGAACAGGATCACGATCGGGCGCGGGAATTCGGGCGCGAAGACCGACCCGGAGGAGAGGCGGCTCCACAGGTGGTACTGGGAGGCGACCAGGAGGAGCCCGGCGAGGCCGAGCCTGAGCGCGAGCGGCACCGGCAGGGGCCACACCACCCGCGCGATGACGTAGGCCGCGGGCAGGCTGGGGATGAGGCGGATCATGGGCGGCTACATGGACCGGGCGACGGCCGAAAGGCAAAGCTCGCGCCGGGCCGCCCGGTGCGCGCCGGCACATGCGGTCGCCTCGCGCGGGTCGGGAGGTGCCCTCTGCCGGCCCGTCGCCCGCCCCGCCTTCCCCCCACCGCGCCCGGAGAAGGTCGGCGTCAGCGCGCGCCCGGATCGAACCAGGCGCGCAGCGGATCGAGGGTGGTCTCGTGCGCCAGCGGGGGCGACGCGCCGTCCGGGGCCGCCATGCCCACGCGGTCGTGCCAGTACGTCGCCAGCCCCACCTGCGCCGTGCCCACGAGGTCGAAGGCCGAGCCCGCGACGAACAGGCAGCGCGCCGGCTCGACCCCGAGGGCCTGCAGTCCCAGCCGGTAGGGACGCGGATCGGGCTTGTAGAACCCGGCGCGCTCCGCCGTGACGACCGCGTCGAGCTCGACCCCCAGGCAGCCGGCGGCGATGCGACCCAGACGTTCGGAGCAGTTGGTCACGACGCCGAGCCGCACGGAGCGCGCCGCGAGCGCCTGCAGGGTCTCCGTCACGCCGGGCCAGGGCCGGAGCTCGCCGTAGCGGTCCTCGAGGTCCGCCGCGAGGCGGCCCGGCAGGCCCACCGCCGTGGCGGCCTCGGCCACGAGATCCTCGTAGGGCCGGTACGCCCCCGTCCGGTAGGTGATCCGCAGGTACTCGGCCCGCCACCGGCGGCCAGCCTCCGTGCTGCCGGCGACCGAGTCCCACAGGGACCAGCTGTCGAGCAGGGCCGTCAGGAGGTCGAACAGGACGGCGTCGAACCGGTGGGCTGTCATGATGGGCTTCTCCTTCCGTATCGGGCGCCGCATCGGGCGGCGTCGGTGCCGGGGGCCTCGGGCCGCGCCGACGGGGCCAGGAGCGCGCGTCAGTGCGCGCGTCAGTGCGCGCGGGCGGCATGCGCCGCCCCGAGGAGGGCGGCGGTCACGCGCCTCGCGGTGTCCGGGCGGGCTCCCGCCGCGTCCGGCGCCGCCGGGCGCTCGCGAGGCGCCCGATCCGCGACGTCACGGTCGGCGCCGCCTACCAGCCATTGATGCGCGGCCAGACGGCGGCGACCCGCCCGTTGGCGTCGAGGACGTGGTAGCGGTCGTACTGGGCGCCCGTCGCGCAGGCGTGGTTCGGCAGGACGCGCACACGGTCGCCGATGGCCAGATCGGGGAGGGCGGCGCGGGAGCCCGGGCGCAGGGCGAGGATGCCGTGCTCCTGGTTGGCGTCGGCGACGATCAGGTCCGGGTAGGGGCGGCCGGCGCGGTCGCAGACCACGCCGTAGCCCTGATCGACCGCCTGCCGGGCCGTGCCCCGGTCGCGCGACAGCGCCATCCAGCCGGCATCGGTGATGATCCAGCCCTTGTCGCGGCGGTGCCCGATCACGGTGGCGAGCACGCTCACCGCGATGTCGTCGACCGCGACGGAGCCGACGCCGGCCTGGAACAGGTCGCCGAACATGAACACGCCGGCACGGACCTCGGTGATCCCGTCGAGGTTCCGGGCGTAGCGCGCGGTCGGCGTAGAGCCGACGCTCACCACCGGGCACGGCAGGCCCGCCGCGCGCAGGAGGGTGGCCGCCGTCACCGCCGCCGCGCGCTCGCCCTCCGCCGCCGCGGCGAGATCCTCGGGATCGCTGAGGCCGTAGCTGTCGCCGGCGTGGAGCAGCACGCCGCGCAGGTCCGCCCCCGCGCCGAGCGCGCGCCCGATCGCCACCAGCAGCGCCGCGTCGGCCGGCTTCACGCCGGAGCGATGCCCGTCGGCGTCGACCTCGATCAGGACCGGCAGACGGTCGCCGGTCCGCGCGGCCCAGGCGGCGACCGCGTCCGCCTGCTCGATCGAGTCGAGCACCACGGCGAGGTCCGCACCCCAGCGGCGCCGGACCGCGCCGACGCGGTCGAGCTTCTGCGGGGCGATGCCGACGCCGTAGATCATGTCCCGGACCCCGCCCTCGGCGAAGTACTCGGCCTCGCGCAGGGTCGAGACGATCGCCGGGCCGGCCGGACCGGTCATCGCCAGGCGGGCGACGTCGATCGACTTCGCCGTCTTCAGGTGCGGCCGGAAGGCGACGCCCAGCCGGTCCAGGTGCGCCCGCAGCCCCGCGAGGTTCGCGCGCAGCCGCGCCTCGTCCAGGAGAAGGCACGGTGTCTGAAGTGGACCCGACGCCCCGTCGGCCTCCGCTGACGGCACCTGCGTCCCGACTCCGGTGTCCGGCATGTCCACGCCTCCCTGTCTCGCTGCCGGGTGACAGATCATGCCGGACCGGCAGACGCCATTAATCTGTTCGGCATTCTGGATTAAGGTCGGCCTTAATGCTCGACGCCGACGATCTCCGCTTCTTCGTCGCGGTCGCGGCCAGCCCGTCCCTGGCCGCCGCGGCGCGCAGCCTGAACGTGTCGCCCCCCGCCGTGACGCAGCGGCTGCGCAGCCTGGAGAAGCGGCTGCGGGTCCATCTGGTGGACCGGTCCAGCCGCGGCCTCACGCTGACCGACGAGGGGGAGCTGCTGGCCGAGCGCGGTCGCGACCTCCTCGGCGCCTTCGACGATCTCGCCGACGCCCTGGCCGAGCGCGTCGGCGCGGTGACCGGACATCTGCGCGTCGTCGCCCCGCTCGGCTTCGGGCGCCGCTACGTGGCCCCGGTCGTGACGGCGTTCCGGCTGCGGCATCCGGGCGTGCGGATCGACCTGCTGCTCTCGGATCGCCTGGGCCGCATCCCGTCCGAGACCTGGGACCTCGCGATCCACGTCGGTGAGATCAGGGAGGCGACCCCGAGCCTGACCGTGCGCGCCCTCGCGCCGAACGACCGGATCCTCTGCGCGGCGCCCGCCTACCTGGCCCGGCATCCGGCCCCGCGCGTGCCGGCCGACCTGCGGGATCACACCTGCATCGCGCTGCGCGAGAACGACGAGGACGTGACGCTCTGGCGCTTCCGCGCGGCGGACGGCGCCGAGGTCCGCGTCAGGGTGGATGCGGGCTTGGTCAGCAACGACGGCGACGTGGTGCGGGGCTGGGCCCTCGCGGGCCTCGGCGTGATCGTGCGCTCGGAATGGGATGTCGCCGACGACCTGCGCGCGGGGCGGCTGGCGCGCCTGCTCGAAGGCTACGCCCTGCCGTCGGCGCCGGTCGTCGCCCTGCTCGGCTCGGAACGGCGGTCGCGCGCGGCCCGGACGGAGCGGTTCCTCGAGGCGCTCCGGCGCTCGTTCGATCCGCTCCCGTGGCGCCCGCCCGCGGGTCCTGGCGCGGCCGCCGGGGATGCGGGGCCTTGAGGCGCCCCGGCCGCGCGCCGTCCGGCCCCGAACGCTCCGCCCGACGACGCCCGATCCCGCTCAGCTCCGGATCTCGATCGGCGTGCCGACCTCGACCCGCGCGTAGATCGCGCGGGCCTCGGCGTTGGTCACGCCCACGCAGCCATCCGTCCAGTCGATCAGACGATGCAGGCGACCGACCCAGGAGAACCCGTTCCTCAGACCGTGGATCATGATGTCCCCACCGGGCGGCACGCCGGCCGCGGACGCCGCGGCGCGGTCGGCGGCGTCCGGATAGGAGATCCGCAGCGCGAGGTGGGCGATGCTGTCCGGGTTCTTGCCCGCGATGCGGTAGCGACCCTCGGGTGTTCGGCCGTCGCCTTCCCTCGCCTTCGGGCCGATCGGCGCGAAGCCCAGCGAGACGCGGTAGACCGCCAGGACGCGTCCGCCGCGCAGCAGCGTCAGGCGCCGTTGCGCCTTCTCCACGCGGACGAGATCAGCGCGCTCGGCCTGCGGCACCAGGCCGGGGGCCGTGGAGCCCGCGGGCCCGTCGGCCGTGCCGAAGAGGAGGGCGAGCGGCGCGACGCACAGCAGCGATCCGACGAGGTAGCGGCGTCTCATCGGCCGATCCTATGGGACAGGCGGTTCGCGGCCAAACGGCCGGGCTTGGATCGCCGCCGGTCCGGGCATGAGCCGCGCGGCCGCGAGGTCGCGGGCCGGCTGCCGCGGCTGCCGGCCGGCGGGAGCGCTCAGGGTCGATCTCGGAGTCAGGCGGCCCATCTCAGGGCGTCGCGGCCGGCGTGCTTCGCCTCGTACAGAGCGCTGTCGGCCCGCTGAGCCAGCGCTTCGTAGCCCTCGCCCACGCGCGCGACGGCCAAGCCCATGCTCAGGCTGACCGGCGCTTCGGTCCCGGCACTGGTCGAGAATGCCGCGGCGCGTGCGCTCGCGCGGATCCGCTCGCACACCGCCCGGGCGCGCGCGAGATCGCTCTCGCGGAGAAGGATCACGAACTCGTCGCCGCCGAGGCGCGCGACCAGATCCCCCGGGCGGATCTGCGATGCGAGCAGCGATCCGAGAGTCTCGAGCGCGCGATCGCCCGCCGGATGCCCCCAGCGGTCGTTGATCTGCTTGAAGTGATCGATGTCGATCGCGATCAGGCTGACGGGCGGCAGCGCCCTGACGGGCAGGATGGTCTCGATCTGATGCTCGAAACCTGCCCGGTTGAGCAGTCCTGTCAGGGAATCGGTGAAGGCGCTCCTCGTCATCTCCCGATCGTGCGCGGCCAGCTCGGCCGTGAGCCGCGCCCGCGCGGAGACCTCCGCCGCGACGGGCAGGCAGGTCAGCAGGATGAAGGCCAGGAACACCTGGAACGCCTGCGCCTGCGTGACGGCGTCGGCCGCGATCAGGACCATCGGTCCGCGACCGTACATCGTTGCGACGCCTCCGATGACGGCCACGACCATCACGGCCGCGGTGACACCCAGGCGGCCCAGCCGGAAAGCGATCAGGATGAGGGGCGGGAAGATCAGGAACAGCAAGGGGCGGCTGGTGCAGAAGAAGGTCGCGTACGCGACCGAGCCTGCGAGGACGAGCAAGGCGGCCGCTTCGAGCCGGTCCCGCCAGCTCCGCTCCGCGAGCGCACGCGCGTAATCGCCTCGGAACAGCGAGAGCAGGAAGGGCGTGAAGACGATGAGTCCCAGGCCGTCGCTCGCGACCCAGGTGCCGAACGAGCGCAACAGGGGCTGGCCGAAGACGAGATGCGCCGTCAAGCCTCCCAGGACGCCGCTCGCGGCCGGTGCCAGCAATCCCGCGATCGCGAGGAACCGCAGGGCGGATCTCGTGGATTGCAGCAGGGTGTCCTGCTCGTAGGTCCTTCGCAGGAGACGGACGGCCAACATCACCTCGGCGAGGTTCGCGAGACTGTACAGGAAGGGGCCGAGCACAGTGCCCCGCGTCAGGACATTGGCCGCGATGTTCGCGGCCAATCCGGCGCTCAGCACCGTGCCCGATCGGACCCTGTCATGGGAGAGCAGCAGGGCGACCAGAATGGCATTGGCCGGCCATAGGGCAGCGATGTCGTGTCCGCTACTGGCCAGGCTCAGTGTCGAAGCTGCGGTGCAGAAATAGAGAAACGCTGTCGTCAACCATAGAGACAGCGCCGGCCTCTCGTCGCCCTCGTCGTCGAATCGCTCTCGGATCATGGTCTCGATAGACATGAAAATTTATAACGAACAGATAAGATTGTGCAACTATTGGTATGTTACTCGTCTATAATACAACTGCGGGGGAGGGAGACAGCAATCGTCATGATCGGCGATCGGCGCAGCGAGCATTGCGTCGACTCGCATGATCGGACATCGGAGCCGTTACGGGGTGCCGCTGAGGCGTCCGTCGCGCGGTTGACCGCACGTCCCCGCGGCGGACCCGGTCTCGCGCGGGAGCGGCGGGCGTGCCGCTTCACGCCTGCCGTCCGCGATCCCGCAGGACCGATCCGGCGCCGTCGAGGCCGTGGAGGTCGAGGGGCAGGACAGCCGCCGGGGCGTCGGCGGGCCTCTCGTCCGGAGAGGCCCGCCTCGCAAGCAAAGGTGGCTAAAAGGCCGGCATTAACCAAAGCTTAATTATCTGAGGAGGGCCGCTCCGGCTGCCTAGCTCCGCAACGCCGGCTGAGATACGGTTAAGGATCACTTAACGGATCCGAATACGATGGCGTCTATTACAGGTCTCGCCAAAGACTTGGTGCCATACCCTGGTCCTGTGCCGCTGCGACGGCGTCCGACGGCCGCGCGGCGGCCGAGCGAGAAGCGGGTCGCGCCGACCGTCTCGTCTCCCGACCACGGCCTTTCCGAACTCGCTCAGATCGAAGTCAATCTCGAAACCGACACCAGCACCCTGTGGGCCTTCATGCGCCCGCAGGGCCGCCCGTGCCAGAATCCCGAGATGCTGGCCGACTTCAGCCGCCTGCAGGATGGCATCGAGCGCGGTTTCGGCAACGGCAGCCTCGACCTGAACTACTTTGTCTTCGGTTCACGATTTCCCGGCGTGTTCAGTCTCGGCGGTGATCTGAGCCTGTTCGCGAGCAAGATCCGCG
Organism: Methylobacterium sp. UNC300MFChir4.1; assembly: GCF_900110155.1. Taxonomy (NCBI): domain Bacteria; kingdom Pseudomonadati; phylum Pseudomonadota; class Alphaproteobacteria; order Hyphomicrobiales; family Methylobacteriaceae; genus Methylobacterium; species Methylobacterium sp. UNC300MFChir4.1. Next base: position 266,073 of record NZ_FOCS01000006.1, on the reverse strand, counting down.
CGGGCGACGAGGCCGCGCTGGTCGGTTACGGCAACGCGTGCGTCGATGTTCTTCATCGCAACATGAACGCGCTGAACCTGCCGATCATCACGATCGGCCTCGTTCAGGGCGACGCGCTGGGCGGGGGGTTCGAGGGCCTGCTCTCGTTCGACGTGATCATCGCCGAGAAGGGCACCAAGTTCGGCTTCCCGGAGATCCTCTTCGGGCTCTTCCCCGGTATGGGGGCCTACAGCTTCCTCGCCCGGCGTCTGGGGACCATCAGGGCTCAGGAGATGATCCTCGATGGGAGAACCTACACCGCGGAGGAGATGCACGAACTGGGAATCGTTCACGTCCTCGCCGAGCGCGGCCAGGGCGAGGCGGCCGTGCGCGCGTACATCGCCGGCAACCACCGGCGCCGCAACGGGCAGCAGGCGATCTATCGAGCCGCCCGGGAGGTCAATCGCATATCGTTGGAGGAACTGAGAAAGATCGTCTCGGTCTGGGCGGCCGCCGCGATGAATCTCACGGACAGGGATCTGAGCATCATGGAGCGGCTCGTCCTGGCTCAGGACAGGCTCAGGGGAAAAGCCCAGGCCGCTCAGGCCCGCACGGTGACCGCGCGGGGGCCGGCGGCGTCAGCTCGCTAGCTTCGTCACGGGCTCCGCGGCCGCGAGCATGGCCCGGATCTGGGGTGCGGCGACCGGACGACTGAACACGTAGCCCTGGATCAGATCGCAGCCCTCGGCCCGGAGGATGGAGAGCTGCGTCTCCGTCTCGACGCCCTCGACGACGATGGCCATCCCGATGCTCCTTCCCATCCCGACGATCGCCCGGATGATCGCCGTCGACTCGGCCTTCCTGTCCAGGTCCCACACGAACGACCGGTCGATCTTCAGCTTGTCGAAGGCGAAGTTTCTCAGGGAGCTCAGGGACGAGTAACCGGTTCCGAAATCGTCGATCGACAGGCGGATCCCGAGCTGGCGGAGCGTGTGGATGGTCTCGACGATCTTGTGCGTCGCGCCCAGCGTCACGCTCTCCGTGATCTCGAGCTCCAGGCGATGCGCCGGGAGGCCGGAGCGGTTCAGCGCGCCGATGACGTGGAAGGCCAGCTGCGGATCACCGAACTGACGCGGCGACATGTTGACCGCGACGCTCACGGTCGACGGCCAGTTCCGGGCCTCGCGGCACGCTTCGTTCAGAACCCAGTCGCCCAGCTGGACGATGAGCCCCGTTTCCTCGGCCACCGGGATGAAGTCCGACGGCGGGATGTAGCCGGAGACGGGGTGCTGCCACCGTAGCAGTGCCTCGCAGCTCACGATCGCCCCGGTGCTCGCGTCGACGATCGGCTGATAGTGCAGCTCCAGTTCGCCGTTGGTCAGGGCGGCTCGGAGATCGGACTCGAGGGCGTGCCGCGCGCGCGTGGCCGCTTCCATCTCGTGCTGGAAGATCTTGAACCCGCTCCTGCCGGCCCCCTTGATGGCGTAGAGGGCGATATCGGCGCATTTCAGCAGCCTGTCCTCGTCGTTGGCATGGAACGGAGCGATCGCGATGCCGATCGAGGCGCCGACCGTGACGTGGGTGCCGTCGATATCGAAAGGTCGCTCCAGCTCGTGCAGGACGCGCTGCGCGAGATCCTCCGCGACGGCCGGCGACGTGACGGATTGCTGGACGATGACGAACTCGTCGCCGCCGAGGCGGGCGACCGATCCGGACAGCGCCCCGATCCCGCGCAGCCGGTCCGCCACCATCTGCAACAATCTGTCTCCGGCCGGATGCCCCAGCGTGTCGTTGATGACCTTGAAGTGGTCGAGATCGAGCAGATGGACCGCGAAATCGCCCTTGCTGCTGGCGCTGGCTTTCAGCGCCTGGGAGACCTTGGCCTTGAAGCTGCTGCGATTGAGCAGGCCCGTCAGATCGTCGTAACGCGCCATCTGCTGGATGCGGGCTTCGCTCCGACGCCGCTCGGTGATGTCCTCGAAGATGATCACGTAGCCCTTCTCGGCGGTCCGCCGCTGCATCAGGGAGACCACGCGATCGTCGGGGAGGATCAGGACCAGGTTTCCCGACCTCAACGCGTTCGACGCCGCCGAGAATGTCGAGAGCGTCGCGCCGCGCCCCGCGGTCCGCTCATCGATGATGGCGCGGCTCAATGCGTACAGCGATTTGGCCGTCGAATTGGTGTGGATGCGGTTCGAGGGAATGCCCGATATCGAGAGGAACTGGTCGTTCCAGACTTGGAGCCGGCCGCGCGCGTCGAACATGCACAGTCCGTGCGACATGTTGCGCAACGCGATGTCGAAGAGATTGGCCTGGGCCTGGAATTTCTCGGCGAGCGCCTCCTTCTCGCGCGTCGTCACCAGGGCCGACACGATGATCTCGCGCGTGCTGAGCGTGATGTCGATCATGCCGTAGGCGAACAGGAGCGAGAGGATGCCGAGCGAGGCCCGCTCGCCGTCGCCGGACACGAGCAGACCCGCCGACAGCGGCATCGCCGACAGGAGCACCTGCGCGATGGCCAGCAGGGGGCGGCCCGCATTGCGGCCCGAGATGCCCGCGGCGTAACCGATCGTGAAGGTGGGGGTGATGACCTGGAGCGCGAGGTTGGACGACCGCGTCGTGATGAGGAACGACAGGATGCCGAGCGACGCGGCGTAGGCGAACGCGCCGAGGGAGAAGTAGGTCTCCCAGAGCTCGTAACGATCGTGCTTCTGCGGCCCCTTCGTCAGGTAGATCCGAGCGAGCACGATGCGGGTGAGGCCGATCAGGCCGACCGCGAACGCGGTCACCGTGATCGCGCGATCGTCGGACCAGAACGCCGCGGCCGTGGCGACGATCGTTCCGGACGCGGCGCCGACCGCGAGCGACGCGAACGGCTGATACAGCCCGTCGACGAGCGAGCGCTTCACGCCGCGCGCGAGGAGGGCATCTTCAGCGAGTGCGGCCCGCAGCTTGGAATACAGTCCCAACGCGGCGTCTCGCTACTTCGCTCTCGTCGACGGGGGCATCATTGTAGCAGTTCAATCCCAGGTTATATCCGCATATTAGCGGCCTGGAATTTCAGAAATATTGAAAACCGTGGTTAACGCCGCGCGCGGGGCAAATCTCTGCTTCGAATATTTGTCTCCTCTGCGCAAATATTCGGTGATCTCCATCGTTCACGAGGCCGAATATCGGTGCCGCGCCGGGCAGTCCGGCGCATGTATGGACGGGACGGGCGCGGAGGGTTCACTCATATCCCGTCGGGCGTTGCGCCGCGGACACCCCATATCCGGAGCTGTCGTCTTGCTCGGCCGCGTTCGGCGCGAAGACGTCTGCCTGTTCGTCAGACGTCGCGGCGATCGCGCGATCCTGCCCCGGCGGCATCGTGGTACCGCCGATCCCGTTGCGCGCTCAACGTCCGCATCGGCACCCGGATGATGTCGTCTCGTCGGGGACTTTCACGCTCCCGGGCGCGCGACATCGCTGTCCGCCGTACGCGACCGCCACCGTTGCGTGTGAGCCGCTTCCCCGGCGCGATCGCGCTCGCGGAGCCTGGGCCACCCGCGCGCCGCCGGCGACCGGCTCAGCCGATCCCGAGGCCGCGGATGAGCAGGACGGCGATGGCCAGCAGCACGCCGAGCGAGGCGGTGACCGCCATCGTGACCCGGCCGCCGACCTGGGCCAGCACGCGCACGTCCACCCCGAGGCCGAGGGCGGCCATCGACACGATGGTGAGGAAGCCGGCGAGGCGGGAGATCGGCGCGACCCAGGCGTCCGGGATCAGCCCGAGCGAGCGCAGGCTCGCCAGGGCCAGGAAGCCGAGGATGAACCACGGGACCAGCTTGAAGAAGCCGGGCCGGCGCCGGGCGCTCCCGGGGGCGCTAGCAGGCTTGGCGCTCGCTCCCGCCGCCGGCAGGCGCGGGGCGAGGAGCGAGAGGGCCAGCACCACCGGCCCGAGCATCAGCACCCGGACCAGCTTGACCAGCGTGCCCACCTGCGTGGCGAGCGGGCCCACCGGGACGGTCGCGGCCAGCACCTGCGGTACCGCGTAGACGGTCAGGCCCGCCAGCACGCCGTACTGGTGCTCGCTGAAGCCGACGAGCGGCACGAACAGCGGCAGGCCCAGCACCATCAGCACGCCCAGCACCGCCGTGAAGGCGATGGCCGCCGCCACGTCCCGGCTGTCCGCCCCGATCACCGGCGCCACCGCGGCGATCGCCGAGTTGCCGCAGATCGCGTTGCCGCAGGCGATCAGCAGCGCCATGCGCACCGGCAGGCCCAGGGCGCGGCAGAGCGCGCAGCTCGCCAGGATGGTCAGCGCCACCGCCCCGACGATGCCGGCCAGCAGCGCCGGGCCCGAGGCGACGATCGCCCCGAGGCTGACCGCGGCGCCGAGCAGCGTGACGGCCACTTCCAGCACCTGCTTGGCCGAGAAGGCGATCCCGGCCTTGAAGCGCGCGCCCGGCACCCAGGCGGTCCGCACGGCCGTCCCCAGCAGGATGGCCAGCACCAGGGCCTCGACGTAGGGATGGCCGGTCAGGTGCTCCTCGCCGGCCTGCAGAGCCTGCGCCACCGCGGTGATGCCCAGGCACAGGAGCAGGCCCGGGAGCAGGGTGCCGGCCGCCCCGGCCCAGGCGGAGGCCCCCCGCGACCCGGTCGGCGCGGCCCCGGACCGGTCCGGCACGGCGGTTCTGAGGGTCATCGCGCGACCTCCTGCCCGGTCTCGGCGCTCAGTAGGCCGCGCCGAGATAGCCGGCGATGGCCCGGGCCTGGTCCTCCGTGATCGGTGCCCGGTAGACCTTGATCATCTTGGCGACCTCGGCGTCCCAGAACGCCTGCCCCTTCCGGGGCGGCTGCATGGCGACGTAGTCGGCCGAGTGGCAGGTCAGGCAGTTCTCCTGCGCGGCCTGGAAGCCGGCCGCGTGCGCGGCATCCGGGGCCGGCCGGAACTGCGCCGTCGGCTCCGGCAGCGCGTAGGTCTCGGGCGCGGCCAGCGCGGGTGTCGCGGCCAGCGCGGCGGCGATCGCGACGACCGACGCGCGGAGCGGGCGGGTGCTGAACATGCCGATCCTCCCTCTAGGCCGCGCGCACGCGGGTCGTCTCGACGACGTTGCGCATGTAGCCGGCGGGGTTCCAGCGCGGCTCCATCGGCTGGGTCGCGCCGTCGTTGCCCGTGGCCCGCACGCGCAGGGCGTGGGCGCCCGGCGCGAGATCGACCTCCGCGGTCCAGGTGCGGAAGGCGTAGGGGCCGAGATCCTGGCCGAGCCGGGCCGCGCTCCAGGTCCGGCCGTCGTCGGCCGAGACCGCGACGTCCCGGATGCCCGAACCGCCGTCGAACGCGATGCCCCGCAGGGCGACCGGACCCGCCTTCACCGGCGCGCCGTCGGTCAGGTTCGTCAGGAAGGAGCGGACGTTGAGGCGGCCGATCGGGACGGTCCTGTCCGGCGCCTTGCCGGGCTCGGTGCAGGCGCAGGGATTGTCGGGGATGCGGTAGGCCGTCTTCATCCAGAAGCCCTCGAAGGGGTGATCGAGGACGGCGATGCTGTCGAGGTGCTTGACCCAGTAGGTGCCGTAGTAGCCCGGCACCACGAGGCGGAGCGGGAAGCCGTTGAGCCAGGGCAGGTCCTGCCCGTTCATGCCCCAGGCGAGCAGCACCGCGCCGTCCCGGGCGTGGTCGAGGGTCAGCGCCTTGGCGAAGTCCGGCGTCTCGGGCAGGACCGGCCCGTCGAGGCCGTTGAAGGCGACCTGCACGGCGCCGGCCTTCACGCCGGCCCGGTCGAGCACCGTCTTGAGCGGCACGCCGGTCCAGCGGGCGCAGCCCATGGCGCCGTTGGCGAGCTGGCCGCCGGCGATGCGCGGCTCGAAGAAGCCGCGGGAATTGCCCGAGCACTGGTTGACCGCGACGATCTCGGTCTGGGGCATCGCCTTGAGGTCGGCGAGCGACAGGGAGAGCGGCCGCTCGACCTGCCCGGTCACGGCGACGCGGAAGGCCTGCGGGTCGATCTCGGTCGGGATGTCGGCGAGGTGGTAGCGGACGAAGAACGCGTCGTTCGGCGTGATCGCGCCGCCGTCGAAGACGGCGAACGGCGTCTCCAGCTGCGGCGGGCGCGCGGTCATCTGCAGGAGCGGCCGCTTGCCCGGATAGGCCACGAGCGGCCGCTCGCCGTTGCCGAAGGGCAGCGTCACCCCGTCGGCCGCCCGTGCGCGCGGCACGCCCCCGAGCGCGGCGAGGGCGCCGAGGGCGCTCAGCCGCATGAAGTCCCGTCTTCCGCGATCGGTCATCGCGCGCTCCCCGTTCAGGCTGTGGCAGCGGAGGTCCGGTTCGGCGCGCCCCGCCTTCGACTGCGGGGCGGCGCGTCGGGGGGATCCCGGTCAGCGAAGGACCGAGAGGTAGTGGATGTCCTGCGTCAGGCAGGTCGAGAGGCGCCACTCGACCGGCCGCTCCTCGAGGTCGATGGCGACGCGGTCGATCTCGAGGGCGGGGGTTCCGGCGGCCACCTGGAGCAGCTCGGCCTCGCGGGGCCCGATCGCCACGGCCTTCAGGCGCTCGTTGGCGGTGGCGATCGTGATGCCGTAGCGGGTGGCGTAGAGGCTGTAGAGGGTGTTCGGCAGCTCGATCTGGGCGATGCCCGGGAACAGGCCGGCGGGCACGCTGATCGTCTCGACCACGCACAGCTTGGCGTCGACGGCGCGCACGCGCTCGATCCGGACCACGCGGGCGGACCGCACGAGGTCGAGCCGCCCGCGCTCGTCGGCGCTGGCGGCCGCCTCCGCGATCCCCGTGACCCGGCTCGTGGGCATGCCGGTGCCGTCGCCGTCCGGCCGCAGCTTCAGGAAGCGGAAGACGCTCTGCTTGTCGTCGTGGTCGGCCACGAACGTCCCGCGGCCCTGGCGGCGCACCAGCAGGCTGTCGGCGGTGAGCGCGTCGAGGGCCTTGCGCACCGTCCCCTGGCTGACGCCCAGCTCGGCGGCGAGCTGCCCCTCGCTCGGAAGGATCTGGCCGGGCTGCCAGACCGCGTCGGCCAGGCGCTTCAGCAGCGTGTCGTAGACCTGCCGGTAGAGCGGGCGGAAGCCGACCGCGCCGGCGCGTCCCGAGTCTGCGCGTCCCGAACCTGCCTGCCCTTCGCCTGACCGTTCCATCGCGTGACGACGCAGAGCCCCATCCGTGGGTAGAGCGTCGAAGGTTGTGTCCAGCACCTCTCCCTCCTCTGGCTTACGTGGCTCTGCCGACGGGAGCAATCACGGGTTCTCCCTCCGCACAGGCGTTACGCCTCACAGCGCCCGGATCTCGGCCACGAGGGCTTCGGCCACGTCGAGCCCCCCCTCGGCGGCCCGGCGGCGGAGCCCGAGCCGGCGGCTGCCCGGGAGCCGGGCGCCGTCCTGCGCCTCGATCGCGCCGGCCAGCGCCGCGAAGCGCTCCGGCGCGTCCGGGCTGAGCGCCGAAGCGTCGAGGGCGAGGATCAGCTGGCCGGTCCCCGGCGGGTCGCCCGCGGTGTCGAGGAACGAGGAGGCTTCGCCGGCGAAGCGCGCGCCGACGAGGCCGGCGGCGAGCAGCTCGACCATCAGGGCGAGCGCCGTCCCCTTGGCGTCGCCCAGCGGCACCATGGTGCCGTCGAGGGCGGCCGTGGCGTCGGTCGTCGGTCGTCCCTCCGCGTCGAGGGCCCAGCCCTCGGGGATCGGCTCGCCGCGCTTGGCCGCCCCGACGATGTTGGCGCGGGCCACCTTCGACAGGGCGAGGTCGACGACGATCGGCGCGCGGCCCGGCAGCGGGCAGGCGAAGGCCAGCGGGTTGGTGCCGAACACCGCCTGCCGGCCGCCCCAGGGGGCCATCGCGGCGGGCGTGTTGGCGAAGAGCAGGGCGACGCAGCTCTGCTCGGCCAGGGCCTCGACCGGGCGGCCGGCCGCGCCGCAATGGTGCGAGCGGCGGATGCCCGCCGCGGCCACGCCCTGCTGGCGCGCGACGCCCGGCAGCGCCTCCAGGGCGAGATCGATCGCCGGGTAGGCGAAGCCGTGGGCGGCGTCGATCGCGAGCAGGCCCGGCCGCGGGCGCGACGCAAGCGGGACCGCGTCGCCCGCGACCTTCCCGGCCCGGACCTGCGCGGCGTAGGGCGCGACCCGCGACAGGCCGTGGCCCTTGAGCCCGTCCGCCTCGGCGCCGACCAGGGCGCGGGCGACGCTCCGGGCCGCGGCCTCGGCCGTGCCGCAGCGGACGAGGGCGTCGGCGGCGAGGGCCTCGGCCTCCGACAGGGTCAGGTTCGGCATCGGCTCAGCGCTCCGTGAGATGGCGTCGCACGGCCGCGGCGGTGACGGCGGAGACGCGCACGTTCGACTCCTGCGTCACCCCGGCGATGTGCGGGGTCAGGATCAGGTTCGGCACGTCGGCGAAGACGGCCCCCGCCGCCGCGTCGAGGGGCTCCCGGTCGAACACGTCCAGCGCCGCGCCGCCGAGATGGCCGGAGCGCAGGGCTTGCGCCACGGCCGCCTCGTCCACCACCCCGCCCCTTGCCGCGTTGATCAGGATCGCGCCCTTCGGCATCCGCGCCAGCGCCGCCGCGTCGATCAGTCCGCGGGTCTGATCGGTGAGCGGCACGTGCAGCGAGAGCACGTCGCTCTGCGCGATCAGCGCGTCGAGCGCTTGGCTCTGCACGGGTCCGGTGGCCGGGTTCCAGGCCGGGTCGCCCGCGGCCACGAAGGGGTCGTGGGCGGCGACCGTCATGCCGAGGGCCGCCGCCCTCCGGGCAGTCTCGCGGGCGATCGACCCGAAGCCGACGAGGCCGAGGCGCTTGCCGGCGATCTCGCGGCCCATCAGGGCGTTGCGCGGCCACGTGCCGGCCGCCACGCGGGCCGTGGCCCCGTAGGCGCCGCGCAGGAGCAGCAGCGCGGTGGCGACCACGTACTCGGCGACCGCGCCGTCGTTGGCGCCGGTGGCCGGGTAGACCGCGATGCCCCGGTCCCGGCAGGCCGGGACGTCGATGTTGTCGAGGCCGACGCCGAGGCGGCCCACCACCTTGAGGTCGCGGGCGGCCTCGAGCAGCGCGCCGCGCACCTGCGTCCTGTTGCGCACGATCAGGGCGTCGGCCTGGGCCACGGCGGCGGCGAGGTCCCCGGGCCGGTCGACGAGGCCGGGATCGTACTGCACGTCGAGGCCGGCGAGCTCGGCCGCGATCGCGGCCTCGTCCATGAACTCGCTGATGATGACCTTGGGCATGGAGGATCCTTCTCAGGTCGCCGGCACGGCAGCGGGGAGGGGGCGGCGCGAGGCCGCCGCCGGCTCGCGGGCTGGGATCGCGTCCGCCGCCTCGTCCTCGTCGTCGAGGAGGTCGAGGTTCGGGGTGATGCGGCCGTCGAGCACCGCCCGGGCGTGGGCGAGGTCGATCTTGCCCTCCCAGCGGGCGATCACGAGGGTCGCCACCATGTTGCCGACCGCGTTGGTCACGCAGCGCAGCTCGTTCAGGATGCGGTCCACCCCGATGATCAGGGCGATGCCCGCCACCGGCAGGAGCTGCGAGGCCTGGAGCGTCGCGGCGAGCACGAACAGGATGGCGCCGGCCACGCCCGCCACGCCCTTCGAGGTCACCAGCGCGATGGCGAGGATGCCGAGCTCCTGCTCCCAGGTCAGCGGCACGTTGAGGGCCTGGGCGATGAAGCCGATCGCCATGGTCAGGTAGATGCACGAGCCGTCCATGTTGAAGGACAGGCCGGCGGGCATCACGAGGCCGGTGACGCTCTTGTCGACCCCGAGGCCGTTGAGCTTGGCCATGATCCGCGGCAGCACCGATTCCGAGCTCGTGGTGCCGAGCAGGATGAACAGCTCCTCCCGGCTGTAGCGGAACAGCTTCCACAGGCTCAGGCCGACGTAGAAGCGCATCACGCCGCCGAGGAAGACCGCGATGAACACGATGAAGGTCAGGTAGAGGGAGACGATCAGCATCCCGTACTGGGCGAGGATGCCGAGCCCGAACTTGCCGATGGTGAACGCCATCGCCCCGAAGGCGCCGATCGGCGCGAAGTGCATGATCAGGCCGACGACCTTCATCAGCACGTCGCCGAAGGCGTGGACCACCTTGAGCGGGAACTCGCCGCGCCGGCCCAGCATCGCGAGCCCCATGCCGACCAGCACCGAGAAGAACATCACCTGGATCAGGTCGCCCTTGGCGAAGGCGTCGACCGCGCTGTGCGGGATGATGTTGGCGACGATCTCCATCGGCGATTGCGCGTGGGCCTTGCCGGCGATGCCGGCCACGAGCTTGGCATCGAGGCTGTCGACCGTGGCGTTCACGCCGTCGCCCGGCCGCAGCAGGTTGACGAACAGGAGGCCCGCGGCGAGCGCCACCGTCGTGGCGACCTCGAAGTACAGGATGGTCTTCAGGCCCATCCGGCCGACGCTCTTCATGTCGCCGACATGCGCGATGCCGACCACGACCGTGCAGAAGATGACGGGGGCGACGATCATCTTGATCAGGTTGATGAACATGTCGCCGAGGATCTTGCAGCCCACGGCGAAATCGGGGGCCACCACCCCGACCGCGATGCCCAGGGCGATGCCGAGCAGAACCTGGCCGTAGATCGACCGAAGCAGCCTCATGCGTTCCTCCAGAATGACGGGACGGAGGCCGCCGCGGTTTCCCCCGCGGTCGTGCGCTCCGGCGTGGTCCTGACCCCGTGGCGTCGGGGCCGCGCCCGCGGACCGGATCGCGGTCCGCGGGCGCGGGACTTGTGCGTCAGGCGCTGCGGTAGAGCTTCGTCATCACGAATTCCCGGTGGCCGAGGGACTCGGCCGCCGTGAGCCGGCCGTTGGCGGTGCGCACCACCATGTCGATGAGCGCGTCGCCGGCCTGCGGGATCGTCATCTCACGGGTGAGCACACCCGAGACGTCGACGTCGATATGCTCGCCCATGGTCCGCACGGTCCGGGGATTGCCGGTGATCTTGATCACCGGGACGATCGGGTTGCCGATGACGTTGCCCTGGCCGGTCGGGAAGGTGTGCACCACGTAGCCGGCCGCCGCCATCAGGGTGACGCACTCGGCCGCCGCCGAGGACGTGTCCATGAAGTACAGGCCGGGCCCCTTGGCGGGCGCCTCCGCGGGCTGCAGCGCGTCGATGAAGCGGCACTCGTGGCCGATCTTCTCGAGGTTGCCGAGCGCCTTCTCCTCGATCGTGGTGAGGCCGCCCGCGATGTTGCCCTTGGTCGGCTGCGAGTCCGAGAGATCGTCGGTCTTGTGGGCCTCGATCACGTCGTCCTGGTAGGCCTTCCACATCGTGTACCACTTGTCGGAGACTTCCGGGCTGATCGCCCGCTCGCGACAGAGGTGCTCCGCGCCGGTGATCTCCGAGGTCTCGCCGAACACCCCGTAGATCCCGTGCGGGATCAGCTTGTCGTACATGTTGCCGACGGTGGGGCAGGAGGCGAGGCCGGTGGTGGTGTCGGACTCGCCGCACTTGGTCGAGACCCAGAGGTCGGCGATCGGGCATTCCTCGCGCTGGAGCTCGGTGGCCCACTGCACGAAGCGCTTGGCCTGGTAGCTCGCCTTGGCGACGATCGCGATGTCGCCGTGGCCCTCGATGCCGAAGCCGACGACCGGCTTGCCGGTCTTGGCGATGCCCTCGACCACGCGGTTGGTCCACTGGTCCTCGATGCCGATCACCACGACGGCGGCGACGTTCGGGTTCGAGCCGATGCCGATCAGGGTGCGGAAGTGGAGGTCCAGGTCCTCGCCGAACTGGAGCCGGCCGTAGGCGTGGGGCAGCGCCATCGTGCCCTTCACGTTGTTGGCGACCGCCTCGCAGGCGGCGTTGGACAGGTCGTCCAGCGGCAGGAGCACGACGTGGTTGCGCACGCCGACCCGGCCGTTCTCCCGGCGCCAGCCCATGAAGGTGGCGGAGGTGTAGTTCTCCGAGGCGCGCCCGGTCGCGAGCGCCTTGGTGGCGAACTGATCGGGCGCACCGCCGACGAAGGGGGTGGCGATCTCGTGTTCGAGCTGAGCGGCTTCCTTGAACATCGTCACCTCACCAGCGCTTCGTCTTGACGTTGTGGACGTGGACGTGCTCGCCCTTGGCGACGTCCTTGATGACCTTGCCGATGTCCTGGCCGTACTTGATGGCCGTGTCGCCGGCCTTCAGGTCGGTGAGCGCGACCTTGTGGCCGATCGGGATGTCGTGGCGGACATGGACCTCGAAGGTGCTGTCGTTCTCGGTGACCACCCCGAAGGCGTCGGTGCTCGCGCTCAGGCCCTCGATCACCGCGACGGCGACGTTGTCCTGGGGGGAATGGGCGAGAAGATGCGGCTTGCGGCGCCCCGCGCCGGACGCGGCGTGGCTGCTCATGCGGTCCTCCTGATCTGCGTCGTCGGCTTCTCGGCGGCGACTGGTCTTATATAAGACCAATGAGGTGTCCGGCGTCAACGGGTGATCGAGGGGTGCGGGTGATTTCACTGGCTCGGGGACGGCACCGAGCGCCCCATCCTCCTCTGTGGAGGAGGGAGGTCGCGGGCCGGATCCGGATGGGCAACCCTGTCGCGCCGCAGAGGCATGCGCCTTGCCCAGTCGGATCAGTCTTATATAAGATACATGGAAACAGAGCCCGCCCAGGCGGGACGCGGGCCGGGAGGACGAGAATGGCGGGTGTGCGCGCGGATGGCATCGGCCGGGCCGGGCGCCCCCGGTGAACGAGACGCTCCTCCTCGTCCTCTGCGTCGGCTGCGCCGGCGTGATCTCGGGCCTGACGGGCTTCGCCTTCGCGCTGATCGCCTCCGGCACGCTGCTGTCGATCCGCACGCCCGTTGAGGCGACCGCCCTGGTGCTCGTCTGCAGCATCCTCTCGCAGGTGATCTCGATCCTGCGCCTGCGGACCTGGCCGCCGCGGGGCACCGCCTTCGCGATGATCCTGCCGGGCCTCGTCGGCGCGCCGATCGGCATCCACCTGCTGCACGATCTCGATCCGCGCTTCATCAAGGTCGCGATCGGCGCCTTCCTGGTCCTCTACAGCGGCGGCGTCGCCCTGCTGCGCGCCGATTACCGGGTCGGCTTCGGCAATCGCTGGAGCGACGGCGCGATCGGCTTCCTGGGCGGCGTGCTGGGCGGGATCGCCGGCCTGTCCGGCGCCCTGCCGACGGCCTGGAGCCTCGTGCGCGGCTGGGATCCGCGCACCCAGCGGGCGGTCTACCAGTCCTTCACCCTGGTGATGCAGGTCTGGGCCCTGACGATCCTCCTCTATCTCGATCCGCTGCCGCCCGAACTCGTCGGCGACCTCGCCCTGGCGCTGCCGGTGGTGCTGGTGAGCGTGCTCGCCGGGCTCTCGCTGTTCGCCCGGATCGACCAGCGCCGCTTCCGCACGCTCGTCCTCGCGCTGCTCGCCGCGATCGGCCTGACCACGACGGCCCTGGCGCTGCCCGGCCTGCTGCAGAACTGAGCGCGGCCGGTGGGGCGTCAGCTGCCCGCCTTGTCGTGGACGCCCGCGAAGAACAGGTCCTTCCAGCTCTCCGGCCGGCGACGGATCGTGCCGGTGCGGGCCATGAAGTCGGCGACCTTTCCGACCGCCCGGGGCGTCGCCGTGAAGGAGACCTGCGGGTCCTTCAGGATCTCGGTGATCAGCCCGACATCGCTCCCGTCGCGGGCGAGCCGCACGTAGGCGCGCGCCGCCTCCGACGGATCGGCCGTGATCGCGGCGAGCGCGTCGTCCAGGGCGGCGTTGAAAGCCGCGACGACACGGGGATTGGCGCCCGCGAAGGCCGAGGACGCCCAGACGACGTTGAAGGTCGAGGGTTCGCCCAGCACGTCGAAGCTGTTCAGCACCGTGCGGATGCCGGGCCGGCGCAGCTCCAGCTCCTGGATCGGCGCGGCGGTGAAGTGGGCCGTCACCTCGCTGCCCCCGAGGAGCGCCGCCATGCCGTCGGGATGGGAGAGGGTGACGGTGAGCCGGTCGAGGTCGTTGCGGCGGCCTGCGCCGAGCTCCTTCTCGGCGGCCATCTGCAGGAACATCGCCTGGACCGAGACCTTCACGGCGGGGAGGGCGATCTTGTCCCGGTCGGTGAAGTCGGCGAGCCGGTGCACCTTCGGATTGCTGGTGTTCATCAGGAGCGGCATGCTGTTCATCGCCGCCACGCCCTTCACCGCCATGGCGGTGCCCTCGGTCTTCGACCAGAGCAGCACGAGGGGCGGCACGCCGCCGGCCGCGAACTGGATCGTCCCGGAGAGCAGGGCGTCGTTCATCGCCGCCCCGCCCGCGAGGGTGAGGTAGCGCGCCTGGAGCCCCGCCACGCCGCGGGCGGCCGCGGCCTTCTGGAGCAGGCCCTGCTCCTCCATCAGCATCAGCGGCAGGTGGCCGAGGCTCGGCTGGCGGGCGATCGCCACCGCGCCGACCTCGTCGGCCCGCCCCGGGACGGGACTCGCCAGGAACGCCGCGGCCCCGGCCAGAACGTCGCGCCTGCGCATGAGATCTTCTCCCTGAGCCCAAGGTCCGCGACCGTCGCGCCGACGCACGTCGCGGGCGCGACCTGCCCCCTCTCCCGAGCGGGAGAGGGGACCCGCGCCCCGTTCGGCAGAGACGGCACCACGGTCATGCCGTGTGCTGAGACCGCTCTCCTCAGCCGGGGCGGCGGATCACCGGCGCCGCCACGCTCGCGATCATCACGTTGATGCAGGCCGGCAGGCCGCTGGCCTGGGCCGCCTCCAGCGCCGCCGGAAGTTCGGCCGCCTCGGTCACCAGCGCCCCGAAGCCGCCGAGGGCCTGGACGACCGCGTCGTAGCGGGTCGGGAGCAGGTCGCAGTGGCGCGTCCGATCGGGGCCGTAGCTGCGCAGCTGGATCTGGTGCTCGGCGTTCCAGCGCGCGTCGTTGCCCACCACCGCGATGAACGGGATCCGATAGCGCACGGCGGTGTCGAACTCGGCCATGTGGAAGCCGAAGGTGCCGTCGCCCAGCACCGCGACCACCGGGGCGCCGGGCCGCTCCAGTGCGGCGGCGATCGCGAAGGGGATCGACGCGCCGATCGTGCCCGAGACGCCGTTGATCAGCCGGCGCCCGGCGCGGACCAGGGCCTGCGGCCATTGCCCGATCTCGCCGCCGTCGCAGATCAGCGTGCCGTCGGGGTGGCGTTCCAGGAAGGCGTCGACCGCCCGGCACAGCTCCACCGGGTGCAGGCGCTGACCCGTCCCGTGGAAATCCACCCAGGCGGGCGGCCGGTAGGCGAGGGCGGCCCGCGCCTCCCGGTGCCAGGCGTCCCGGCGGGAGAGGGCGCTGCCGCGGGCGGTCAGCGCCGCCAGCACCGGCCGCGGATCGGCGAGGCCCGAGACGGCGAGGCGGTCGGCCGGTGCGCGGGCCAGCAGCGCCGGATCGGGATCGACGAGGGCGAAGCGGCAGTCGGGCGCGAGGGCGGGCGCCGCGCCGAAGCGCAGGGTGAAGTCGATCGGCTTGCCGAGCAGCACGAGGAGGTCGGTCCGCGCCAGGATCTCCGCGAAGGCGCCGAGCGCCGGATCGTTGATCCCGCGCGGGCTCTCCATGCCGACGACCGGCAGGCCGAGAGTTTCTTCCAGCGTTGCCATGGCAGCCCGGCCGGAGGCGTCGCACAGGGCCGGGCCGCAGGCGATCAGCGGCCGTTCCGCCCCCGCGAGGGCAGCGAGGAGGTCGGCCACGAGATCCGGCGCCGGCTCGGCGGCCCGGATGGCGGCCGCTGCGCGGTCCGGGATCCGCACCGAGGCGGCGGGGACGGCCGCCTCCAGCAGGTCGACCGGCAGGCTGAGATGGACCGGGCCGGGCCGCCCCTCCCGGGCGATCCGGAAGGCCCGGGCGAGGTCCGGCCCGAGGGCGGCGACCGACCCGGCGGTCCAGGCGGCCTTGGTCATCGGCCGGGCGATGTCGGCCTGGGCCAGCTCCTGGAAGGCGCCGCGCCCGAGCTCCGACAGGCCCGCATGGCCGGAGAGCAGCAGCACGGGCGACTCGGCCGCGAGCGCCGTGGTGAGCGCCGCCGCGCCGTTGGTGTGGCCCTGCCCACCGGTCACCAGGGCGACGCCGACCTCGCCGGTCAGCCGGCCCCAGGCGTCGGCCATGTGGACGCAGGCCGCCTCCTGGCGGGTGTGGACGAGGCTGATCCCGGTCTCCAGCAGGGCGTCGAAGACCGGCATGATGTGGTTGCCCGACAGGGTGAAGATCCGGGTGACGCCGAGCGCCTCCAGGGTCCGGGCCACGATGTCGGCGCCGCGCAGGGTCTGCATGGACGGGCTCTCCTCAGGCGGCGGCGTCGAGGAGCGAGCCGCCGGGCCGCACATGCGTGAAGTGCACCGGCTCCATCGCGAGGTCGAGCGCCCCGCCGCGCTGGCGGACCACCGTGTAGTGCGAGGTCGCGAGGTCCGAGGCCTCCGGGAAATCCTCGCGGAAATGGGCGCCGCGGCTGTCGGTGCGGGCGAGCGCCGCCCGGGCGACCGCCTGCGAGACCAGCACGAGGTTCTCGAGGTTCAGCCGGTCCATCCAGGTGAGCGCGTAGCGGCGGTCGCCGTCCGGCGCGCCGGCCCGGGCGACCGCGTCGGAGAGCCCGTCGAGGGTCGCGAGCGCCCGGGTCAGCCCGGCCGCGTCCCGCAGGATGCCGACATCGGCCCACATCGTCTCGTAGAGCGCCTCGCGGATCTCCGGCAGCGACTCCGCCGGCCGGCCGAGCGGCCCGTAGGCGCGGGCGAGGCCCGCCTCGATGGCGGCGGGATCGGGCTCGGCGAGGCGGCCCTCGCGCGTCACGGCCCGCGCCATGGACTGGCCGGCCAGCCCCCCGAACACCGTGGAATTCGCGACGCCGTTGCCGCCCAGACGGTTCGCCCCGTGGACGCCGCCGGTATCCTCGCCGGCCGCGAAGAGGCGCGGCAGCGCGGTGGTGCAGTCGACCGCGAACTGGAGGCCGCCCATCATGTAGTGGGCGGTGGGGATGACCTCGACGAGCCCGCCCGCGAGGTCGAAGCCGCAATCGGCGCAGCGCTCGACCATGCCCTTGAACCGGCGGCGCACGTCCTCGGGGCCGAGATGGCTCATCTGGATGTGCACGCCCCCGCTCGGCGTGGCGAAGCCGTCGCGCAGCCGCCGCATGATCGAGCGGCTGACCACGTCCCGGGTCGCGCGCTCGGCCCGCGGATCGTAGGCCTCCATGAAGCGCTGGCCGGTGGAATCGAGGAGCCAGCCGCCGGCCCCGCGCAGGCCCTCCTCCAGCACCGTCCCGGTCATGCGGGTGCCGGCGCCGGCGAGCAGCCCGGTCGGGTGGAACTGCACCATCTCCATGTCGCGCAACGGCAGTCCGGCGCGCAGAGCCATGGCGAGACCGTCGCAGGACTTGTCGCCCGACGGCGTGTGGTACTTGTACATGGTCGGCCCGCCGCCGGTGGCGAGCAGCACGGCCTTCGCCCGCACCAGCTTCGGCTCGCCGGTGCGCATGTCGAGCATCAGCACGCCCGCCAGCCCCGATCCGTCCCGGGCCGGGATCAGCTCCAGGGCGCGGTGGTCCTCCAGGCGGCGCACGTCCCGGCGCCAGACCTGCTCGGACAGGCGGTTGATGATCTCGATGCCGGTGAGGTCGCCCTTGTGCACCGTCCGGTCGAAGGTCTGGCCGGCGAAGGCCTTCTGGTGGACGCTGCCGTCCGGGTTGCGGTCGAAGAAGCAGCCGAGCTCGGTCTCCAGCTCGCGGATCCGCACCTGCGCCTCGGTGACGAGCGTCCAGGCCAGCGCCTGGTCGTTCAGCCACTTGCCGCCCTCGATCGTGTCCATGAAGTGCCGCTCGACCGAGTCGCCCGGCGCCAGCGCGACGTTGTAGCCGCCCTGGACCATGCGGGTGCAGCCGCACTTCCCCAGCAGACCCTTCACCGCCACGGTGACGTCGAGGTCCGGCGCGACCTTCTTGGCGTGGAGCGCCGCGAACAGCCCGGCCCCGCCGGAGCCGAGGATCAGGATGTCGGTCTCGACCTGTTCGGGGCTCATCGGGCGTCCTCGAGGGAGGCGATGACGGCGTCGCGCCGGGCGGCCACGTCGCGCTGCACGTCGGCGAAGAGCGAGCCGCCGTGCGAATCCATGCCGACCAGCAGCGGACCGAAATCGCGGATCGCGAACTGCCACAGGCTCTCGGGATGGAGATCGTCGAGGTCGACGTCCACGATGGTCTCGATCCAGGTGGTCTCCAGCGCCGCCGCGCCGCCGACGATCGCCAGGTAGGCGCCGCCGCGCCGCGCGAAGGCGTCGAGGGTCGCCGGCCCCATGCCGCCCTTGCCGACGATGAGGCGCACGCCCTCGCGCTCCATCAGCGCGTCGGTGAAGCGCTCCATGCGCATCGACGTGGTGGTGCCGATGCAGAACGGCGCGAAGCCGACCGGCGCCTCGTTGGAGACCGGGACGCGGTGGACGTTCGGCGCGGTGTGGATCACCGCGTGGCCGTCGAGGTCGAGCCGGGTGCGGCGGTCCCGGTCGAACATGTGGATCAGGGTCGCGTCGCGGATGCCGAACAGCCAGCGCCGCAGGGTGACGGTGTCGCCGATCCGGAGCGCCCGGATCTCGGCCTCAGTGGCCGGCATGTCGAGGACGTGGTGGGCCACGGTCTGCTCCTCAATCGAACGCGATGCCGCCGGGCGTGAGCGTCGCGCGGGCGCGGCGGGCCGAGTGGCACTGGATGTTCACCGCGACCGGGTTCTGGGTGATGTGGGTCGCGGCGAGCTCGACATGGACGGCGAAGCTCGTGGACCGGCCCCCGAGCCCCTGCGGGCCGATGCCGAGTTCGTTCACGGCCCGCGACAGCTCGGCCTCGATCCGGGCGCCTTCGGGATCGGCGCAGACCGAGCGCAGCGGCCGGGTCGCCGCCACCTTGGCCAGATGCATGCACAGGTCGGAGGTGCCGCCGAGCCCGACGCCCACGATGGTCGGCGGGCAGACCCGGCCGCCGAGCTCGATCACCCGGTCGATGACGAAGCGCTTGGCCGCGCCGATCCCGTCCGAGGGCAGCAGCATCTGCAGGAACGAGCCGTTCTCGGAGCCCGAGCCCTTCGGGATCATCTCCACCGCCACGGTCTCGGGCCGATCGTCGAAGTCGACGTGGATGATCGGCACGCGGATGCCGCAGGAGGTCTGCTCGTTCCTGCGGGTGATCGGGTGGACCACCGAGGAGCGCAGGGAGAAGTCCTTGGTCGCCCGCTCGCAGCCGCGCCGGATCGCGGCCTTGAGCGCGGCGCCGTCGAAGCGCACGTCGGCGCCGATCACGACGTTGTAGATCGGGATGCCGGTATCCTGGCAGAGGATATTCTTCGTGCGCTCCGCGACCGCGACGTTCTCCACCATCGTGTCGAGGATGGCGCGGCCGGTGGCGCTGGTCTCGGCCCGCTGCAGGTCGGCGAAGCCCGCCTTGATGTCGGGCGGCAGGATCTTCAGGGCGCGGACGTAGAGGTCGCGGCAGACCTCCTCGAATTCGCGGATGTCGAGATCCATGGCGGGTCTCCGCTGGTGACGGTCGGGGGATCAGGCCCCGCTCAGGAGGAACAGCAGGCCGACCGCGAAGGCGGCCGCGAGACAGCCCGCCACGACGCGGGCATTGCGCTCGCGGAAGCGCAGCCACTCGATGGCGAGCACGCGCAACCCCAGCGCCATGTGGACGGCGAGCGCGCAGACGAGTCCCCATTCGGCCGTGCGGACGAGGCCGTTATGGGTGAGGCCGAGGAAGCTCTCCAGCCGGTCGGCACCCTGGAGCGCGGTGCCGAGCGCGATGAAGTGCATCGGCAGGAACAGCGCCAGGGCGATCCCCGAGAGCCGGTGGATCAGCGCGGCGGCGAAGCCGGGCCGGCGCAGGGACGCGCGGGTGATGCCGGCCCGCCCGGCCGTGCCCGGGGCGGTTCTCATGCCGCGTACACCGCGAGTGCCGCCCGCAGGCCCAGGCCGGCGAGCAGGGCCGAGAGGGCGATCATGGCGACGTCGAGGGAGCGGCCGCGCCAGCCGGTCCACTCGCGCAGGACGCTGCGCAGGCCGATCGGCGCGTGGATCGCGGCCGCCAGAACGAAGACCGCGTAGAACAGCAGGAAGGCGAGGTTGCCCTGCGTCCGGCCCAGGATCTCGCCGGCCGTGAGCCCGCCGCGCACCGCGTAGAGGATCGTGCCGAGATGGACCGCGACCGTGACCGCCAGGATCGCCGCGGTGCCGCGCTGGGCGAGGTACAGGAGCGGGCTCATCCGCGCCTCCAGAACCGGCGCAGCGCCGCCTTGCCGGTCTCGCGCTTGAGGCCCGCGATCGAGAAGGTCGGGCTCAGGCCTTTCGGGCAATGCTCGGTGCAGCTCATGTGGCTGTGGCAGGAGTGGCAGCCGGCATCGCCCGCCACCGCGGCGAGCCGATCCCGGTCGCGGTCGCGCACGTCGTTGACCAGCGTCCAGGCCCGGTTGAGGGCCGCCGGCCCGAGATAGTCGGGGTTCCACGTCACCAGATCGCAGGCGGCGTAGCAGACGCCGCAATTGATGCACTCGATGCCGGCATCGACCTCCCGGCGCGCGGCGGATTCCGGTTCCACGACCGCGAAATCCTCGGGCGGATTCGCGCCCGGCTCGAAGAAGCCGTGGGCCCGGCGCCACTTCTCGAAGAAGGGCTCCATGTCGACCGCGAGGTCCTTCACCACCGGCAGGTTGCGCAGGGGCTCCAGCAGAAGCTCTCCGTCGGGGGCCACGGCGGCGACCCGGGTGCGGCAGGTCCAGCGCGGGCGCCCGTTCACCGTCATGCCGCAGGAGCCGCACATGCCGACCCGGCAGGCGAACCGGTAGGCGAGGGTGGGGTCCTGGTCGCGCTGGATCTCGGTGACGACGTCGAGCACCGTCTGGTTGGCCCGGCGCGGCACCGCGTAGTCCGCGACGGTCTCTCCGCGCCGGACATGCACCCGCAGCGTCCCGCCTGCGCCCGGGTCGACGGCCGCGTGGCCGACGGGGGCCGTCACCGGTTGGCCTCCTTCGGGGCGCCGGCAGCGTTCGGATCGGGGAAGAACAGCTCGCTCTCGCTGTCGGCCTTGGCCGAGACCAGCCCGGCCCGGTTCATGTACGCGAGGTAGGCGAGCATCCGCTCGGGCTTGGTGGTCCAGGCGTTCTGCGGCGCGCGGATGATGGCCACGGCCTCCTCGGGCGAGATCTTCGCTCCCTCGGCCTTGATCCACAGGGCGGCGGCCCGGGCCGGGTCGTCGCGGATCAGCGCGAGGCTCTCCTCCAGCGCCGCCCGGAAGGCCGCCGTGACCTTGGGGTTCTCGGTGACGAAGCGGTTGGTCGCCCAGACGAGGTTGAAGGTGTGGGGGCCGCCCATCACGTCGTAGCTGTCGAGCACCTTGCGGGCGCGCGGGTCCTTCAGTTCCATCTCCTGGAAGGGCGGAGAGCCGAAATGGGCGGTGATCTCGGAGCGGCCGCCCATCATGGCGGTCTGCGCGTCCGGGTGCCCCATCGAGACGGTGAGCGGGTCGAGCTTGGCCTGCTGGCCCGGCCCGAAGGCCTTCTCGGCGGCCATCTGCAGGGTGATGGCCTGGATCGAGGTTTTCGCGGTCGGCAGGGCGATCTTGTCCTGGGGGCCGAAATCCGTGATCGCCTTCACCGCCGGGTTGATGGTGACCAGCCAGAGCGGCATCGCGTTCAGCGCCGCCACGCCCTTGACCTTGAGATTGCCCTGCGTCCGGCCCCAGATCGTCAGGAACGGGCCGACGCCGCCGGAGGCGAGATCGAGGTTGCCGGAGAGCAAGGCCTCGTTCATTCCCGAGCCGCCGGTGAAGCGCAGCCACTCGGCCTTGACGTCGAGCCCGCGCTGCTTGGCCTGCTTCTCGAGCAGGCCCTCCTCCTCCATCACGGTGAGCGGCAGGTAGGAGATCCCGAACTGCTTGGCGAGCCGCACGGTCGAGACCTCGGCCCGGGCGGCGCCGAGCGCCCCCCATAGGACCGCGACCGTCCCGACGAGCCGGATGATGCTCCGTGCCGTCATGGCGCTCCTCACCTGTCCGCTCGCCGATCTTGCGAAGTCCGCGACCTCGTCGGCGTCGGATCGAGGATACGCCCCCGGGAAGGTCTGTCAATATTCATGTGTCATATATATGACCTGAGTACCGAGCCCCCGGTGGCTGCACCGAGACGCCCCGTGCGCGAGGGGACCGGCGGCGGATGGGCGGAGTGCGATCGGCTCCCGCCGTCGCTCTCGTCGCGATGATCGTCGACATAGCACGCGTCAGAGTCGGCCCTTGTCTCGGGCTACCCGCCCCACTGCGGGCGTCGACACAGATTTAAGGTCATTTATAAGACTTGCGCGCAGGCGCGCCGCCGCCGGCCGCCGCGACGTTGCTCACGCGAGGGCCGGCCGGAATGCGGCCCGCGGCCGGCCCCGCGCAACCCGACCCGCGGCGGAAGCCGGATCCGCCCGCGTCAGTCTTCCAGTGGCCGAAACCCGCTCGATGCGGGCTCCGCCGCCACGGCGCAGGTGTGGTCCTGCACGACCTCGCCGTTGGAGGCCTTGCCGAAGCGGCTGGTCACCAGACCGTCCAGGAGCACGAAGCCCGGCTTCGCGCCCGGAAACTCGGCGCCCACGACAGCCAGGGCGTGCTCGCCCATGGCCGAGCGCGCCCCGTCGTCGCGCGCCAGCAGGTCGAACGGGTCCGCGGTGCCGAGATCCTCGCCGAGCACGCGCATCGCCCTGTACGGGCGACCGACCAGCGGTTCCGCGAGAGGCGCCCAGCGATCCCCGATCGTGGGTGCGAGGCGGCGGAGGGTGTCGCGGACATCCCGGCGGACGCAGTCGATGTGGATGTGCAGCTGCCCCTGAGTCCGCCGCAGCCGCGAATTCACCGCGAGACTGACGTCCCGCCGGTCGAGCGGATGGCCGAGACGCTCCTCCACGAAGGTTCGGGCGCGCCACGCCTTGGCGAAGTAGTTCGTCGTGCCGGGCTGGAGGAGTACGGGGCTCTCGATGCCGGTGATGCGCGCCGTCGGGATCAGGAGGAACTGCGCCCGCCCGCGAAGGTCTTTGAGGATGGCGTATCCCTTCCCGACCCCACCCTCCAGGTCGACCAGGCTGCACGGTGCGGGGCCCTGTCCGCGCAACGCGTGGGGGACGCACGCGCCGTGCACGATCGCCCACAGGGCTCCGCCCTTCCCGAGGAGGTTGGGCACGAGGGCGACGGCCAGCCAGACGGCCGTCGCCGCGAGGACGAGCAGGATGCCCAGCGATCGCCGCGACAGCCCGGTCCTCGCGCGCCCCGTCGAGCCGCGCGGTGACACGGTGCCCGGCCGGCCGCGGACGGCGTCACGCACCTGACGGGTGAGCCCGACCGCGGCTCTGCGCAAATCCATGACGTGACCCGGTAGCCCGTTGCCGCGAAGCGCCGGGGCCGCCGACGCCGGAACCGTCTTACAGATCGCCCGCCGCCTGAGCGATCTCTGTCCCGCTACGGATGCAATGCCGGACGGATCGTGCGGAACGCGGGCGCCGCCGTGGGGGCCGGCACCGGACGCGGTGACGCGGCCGCGCTTTTCGCGCTCCGGATCCCGCGCGGCCCCTTCTCGGACACCTATCCGATGGGCCATGCCTTGAGAGGCCTCGTCATCGGCGCCGGACTGGGACATGCCTGTCCGCACCCCGATGCCGTCGGCGGCCGCAACCGATCCGGCGGCGCTCCGCCGGGAACGCGGCGCCAACGACAGGGGTGGGACGACGCGCGCGAGGACCTGCTCGACGCGCGCTCCGGGAGCCGGGAGCCCGGCGACCGCTGAGACAGACCGGACGGCCGGGGCGACCCGGGCCGCCCACGCGAGGAGACGACCATGACCGACGAACCGCACGGCTTCGACCGCGGCCTGACCAATTACGGCGACCGCGACTTCGCCCGCTACCTGCGCCGCTCGTTCGCGCGCTCGATGGGCATCTCGGTCGGCCTGCTGAACAAGCCGGTGGTCGGCATCGCCATGACGCCGTCGGGCTTCAACAACTGCCACAGGGGCATGCCCGAGCTGGTGGAGGCGGTCTCCCGCGGCGTGCTGGCGGCCGGCGCCCTGCCGCGGCCGTTCCCGACCGTGTCGCTCGGCGAGGTTTTCCTCAACCCGACCAGCATGATGTACCGCAACCTCATGGCCATGGACACCGAGGAGATGATCGGCGCCCAGCCGATGGACGCGGTGGTGCTGATCGGCGGCTGCGACAAGACCGTGCCGGCCCAGCTCATGGGCGCGGCCTCCGCCGACCTGCCGGCGATCCAGCTCGTCACCGGCCCGATGTCGACCGGCCGCCACCGGGGCCAGCGGCTCGGCGCCTGCACGGATTGCCGGGGCTTCTGGGCCAAGTACCGGGCCGGCACCGTCGACGCCGAGGAGATCGCCGAGGTCGAGGGTCGGCTCTCCGTCACGACCGGCACCTGCGCGGTGATGGGCACGGCCTCGACCATGGCGTGCATCGCGGAGGCGCTCGGCATGTCGCTGCCGGGCACCGCCGCGATCCCGGCGGTGCATTCCGACCGGCTGGTGGCCGCCGAGGAGACCGGCCGCGCGGCGGTGCGGCTGATCGAGACGCGGATCCGGCCCTCCCAGGTGATCACGCAGAAGTCGGTCGAGAACGCGATCCGCGTGCTGATGGCGGTGTCGGGCTCGACCAACGCCATCGTGCACCTCACCGCCATCGCCGGGCGGCTCGGCATCCGGATCTCGCCCGAGCGCTTCAACCAGATCTCCGACGAGACGCCGGTGCTGGTCGACCTGAAGCCCGTGGGGCAGGGCTACATGGAGGATTTCCACGCCGCCGGCGGCATGGGCGCGCTCCTGCGCGAGCTGCGCCCGCTCCTCCATCTCGACACCGTGGACGTGGAGGGCCGGACGCTCGCCGAGCGCCTGGACGAGCCGGAGTCCTGGGTCGACCGCGCGGTCATCCGCACCGCGGCGGATCCCGTGTCGCCGGTCGGCGGCCTGGTGGCCCTGTCCGGCAGCCTCGCGCCCGACGGGGCGATCTTCAAGCGCGCGGCGGCGACGCCCGACCTGTTCGAGTCGGAGGGCCGGGCGGTGGTGTTCACCGGCCTGGAGGACCTGTCGGCGCGCATCGACGACCCCGCGCTCGACGTGGCGCCCGGTGACATCCTCGTCCTGCAGAATGCCGGCCCGCACGCGGCCGGCATGCCGGAGGCGGGCTACCTGCCGATCCCCAAGAAGCTGGCGCAGGCGGGCGTGAAGGACATGGTGCGCATCTCCGACGCGCGGATGTCGGGCACGGCCTTCGGGTCGATCGTCCTCCACGTGGCCCCGGAGGCCGCGGTGGGCGGACCGCTGGCCGCGGTGCGCGACGGCGACCGCATCCGCCTGTCGATCCGAGACAAGCGCGTCGATCTCCTGGTCGCGGATGACGAGATCGCCCGCCGGCTCGCCGGCCACCGGCCGCCGCCGGTCCCGGCCCGGGGCTACAAGGCGCTCTACCGGCGCAGCGTCACGCAGGCTCCGGAGGGTTGCGACTTCGACTTCCTCGCCAAGGCGGAGGGCTGACGGCCCGCGCCCTCCGTCCGGACGCGCCGGACGGCCGTGACGGACACCGTCGATCCGAAACCCGCGGCCCGCCCGACCGCGGGCCGCGCGCCGTCGCGGCATCTGAGGCCGTCGCATCGCCCGTGCCTGTCCCGGCGGTGAGGCGGCCCGAGCCGGGGTGCCGCCTCGGACCGGCTCAGCCCGGGATCGTGGAGCGCGCCGCCTCGAGCAGTTCCCCGGCCAGGGCCTCGTCGTCGACGCCCCGGGCCAGCACCACCGCCCCCACCATGGTCGACAGCGCGATCAGGGCGCGCTGCCGGCGGCGTTCCTTCGACGCTCTGGGCAGCCTGTCTGCGATGAGACCGGCGAGCCCCTTGACCCCCTGGGTGAACCGCGCCCGCAGGGCGCTTCCGGGCGGCTCACGCCCGACGTCGTTCACCAGCGCCGCGACGGGGCAGCCTCTCCCCGGCGTGCGGACATGCCCCAGGGAGAGGTAATTCTCGATGAAGGCGTCGAGGTTGGCCCGGTACTCGGCGCTGATCGCCGCGTCGAACGCCTCCGCAGCGAGGGCATCCTTGCTGGCGAACTGACCGTAGAAGCCGCCATGGGTCAGGCCCGCGGCCGCCATGATGTCGACGACGCCGATACCGTGCAGGCCGCGCTCCCGGAACAGGGCCGAGGCGACCTCGACCACGCGCTGGCGGTTCAGCTTGGCTTGCTCCTGCGAGACCCTCGGCATCGTACCGTCCTCCGCTCCGCCTCCTCACATAGATGCGAGATGTCATTTATTGAAGGGACGGCGAGCCGCGGATGCCCGAGGCCGGGCGGAGAGCGGCGTCGCGGTCGCGCCGCGGCGGCCGTTCAGGGCTGCCGACCGGCCCGCGCGAGGGGGCGAAGCGCGGGCCGGTCGACGCACCGCGCGCCCGGGACCCGAGCGCGCGATCGCGGGATGCCCCGAGCGGGGCATCGGTGGGGTGCGGCCGGGTCAGGGCTCGGCCGGCACGGGCACCGGTGCGGGGCCGGGTGCGGTCCGCGTCGCGCGCGCGTCCCGCGCCACCCGGAACCAGAGTGCGTAGAGCGCCGGCAGGAACAGCAGGGTCAGCAGGGTCCCGACGCCGACGCCGCCGATGAGCACGTAGGCCAGCGCCCCCCAGAACACCGAGTGGGTCAGCGGGACGAAGGCGAGCATCGCGGCGGCGGCCGTCAGGATCACCGGTCGGGCCCGCCGCACCGTCGACTCGACGATGGCCTCGTAGTCCGACAGGCCCGCCGCGCGGTCGTGGTGGATCTGGTCCACCAGGATCAGCGTGTTGCGCATCAGGATGCCGGACAGCGCGATCAGGCCGAGGATCGCGTTGAAGCCGAAGGGCTGGTGGAAGACGAGCAGCGTCGGGACCGCCCCGACGAGGCCGAGCGGCGCGGTCGCGAACACCATGACCATCGTGGTGAACGAGCGGACCTGCAGCATGATGACCGTCAGGGTCACGATCAGCATCAGCGGGAAGACCGTGACGAGCGCCGTCATCGCCTTCTCGCTCTCCTCCACCGAGCCGGCCGTGTCGATGCGGTAGCCGGGCGGCAGCCTCGCCTTGATGGCCGCGAGTTCGGGGACGATCTGCGCGTGGATGTCCGGCGGCTGCTTGCCGTCGATCACGTCGCCCTGCACGCGGATGTAGGTCTCGCGGTTGTAGCGCTTGAGCACCGCGTCCTCGTTGCGGCTCTCCAGGTGCGCGACCTGGGAGAGCGGCACCTGCCGCCCGTCCCGCGTGGCCAGCGTCAGGTCGCCGATGTCGCCGAGCGAGCGGCGCTCGGGGCCGGGGCTGCGCAGGAGCACGTCCACGGAGCGGAGGTTCTCGCGGACCTGGGTCGCCGGCGTCCCGTTGAGGTAGCTCTGCAGCTGCTGGCCGGCCTCCTTCGGCGTCAGGCCGATCAGGCGCAGGCGCTCCTGGTCGAGGGCGAGGTGCAGGGTCGGCGTCCTGTCGCCCCAGTCGAGGTGGACGAGGCGCATGTTGGGGTTGGCCATCATGACGTCGCGCACCTCCGCGGCGATGCCCCGGATGACGGTGAGGTCGGGCCCGACCACCCGGAAGGCGACCGGGAAGCGCACCGGCGGCCCGAACACGATCTGCAGCACCCGCACCCGCGCCTCGGGGAAGCGGCCGTCGTCCACGAGACGGCGCACCTTGCCGCGCAGCACGTCGCGGGCGTGGGAATCGGCGGTCTGGACGACGATCTGCGCGAAGGCGGGGTCCGGCAGCTCCGGGTCGAACGAGAGCACGAAGCGCGGCATGCCCTGGCCGATATAGCTCGTGATCTCGCCCGCCTCGGGCAGCGCGCGCACGGCCGCCTCGACCTTCCGGACGCTGGCCTCGGTGGTCGCGAAGGCGGACCCGGTCGGCAGCGTCACCTCGACGATGAGCTCGGAGCGCTCCGAGTTCGGGAAGAACTGCTTCTCGACCTTGCCCATGCCGACCGCGGCCGCCGCGAACAGCGCCACGGTGATGCCGGCGGCCATCCACTTGTGGTCGACCGAGAGCCGCACGACCCGACGCAGGCGCTGGTAGTTCCGCGTGGCGTAGATCGCGGCGTGCCCGCCCTCGACCTTCTTGATGTCGGGCAGGAGCTTGACGCCGAGGTAGGGCGTGAAGGTCACGGCCACGATCCACGACACGATCAGCGAGAAGGCCACCACCCAGAAGATGTTGCCGGCATACTCGCCCGCCGTGGAGGCGGCGAAGCCCACCGGCAGGAAGCCCGCGATGGTGACGAGCGTGCCGGTCAGCATCGGCGCGGCGGTGGCGCTCCAGGCATGGGTCGCCGCCGAGACCCGGTCGGCGCCCTCCTCCATGCGCACCACCATCATCTCGATGGCGATGATGGCGTCGTCGACGAGGAGGCCCAGTGAGATGATGAGCGCGCCGAGCGTGATGCGGTCGAAGTCGCGGCCGGTGATCATCATCACCACGAACACGGCCGAGAGGGTGAGCGGCACCGCCAGCGCCACCACGATGCCGACCCGGAAGCCGAGCGCCACGAGGCTGACGAAGATCACCACCGAGAGCGCTGTGAAGAACTTCACCATGAACTCGTGGATGGCGTCGTCGATCACCCTCGCCTGGTCGGTGATCTTCGTGAAGGTGATGCCGGTCGGGAGATCGCGATGGATCGCGACCTCCTCGGCGTTCAGCGCCTCGCCCAGGCTGAGTCCGTTGAAGCCCGGCTTCATCACGAGTCCGAGCACCAGGGCCGGCGCGCCGTCGTTGCGGATCGCGAAGGTCTTCGGGTCCTCGTAGCCGCGTTTCACCTCGGCGATGTCGCCGAGCTTTAGGCTGCGGTCGCCGGCCGCCACCGGCAGGTCGCGGATCGCGTCGAGGCCGTCGATGGCGCCGTCGAGGCGCAGGTAGACCCGCGGGCCGTCGGCCTCGACGAAGCCAGCCGGCGTCACGTCGTTCTGGTTGGCGAGCGCCGCCAGGAGCTGTTGGCCGGTGATGCCCAGGGTCGCGAGGCGCTGGTAGGAGACCTCGACGAAGATCTTCTGCGCCTGCTCGCCGAGGATGTTGATCTTCTCGACGCCGGGCACGCGCAGCAGGCGTTGGCGCAGGTCCTCCGCGCGGAGCACGAGATGCCGGTGCGGCAGCCCCTGCGCCTGGAGCGCGTAGAGGGCGAAGTAGACGTCCGAGAACTCGTCGTTGAACAGCGGCCCGAGCACGCCGCGCGGCAGGCCGGAGGCCTGGTCGGAGAGCTTCTTACGCGCTTGGTAGAATTCCGACTGGAGCCGGGCCGGCGGCATGCTGTCCTTGAAGAAGACCTTCATCAGCATCAGGCCGGGGCGGACGGTCGTCTCGACGCGGTCGTAGTAGACGAGCTCCTGCAGCCGCTTCTCCAGCGGGTCGGCGACCTGCCGCTGCATCTCGTCGGTGGTCGCGCCGGGCCAGGCGGCCGAGACCGCCATGGTCTTGACCGTGAAGGTCGGGTCCTCGGCGCGCCCGAGCTTCTCGAAGGCGAAGATCCCGGCCGCGGTGACGGCGAGCAGGAGGAACAGCGTGACGGCGCGCTCGCGCACCGCCAGGGCCGAGAGATTGAAGCCGGAGGCGTTCATCGGCCGGCCTCCACGACGCTGGCGTCGGCCTGACGGACCTTCTCGCCCGCTCTCAGCAGATGGGCGCCGAGCGCGACGATCCGGTCACCGGGCGTCAGGCCCGAGGCGACTTCCGCGGTCTCCTCCGACAGGCGCGCGACGGTGACGGGCTGCGCCGCGACGGTCTGGGTCTCGGCGTCGTAGCGCCAGACGGCCGAGCCGCCGCCCTGGTCGAACAGGGCCCCCAGCGGCACGGACACCGAAGCCCGCGCCTGCCCCTGGGCAGGGATCAGCTGGAGCGTCACGGTCGCCCCGAGGGGCGCGGTCTCGCCCCCGCCCGACAGGATGTAGCGGGCGCGGTAGGTGCGGGTCGCCGGATCGGCCGTGGCCGACAATTCCCGGAGCCTGGCCGGGTAGGTCGTCTCGCCCTCGGCGTAGAGGGTGGCCGACGCCGTGCCCTTCGCGCGTTGCCGGCTCCCCTCCGGCAGGAACACCTCCGCCTCGCGCGCGCCGTCGCGGGCGAGCTTCACCACCGTCTGCCCGGCGGCGACGACTTGGCCCGGCTCGGTCGGCACCTCCATCACGACCCCGTCGGCATCGGCCTGGAGCTCGGAATAGCCGGCCTGGTTGGCGATCTGGCTCGCCTGCGCCTCGGCGTTGGCGAACTGGGCGATGGCCGCGTCGGCGGCCGCCTTGTTCTGGTCGTAGGTCTGCTTGGAGGTCCACCCGTCGCCGACGAGCTTGCGGCTGCGCTCCTCGTCGGCCCTGGCCTTGATCATCTGCGCGCGGGCCGCCTCGACCGAGGCGCGGGCCGCGTTGAGCGCCAGGGTGAAGTCGGTCCGGTCGAGCCGCATCAGGGGCTGGCCGAGGCGCACGTGGTCGCCCGGGTCGACGAGGCGCTCGAAGATCTTGCCGCCGACCCGGAAGCCGAGGTTGCTCTCGGTGCGCGCCCGGATCACGCCGGTGTAGCGCGCCACCGCCGCCGAGGCGGGCGCGACCGCAACGGTCTGCACCAGCGGCGGCTCCGGCGTGACGGCGGTCTCGGCCGGCGAGCATGCCGCGAGTGCCAAACCGGCGAACCCGATCACCCATCGCGCGTCCATCACCGAGCCCCGTCGCAGCCGATCGCTCAAAAGAATTATGACCATCATTTATTCTGGCGCGATACCGCCGTCAATGGCGGCCGCGCCCGGCGTCGGCCGAGGCCTGACGCGCGCCGTCCCCTCCGGCTCCGATCCGGCGGCCGTCCGATCCCCCTTGAAGAGAGCGGGGTCTGCCGGCATCTCACGATCATGCCCGATGTCGCGCTCGACGAAGCCAGCCTCGCCCGCTTTCTCGATGCCTTCTACGGGCGCGTGCGCGGCGATGCGCTGATCGGACCCGTCTTCGCGGCCGCGATCCCCGACCCGGACTGGCCGCGGCACATGGAGACCGTCCGGGCGTTCTGGTCCTCGGTCTTCTTCAAGTCAGGCCGCTACAAGGGCAACCCGTTCGGCAAGCATCTCGCGCTGGGCCGCCTCGAGCCCGAGCACTTCGCGCGGTGGCTCGACCTGTTCGGGGAGACGGCCTCCGCCCATTTCCCGCCCGAACCTGCCGCCCTCCTGATCGAGCGCGCGCACCGCATCGGCGACAGCCTGAAGGCGGGCCTGTTCTTCCGGCCAGACGTGCTGCCCGTGCCCGCGGCGGGATCGGCCGCGCCGTGACCCGCGGGGAAGGCGCACGCGTGAGACGCGCGCGGAGCCGCGACCGGCGGGACGGCCCGAGATCCCGGGGGCGGGTCCGGAGCCCTCAGAGCGCGGCCGGACTCGTGCGCGCCCGACGGCAGTGGATCAGCCACAGCACGATCGCCACGTTGACGGCGTTCCAGGCCAGCCCGTTGACGAACGCCGCACGGTAGGAGCCGGTGGCGTCGAAGATCGCCCCCGTGAGCCAGCCGCCGAGCGCCATGCCGGCCAGCGTCGCCATTAGCACCGCACCGATCCGCGCCCCGGCCTCCTCGGCCGGGAGGTACTCGCGCACGATGATCGCGTAGGCCGGCACGATGCCGCCCTGGAACAGGCCGAACAGGGCCGAGATCACGTAGAGCGAGGTCAGGTCGTCGAACGCGAGGTAGAGCGCGAGCGCCGCCGCCTGCAGCAGCGCACCGGCCAGCAGCGTCGCGAGACCGCCGATCCGGTCGGCGACGAAGCCCGACGCGACCCGGCTGACGATGCCGAAGCCGAGCATCAGCGACAGCATCTGCGCGCCGCGGGCGACGCCGTACCCGAGATCGCTGCAGTACGCCACGATGTGGACCTGCGGCATCGCCATCGCCACGCAGCACGCGGTGCCGGCCACGACGAGGAGGCCCTGCAGCGCCGCGGGCGACAGCGTCGTCACGGCCTGCGGACCGGCCGCGCGCGTCGCCGAAGCCCGTGGCGGCCGGCCCCGCATCGCCAGCGCGAGGGGCAGCATGGCGACGAGGCAGAACAGGCCGATGCCGGCCTGCGTCGCGCGCCAGCCGTACGCGTGGACCGCGCGCTCCACCACCGGCGGCCAGAGCGTGCCCGCGAGGTAATTGCCGGACGCGCACAGCGCGACGGCGAGCCCTCGTCGGCGCGAGAACCAGCGCGACACGTCGGCCATCAGCGGTCCGAAGGCGACCGAGCTGCCGAGCGCCCCGACGAGCACGCCGTGCACGAGGGCGAACTGCCAGAGGTTCGTCGCGAGGGCGCTGAGCCCGTAGCCGAGGGCCAGGCAGACGGTGCCGAGGAGCAGCGGGGGCACGATGCCGATGCGGTCCGCGAGCCGGCCCATCAGGAGGCCGCCGACCGCGAAGCCGACCATCGTGAGGGTATAGGGCAGGGCGGCCGCCGCCCGATCGACCCCGAACTCGGCCTGAACGGCGGGCAGCACGACGACGACCGACCACATGCCGACGCCTCCGACCGTGCCGAGCGCCGTCGCCGCGGCGAGCCGACGCCAGGCGCGGCCCGAATCGGCAATCCCATCCTCAGCCATTCCGGCGCACATCGATCTCCGTCCGTGCGGCGCGTTTCACACGAATGCGCCTTCGTCGCCAGCACCGGGCCCGCCCGTCGGCGCGGGCCTTCGGGACACCGCTCGCTCGCCGACGCGCGCCTCACCCGGCCCTGCCGCGGCGCGCGATCGGTGCTAGAGGTGCCGCCGCGCTCGACGGCGATGCCGGCTCGGGCCGGGGCGACCATCGGTCGGCCGATGTCGGGCCTCGATGGCGCCCGTCCACCGACCACCCGTACGAGAGGGCTGACGCCACGATGCGAACGATCGTTTATGCCGATGGCGGTTGCGACCCGAACCCCGGGCCGGGGGGGTGGGGCGTCGTCATCGCGGCCCCGGACGGCACGATCGAGCTGTGCGGCGGGGAGCCCGGCACCACGACCAACAACCGGATGGAACTGACGGCCGCGATCAAGGGCCTCGAGCATTTCCCCGCCGGGGCCGCGATCGAGATGCGGTGCGACAGCCAGTACGTCGTCAAGTCGGTGACCGAGTGGATGCGCGGCTGGAAGGCGCGGGGTTGGCGCTCGACGACGGGTGACGTGAAGAACGTCGATCTCATGAAGCGCCTCGACGAACTGAACGCGGCCCGCGACGTGAAGTGGACCTGGGTCCGGGGGCATGCCGGCGACCGCCTCAACGAGCGCGCCGACGCGCTCGTTCACAGGGGGCGTCGCGAAGCGAAGCTCGGCAAGCTCGAGTCGCGGAGCAGCGCCGCGCCCGTACCGGCCCCGACCGCCGCACCGGCGCCGTCGAGCCGGGGCGCCGACCTGAGGATCGACCTCGCGCTCGGCCTCCAGGTCGCTCGGGCCGCGAAGGCGGCGGGTGTCACGCCCGACGCACTCGTCGACGATGCGATCCGCTTTTACCTGGAGATCGGGCCGAGCGAGGTCGCACGCCTGCGATCAGGCCGGGCCTAGCGGGCGAGGCCGCGCGCGGCGACGCCGGGTCGCCGTTCCGCGATCTCCGGGACGGGGCTCGGCCTACTCGCAGACCTCGATCCGCCGAACGTGCTCGTACCCGTACGGGTCGATGTACGCGCGGCGCTCGAAGTGGCAGGCGCCGTACGGGTCGGGCGCGGCGTAGACGGGGCGACCCGGGTAGTACCCGCTGTTGGCGGACGCGATGGCGCTCCCGGCCACGACGCCGCCGAGGATGCCCAGCGCCACGGCGCCGCCGACGCCGATGCCGCGCGCCTGAGCGGCCGGCGGGGTGGCGCAGAGTGCCAGAGCGACCAGCGCGGCCGCACCGCCGGTCCGCAGAAACGTTTGACGCATGGTGTCCTCCCATTCCTCGATGCGGACACCATGAGCCCGCGACCGCCGGATCTCGGTGCTGATCGGCACCCCGAGTTCAGGGCCCGCCGCGCGCGACGCGGTGCCGGGCGATCCGGCGCTGTCATCGATCCTGTTCGGAGCTGTGGTAGCTACCCGGACCGGCCGCGCGGCCTTGTGGACCGCGCGGCGCTCGTGAACGGGACCGCCATGCGCTTCTCTGCCCTCGTCGTCGGTTTGTGCCTGACCTCCTTCCCGATCGGTGCGGCACTGGCACAACCGGCCCCGAAGCCCGCGCCCACGACCGCGCCGGATCCGGCCCTGCTGAAGGTTGCCCGGGAGACCGTCGCGCAGATGCAGGGTGATCGCGCCGCGACGCTCGGCTCGATGGCGGCCCCCATGATCGGCATGATGCAGCAGATCGGGATCAAGGAGCCCGACAAGGCGCAGGTGCTGGTGCAGGAGGTCGTCATGCCGACGCTCACGGCGCACTACGACGAGCTGCTCGACATCCAGGCGCGCGGTTTCGCCACCGTGCTGAACAAGGACGAGTTGCAGGCCATCGCCGCCTTCTACGCGACCCCCGCCGGGAAGCGCCTCGCAGCGGCCCAGCCGCAGCTCGCTCAGATCCAGCTCGCGGGCATGCAGCAATGGATCCAGTCGGTGATGCCCGAGATGCAGGGCAAGCTGACGACGGCCATCCAGGCCCACGGCTGGGCGCCGGGCGGACCGGCGAAGCCGCGTTGAGCCTCCCCGGGCCGCGACGCCTTCCGAGCGGAGCGGCGCCCTGCTTCGAAGGCGTCGATAGGCCGGACACGATGCGGGGCGCCGGGACAGCGTACCCGGACGCTCGGTCAGCGCGGCGGGCCTGAACGGTCAGCCGATGGCCCAGAACAGCGGCAGCGCGCCCGCGAGGAACAGGGCCGAGGAGACGAGCACGGCGAGGCGCTCGCGATGGTGCAGGACGAAGGCGTGCGGGCTGGCGAACATGGCTGGGTCGGATCGGTGGTGAGGGCATCACGCTCGCTCCTGAACCTTGACGGATCGAGGGCGCTTCGTGCTGTCCACAGGTGATGGCCGATCTCTGTCGCTGCCGCGCCACATCCTTTTGGATGTGCTCGGGCGCACCTCCCGGACGGCTCTTCTGGCATATTGAATTCAGCAGGCCGTCTTTCCCCCCTCGGCGGCCCGATCCAGCGGCGCAGCGACCCCACGGGTCGCTGCGCCGTTGTCGTTGTGGCTCGGGCGCGGCGCGAGGCCCCCGGCCCGGTGCCGCGCTGGAACGCCTCGGCCGCGGCGACGCGCGATCCGCGAGGGATTCGGATCGGGAACCGCGACACCGTGAAGGTCCGGATCGGACCGGTGGTCGCCCGCCGTCAGGGCCCGATGCGCCGCACGGGCGGCGCATCCTCCCGGGTCTCCCGCCCTGAGGGCGTCCAGAGGATGGACCGGTCGACGGCGCGGATGTCGCGATGGCCGCACAGGGCCATCGTCATGTCGAGTTCCGTGCGGATGATCTCTAGGGAGCGGGCGACGCCGGCCTGGCCGTAGGCGCCGAGCCCGTAGAGGAAGGCGCGGCCGATGAACACGCCCTTCGCGCCCAGGGCGACGGCCTTCAGCACGTCCTGGCCCGAGCGGATCCCGCCGTCCATCAGCACCTCGACGCGCCGGCCGACCGCGTCCGCGATCCCGGGAAGCGCGGCGATGGACGAGGGGGCGCCGTCGAGCTGCCGCCCGCCATGGTTCGAGACGATGAGCGCGTCGGCCCCGGTCGCGGTCGCCCTCTCGGCATCCTCGACGTCCAGGATGCCCTTCAGGATCAGAGGGCCCTGCCACCGGTCGCGGATCCGCCGCACGTCGTCCCAGTCCAGGCGCGGGTCGAACTGGTCCGCCGTCCAGGCCGAGATGGAGCGGGTATCCCGGACGCCGTCCACGTGCCCCACGATGTTGCGGAAGGTCCGGCGCTGCGTGCGCAGCATGGACCAGCACCAGCGGGGCTTGGTCAGGAGATCGAGGACCGTGCCCGGCGTCAGCCGCGGCGGGGCCGACAGGCCGTTGCGGATGTCCTTGTGGCGCTGCCCGAGGATCTGGAGGTCCAGCGTCAGGACCAGAGCCGAGCAGCCTGCCGCCTTCGCGCGGTCGATGAGGCGATCGTTGAAGCTGCGGTCGCGCATGAAGTAGAGCTGAAACCAGAACGGCTTGCTGACGTTCTCCGCGACGTCCTCGATGCTGCAGATGCTCATCGTCGACAGCGTGAACGGCACCCCCGCCGCCTCCGCCGCCCGTGCCGCCAGGATCTCGCCGTCGGCGTGCTGCATGCCCGTGAGCCCCGTCGGCGCCAGGGCGACGGGCATCGCGACGGCCTGACCGGCCATCGTCGTGGCGAGGGTACGGTCGGTCATGTCGACCGCGACGCGCTGGCGGAGCTTGATGCCGGCGAACTCGGCCTCGTTCGCGCGGTAGGTCGACTCCGTCCACGAACCGGAATCGCAGTAATCGTAGAACATCCGCGGCACCCGCCGCTTCGCGACCCGCCGCAGATCCTCGACCGTCGTGATGATGGGCGCCATGGGAGGTTCGGCCTCGCGACTGGATGACGGGGCCGGTCGCGGTTGAGGCGGGCTCGCGCCCGCTCGTACGCCGCGCGCTTCAGGCCGCGATGCCCCGTGCTGGAAGCTCGACGGTGCAACGGTTCGCTGGAAAACGGAAGCGCCTCCTCGCCGAATGCGCCGGTCGCACCAGGCCTCTCCCGCGCGTACACCGATCCTATAGCGCCTGTTGCGCTCGCCGGCGCCGCAGAGGAACGCCGGATCTCTGCCTGATAGTACACATTCCGGATCGCGCCTGTTCGGATCTTCGCGTTCCGAGCGCGCGTCAGGACAGAATGAATGCGGGCGGAGCCTCGTCGTCATCGTCTTCGCCTTCGCCGCACCGCAGCGAAAGCGGTCGAGTGACGATCCGAGAGCTTCTTCTCATCGAAGCTTAGCGTCGAAGGTTTGCAGGATAGACATCGGCGCGCGGAATAGGGACCATCGTCGCCAACGCCGGGCCTGAGCATCGGCGGTGGGACGGATACGCCAATGAGGACGACGCGCCGCGTTTTCTTGACGGGGGCCGCATCCGCAGTCGCGGGCGGCCTGGCGCCGGGGGTGATCCGCTCGGCCTGCGCTCAGGGCGCCGGGTCGACCGTCCGGATCGGCATGGTGCTCCCGGTGACGGGGCCCGGCGCGGATGCCGGCCGCTACGCGCTCGCCGGGGCCAAGATCGCCCTGGAGACGGTCAACAAGGCCGGCGGCGTGCTCGGCAAGCCCCTGGAGATCGTCACGGAGGACGATCAGACCACCAATCCCGGCGCGGTCTTCGCCTTCTCGAAACTGGCGTCGCAGGGCGACCTCGTCGGCTTCCTCGGCTCGATCCGCTCGACCCAGAACCACGCGATGGCGCCCGACATCCTGAAGACGGGGAAACCCGTCTGTTTCGGCGGCACCGACCCGGTCCTGACGCAGCTCGGCAATCCCTGGCTGTTCCGCTTCCGCCCCAACGACACCTTCTCGGCCCGGGTGATCGCCGAGCACGGCGTCAACGGGCTGGGCAAGAAGAAGTGGGCGATCATCCACTCCACCGACGCCTTCGGCACCAGCGGCGCCAAGGCGCTGACCGAGAGCCTCGCCAAGGGCGGTGCCACGGTCGCCCTCGACCAGGGCTACACCAACCAGAGCCAGGACTTCACGCCGGTCGTGCTGGCGATCCGTCAGTCGGGCGCCGACGTGATCGGCTCGTACTTCACCTTCGAGAACGACATCGGCATCTTCGCCCGGCAGCTGCGCCAGCTCGGCGTCACCGCGCCCTGGGTCGGCTCGCCCTCGATCACCAACGTCACCGCCCTGAAGCTCGCCGGGCCGTCCCTCTACGGCACCTACGGCGTGGCCGACTACGCCGAGGAGTCGGGCGACGTTGCGCGCGCCTACGGCAAGGCCTACCGGGCCGCGATGAAGATCGCGCCCGACAACCAGTCCTCCTGGACCTTCGACGCGGTCACGGTGCTGGCCAAGGCGATCAACGCGGCGGGCAAGACCGGCCCGCAGGCGGTCCGCGAGGCGATCCTGGCGGTGCGCGGCCACGAGGGCGCCGAGGGAACCTACAACTTCGACAAGAACGGCGACGGCCTGCACGGCTACAACGTCGTGCGCAACGACAAGGGCAACATCGTCTTCGACCGGCGGATCGACTTCTACCAAGGGTGAGCCGGCCGACGTGTTCGGGGTGCGTGAACGACATCCGGAGGAGGAGGCGAGAGTGCGGACCGCATGGACCTGATCCTGCAGCTCCTCTTCACCGGGATCGGCATCGGCTCCGTCTACGCCCTGGTGGCGCTCGGCTTCGTGCTCATCTTCCGCGCCACCAACGTGGTGAACTTCGCGCAGGGCGAGTTCTCGATGGTGGCGGCCTTCCTGATGGTGGTCTTCGCCGTCGACCTCCAGTGGCCCTACTGGCTCTCCCTTCTCCTGACCCTCGGCGGGATGGCGCTGCTCGGCGCCCTGTTCAATCTCGGCGTCTACTACCCGCTGCGGCACCGCAGCTACCTGCCGGTGATCATCTCGACCATCGGCGCCTCGATCTTCCTGGCGAACACGACGCTCGCCCTCTACGGGCCGCAGCCGCAGGTGCTCCCGCCCGTCTTCGAGACGCAAGGGTTCCTGCTCGGGCCGGTCTTCCTCGACAGCCAGTACCTGCTGATCATCGCGGTGACGGCGGCCCTGGTGGCGTTCCAGTACTGGTTC
This sequence comes from Methylobacterium sp. UNC300MFChir4.1, assembly GCF_900110155.1. Classification (NCBI taxonomy): domain Bacteria; kingdom Pseudomonadati; phylum Pseudomonadota; class Alphaproteobacteria; order Hyphomicrobiales; family Methylobacteriaceae; genus Methylobacterium; species Methylobacterium sp. UNC300MFChir4.1. Next base: position 227,514 of record NZ_FOCS01000006.1, on the reverse strand, counting down.
TTCGAGCACACTCTGGTCGGCAAGAAGCTTCAGGCGACGTCCCAGGACAAAGAGATGGCCGCCCTCCTGGGCATCCCGGTGGCCGGCATGATCATGCTGACCTTCGTGTACAGCGCGGTGCTCGGCGGCATCGCCGGCATCCTGGTGGCGCCGGTGCTGTTCGTGTCGATCCAGATGGGGGCCACGATCGCCCTCAAGGCCTTCGCGGCGACGATCATCGGCGGCTTCGGCGACGTCACCGGGGCGATCATCGGCGGCCTCGCGCTCGGCATCATCGAGACCTTCGGGGCGGCCTACATCTCGGTCCCCTACAAGGACGCCTTCGCGTTCCTGGTGCTGGTGGTGTTCCTGGTCGTGCGCCCGCAGGGCCTGTTCGGCGAGCGCGTGGCGGAGAAGGCATGAGCGGTCGCCCCTCCACCGTCGCCGGCCCGGCCGCAGCGGCTCCCGCGCCCCCGCCCCGCCGCCTGCCCCTCGGGAGCCTCGCCTACGCGGTCCTGGCCGCCGCCCTGGTGACGCTGGCCGCCACGACGCCGCTCAGCGGCTACGCCCTTAACATCCTGATGCAGGCGGCGACCTACGCCATCGCGGTGATCGGCCTCACCGTGGTGCTCGGCCTGTGCGGGCAGATCAACCTCGCCCAGGCCGCCTTCTTCGGGATCGGTGCCTACGCGGTCGGGCTCGGAACGGTCGACGGGGGCCTGAACTTCTGGATCTGCCTGGTCACCGGCCTCGGTCTCGCGGTCGTGCTGGGCGCCGCGCTCGGCGCCTCCACGCTGCGGCTCGGCGGCCACTACCTCGCCATGGTGACGATCTCGTTCCAGCAGATCCTCACCCTGGTCCTCACCAACTGGATCCCGGTCACGCACGGGCCCGACGGCGTGCCGAACATCCGCCGCCCGGCCCTGTTCGCGGACGGGCAGAGCTACCTCGCCCTGTGCGTGCTCGTGCTGGCCGTCGTCGGCTGGCTCGTCTGGCACATGCCGCGGACGCGGCTCGGGCGCGCCATGCGGGCGGTGCGCGACAACGAGCTCGCGGCGGGGGTCTCGGGCATCGACATCTACCGCACCAAGGTCGCGGCCTTCGCGCTCGGGGCGCTGCTGGCGGGGCTCGGCGGCGGGCTGTTCGCCGGCAGCTTCACCTATATCAGCCCGGACCAATTCGCCTTCGCCGAGTCGATCGTCTTCCTGACGATGGCGCTGCTCGGCGGCGTCGGCTCGCCGGTGGGCGCCGTGATCGGCACGGCCCTGCTGATCCTGATCCCGGAATGGCTCCGCTTCCTCAAGGAGATCCCCGGGCTCTACCTCGCGATCTACGGGCTCGCGGTGATCCTGATCGTGGTGTTCATGCCCGACGGGATCTGGGGCTTCCTCGGCGACCAGGTCCGGCGCCTGCGCCGGGCCCGCCCGGTCCCGCCGGCCGCCGTCGAGCTGACCCTGAGCCAGGGCGAGGCCTCCGCGGCGCCGATGCTGGAGGTGTCGGACCTGTCCAAGCACTTCGGCGGCCTCAAGGCCGTGGACGCGGTGAGCTTCACGGTGGCGCGGGGCGGCATCCACGCGCTGATCGGCCCGAACGGTTCCGGCAAGACCACGACGCTGAACGTCCTGTCGGGCCTCTACAGCCCCACGGGCGGCACCGTGCGGCTGGCCGGGCAGGACGTCACGCGCCTGTCCCCGCACCGGCGGGCGGCGGCCGGGATCGGGCGCACCTTCCAGAACATCCGCCTGTTCCGCTCCATGAGCGCCCTCGAGAACGTGGTCATCGGCGCCGAGCGCCCCAACAACCCCTCGGGCGCCCGCGACCGGGCGAGCCTGGAGGCCCGCGCCCGGGCGGCGCTGGCCTTCGTGGGGCTGGAGGAGCGGGCGCTGGAGCCGATCTCTGGCTTCTCGTACGGCCACCAGCGCCTGATCGAGATCGCGCGGGCGCTGGCCGGCAACCCCGCGCTGCTGCTCCTCGACGAGCCCGCTGCGGGGCTCAATTCGAGCGAGAAGAACGCCCTGACGGTGCTCCTGCGCCGGATGGCCGCCAAAGGCCTGACCATCCTGATCATCGACCACGACATGACGCTGGTGAGCGACGTGGCGAGCCACATCACCGTGCTGAACTTCGGCCGCCGCATCGCCGACGGCGTCACGGCGACCGTGCTGCGCGAACCGGCGGTGATCCAGGCCTATCTCGGCGAGGACGCCGCCGCCGGTCCGGCGGCGAGCCTCAAGACCGACCTCGCCCCGGCGTGACCCCAGCGATGACGACGCCCGCCACGCCACTCCTCGAGATCCGCGACCTCGTCGTCCGCTACGGCGAGATCGAGGCCGTGCGCGGCCTGTCCTTCTCGGTCGGAGCCGGGGAGGTGGTGACGCTGCTGGGGTCCAACGGCGCCGGCAAGTCGACGACGCTCAAGGCGATCTCCGGGCTGGTGCGGCCCGCCGCCGGCACGATCCTGCTGGAGGGGCGGCCGCTGGAGGGCCTGAAGCCCGAGGCGATCGTGCGGCTCGGCGTCGCCCACGTCCCGGAGGGGCGCCGGGTCTTCCCGGGGCTCACGGTGCGCGAGAACATCATGCTGGGCGCGTCCAACCGCGCCGGCCTCGGCAAGCGGGCGCTGCGCGACGAGGTCGAGGCGATGTTCGACCTCTTCCCGGACATCCGCCGGTTCGGCGACGCCCTGGGCTGGACGCTGTCGGGCGGCCAGCTCCAGATGGTGGCCCTCGCGCGCGGCCTGATGGCCAAGCCCCGCATCCTGCTCCTCGACGAGCCCTCGCTCGGCCTGGCCCCCGTGATCGTCCAGGCGGTGTTCGCGATCATCGCCGAGGTGCGCCGCCGCGGGACCACCGTGCTGCTGGTGGAACAGAACGCCCGGATGGGGCTCTCGGTCGCCGATCGGGGCTACGTGCTGGAGACGGGCCGGCTCGTCCTGCAGGGCGCCCCCGACGCCCTCTGGGCCAACGACGAGATCCGGTCGGCCTATCTCGGCGGACGGACGAGGCCCGAACTCGCGGGCTGACCGCATCGGGCCTCGTCGGCGACTTCGTCGCTCGCGCGGTGCAGCGCGCGCAACCACCGCCGGACGGAATGGCGTCCGCGACGCGGCGGTCCGGCAGCGGTCGGACGCGCCTCGGCCCGCGAGCCCGCCAGCGTCACGACCGGCGCGTCTCCGCGGCCCCCGGCGGTACCGTCGCGACCGTGAGGCCCGAGACCGCCGACCGTCCGGCGGCCTCGGGCCGATAAGCCTACGCGCTCTGGGTGGCGGGCGCGCGCGCGGGCAGCACCCAGTTGGGCCTGATGAAGTGGCAGGTATATCCGTCGGGACGCCGTTCCAGGTAGTCCTGATGCTCCGGCTCGGCCTCCCAGAACGGGCCGGCCGGCGCCACTTCGGTCACGACCTTGCCCGGCCACAGGCCGGAAGCGTCGACGTCGGCGATGGTCTCCTCGGCGACGCGGCGCTGGCCCTCGTCGGTGTAGAAGATGGCCGAACGATAGCTCGGGCCCCTGTCGTTGCCCTGGCGGTTCGGCGTCGTCGGGTCGTGGATCTGAAAGAAGAATTCCAGCATGCGCCGGAAACTCGTCCGCGCCGGGTCGTAGATGATCTCGATGGCCTCGGCATGGGTGCCGTGGTTGCGGTAGGTCGCGTTCGGCACGTCGCCGCCCGTGTAGCCGACGCGGGTCGACACGACGCCCTCCTGGCGCCGGATGAGGTCCTGCATGCCCCAGAAGCAACCACCGGCCAGCACCGCCCTCTCGGTTTCCATCGTCGCTCCTCCTGAGCCGTTCCACTGATCGCGCAGATATAGGGATCCCGAGGCGCTTCGCTCTGCGGCCTCGTAGCTTGCCATGCCTGCGATGCCTGCACGAGCACGCGCGGGGTTCCGAGAAGACGTTCGCTGCCGGGCGAACGTCTCCGAAGCGGCCTGTCAGCTCCGCACGAGCGGCTTGTTGACCTTGAAATTCTTCCGTGCCGGTTCGGCCTTGCGGGGATCCGGCTTGTCGGCGAGGAGCCGCTTCACGCGCTCGTTGAAGTCCTCGGGCGTGACGCCCTGCGCTTTGCCGGTCTTGAGTTCGCGTGCCATGTCGGCCTCCGCTTCGTGGCCCAGAGCACGGGATTGCGCGGAGGGATCGCACGCATATGGGCACGCGGCGGCCGCGGCGCCACCGATGTCCGGCCAGGATCGCTGCGTGCACGCGATGGACCGGCGGGCCGGGATGGGTTACGGTGGCTGCGAGGTTGATGACCGGTTCGTAATAACGCTTCAGGACCCGGGGGCGGTACCCGGCGCCTCCACCAGAAGCATCTTGCCCCGGATACCGCGCGGGGACGAGGGCGAGCGTCCGGCGTTGCGGATCGCGCGCTGCCAGGGTGCTTCTGCTGGGGGTGAAACAGGTTCGACTGGGCGGTAAAGGGATCGCGAGTTCTGCCCTGCCTCGGCAGGGTAAGATGCGGCTTTCGGTAAGGACTCGACCGGCTCGGCGCGGGCAACCCTCGTTCCGGGCACCTGACCAAAACTCTAAATGCCAACGACAACGTCGGCATGGAGATGCGCCTCGCGGCGTAATCTTCCGGGGCGTGGGTACGCCTAGCAACAGAACCCGAGGCTTCGGCCTCGGGACCCGCCTTTATCGTCTGCCCGTTGTTCAGTTCGGGGTCGCGTCCGGGCAGATCGGAGACTTGCTTGAACGAGCCCGAACAGGGCAGCGCGGAGGCCGTCTACATCTCGGCCATGGTCGGCGAGATGATGCGGCGCGTCCTGGAGGACGCTCTCGCCGAACTCGCGAGAACCCGCGGTGCGGCCTTCCTGGAGATCTTCGTGGCGCGCGAGCTGGCTCGCTGCGCCGACCTGTTCCGCGAGCGGCCCGGCGACACGCCGGAGACGACGGACATGTTGCGGGCCTGGTTCGCCATGGAGGGCGGTGAGGCGCTGCGCGCCGTGGTCGATCGCGCCAGCGTCGAGGCGGCGCGCGACTGAGGCACTCCGCGGATGTGCCTGCCGCCGGGCGCGGGCCCGTCCAGGCGGTCCGCGCACGGCGACAGTCCCCGGCGAACTGCTCGCCATCTTCCTGGGCTAAGCTCCGTCTCAGGAAAGTTGAGACCGCGATCCCGGCCGAGGACAAGGGAATCGGGGTGACCGCCGGTGAAACCAGCCGAGCGCGGCAGGCCTTCCGTCATCCCTGATCTTGTACCCGCCACACCGTCGATCAGCGAGAACCCGATCTGCCTCCGCGGCCACGGAGCGCCCGCGCGCCTCGGCGACGGACAGGCTGCAACCTACACATCTGTCGCCGAGAAGCTGGCGCTCGCGCTCATCACGAGCTTGCCCGCTTCGTCGTAGGCTTGAGCGGTGAACGCGTTCACCTCGGTGCGATAGCCCTCATCGCGCAGGATGTCGGTCAGCAGCCGGCGAAGGGTGTCGCGCAGCGCGTCCCGACCGGAAAGTTGCACGCCTTCGTCGTCCTTGACCGTGATGTGATCGGATGTGACGATGAAATATCGCGGCATCGGGCTCTCCGCCGACTGGACATAGCAGCGCGCATCACGCGGTCACCGGCCGCCGAGCCCACAATCGTCTACGCTCGCACAAAGGCGGCGCGCGGGCACTCACCTGGATCAATCGCCGCGGCGCGGAACGACCGGCTCTCTCGGTGAAGAGATCGTTCGCTCCGGAGCGCCCTGTCCGCCGTGCCGGATTGACGGGAACCGTCATCCGAGGCGGCAGTTCTGTGCCGGTACCGACCTGTACAGCCCGCACCGGTCGCGGCGCGCGTGAGTTCCGTCAGGCTGTAGCCAAAATCATCCGTCCGCGATCGGAATTATAGTTCGTTAATCGAGTTGCCTAGTGCCGATACAAAACATATAGTGCCGCGTCGGCGGGGGAGCCAATGCCTGAAATGGCCGGTATCGGTGTCGCGCGCGCCCGCGTCGACCGACGGACTTGGTCCGTTCACGGAGCGGCCAAACGCAACTCGGCCATCATCCAGGCCGGTCTCGCCCGGATCGTCGAGGACGAGATCCTGCCGCGTCTGGCGCTCGCGCATCGGGCGGATCCGCCGTCGCCCGCGTCGACGACGCGATCACCGACGCCTGAGCGCGTCGCCTCTCTCGCTCAAGCGCTGATGGAGGGCGAACCGCACGCCGAGTGGGTGCGCGCGCTCCTGGAAGAGGGCTTGTCGCTGGATGCCCTGCTGCTCGACCTGTTCGCACCCGCGGCGCGGTATCTGGGCGAGCTCTGGGAAGACGATGCCGCCGACTTCCTCGACGTGGCGCTCGCGCTCGGTCGCCTCCAGAACCTGACCCGCGCCCTGTGTGCGGATCTGGAGGGCGTGGACGTGACGGCGAACGGTCGCCGCGTCCTGCTGATGCCCTGTCCCGGCGAGACCCATCTCTTCAGCCTCGCGCTCGTGGCGAGCTTCTTCCGCGAGGCGGGGTGGGACGTGGTCCTGACCAACGGAGCGGACGAGGACCCCGCCAGCTTGGTCCGCGCCGAGCAGTTCGATCTGGTCGGCATCTCGCTGTCCTGCGACATCCTCCTGCCTGTGATGGCGGTGTCCGTGGCGAAGCTGCGCGCCGCGTCGTGCAACCCGGACCTGCGCGTCATCGTCGGCGGGCCGCTCTTCGTGCGGGAGCCTGCCAGCGCCCGTGTCGTCGGCGCGGACGCCGTCGCCGCGGACGCGCAATCGGCCGTCCGGATCGCGGAGGCCACTCTCGCGCGATGACGCCGCGCGGCCGGGGGCCGGATCCGGCGACTCGCTGCTGCGCGGATCCCTTCTCATCCGGACGGTGTTAGACGTGTCGCGGTAGAGAGGCAGAGATCCAGAATTTGCACGAGTTCGACGAGCAATTGGCGCGTGAATTCGTCCGCGGCCTCGTACAGTCGGCCGTCGCGCGCGGTCTCGATCCGGCCATCCGGCTCGATCAATTCCGGGCGTTGCAGCAAGCGGTCGTCGCTCTATCGCGAGACGCTGCCGTGGTTGGAACCAGCGAGCAGATCATCCGGGCGATCGACTGCGCTCTCCAGGAACTGACCGCGGTGAGATCGTAGTCTGATCGGACGGTTTCCGCGGCGACGCGCGGGACAGGGCCGGTCGCGAGCGACCAGCGATGCCGCGTCCGACGGTCCGTTCAGCGCCCGTCCCTCGGGCCCGCGGTGACGGTTCGTTGCGGACACCCGGCAAGTGCCCTATCGGCCGCGGTGATGCCCGACCGATCCCTCCGTGCCGTCTGGTCCGACAGCCTCATGGCCGAGGTCGGCGCCCGCCTTCCCCTCTTCGACGACCTGTCCCCGGACACGATCCGGCGTCTGTCGGCCGAGGGCTTCGGGCGCGGCCTGCTGACGGCGTCCCTGCGCGCCCGCCTGCGGAAGGCCGGATTCCCGGATCTCGGTCATCTGGCCCAGTCTTCACCGGTCGCGATCGCCACGATCAGGAAGTTCGGTCCCGTCCGCGTCGAGCGCGTCCGGCACTTCATCCTCGACGTGCTGGCGCGCTGGCTCCCGGGCGCGCGGGAGATGCACACACCCGAGGCCACGCGGGCGCGGCGGCTCGGCCGGCTGCGCGGGCTGCCGGCCGGATGCCTGCCCCTCGCGGCGGATCAGATCGCGGCGCTCCGCTTCGCGGACGCATCCTGTGCGGACATCGCCACGTGTTCGCGTCTCGGGCTCCTCCGGACAGGCGCCGTGACATCCGGTGACGTGGACCACGTCGTCGCCGCACTCACCCGCCTCGCTCGCGCGTCCGATCCGGTTCCTCCGCGTCCCCTGGAAGAGGCCGGGGCGGCACCGTCGTGCGACGCCGCGAGCGCGGCGGCCCGCCGCGCCGCCCTGCTGGCGGAGCAGGATCGCGAATGGGACGAGGCCGCACCGACCGCGCGCCGGCCTCAAAGCTGACGACCCGTCCGGATCCGATATCGATTTCTCGCGGCGAGACCTGGCAGGGCCGCGCCCTGCCGCGGTTCGATCCGACGCGGCGCTGTTCCTGTCCTCGAGGCAGTTCCGCGCATCCTCCAAGACGTCGCGATCGGCCCCTCCGATTGGAGTCATCACCGGCAACCCTTGCGCCGCCGTATCTGCACACCATCTACAGACCATCCAACCGGATGGCGTATGGATGGTTCACATGGCCGACAAGGTGCACGATCTGCGACCCAGGCTGCCTGACAGCGAGAAGATCACGCTCAACCTCGGTTTCGTCGACCTCGGCCATATCGACCTGATGGTGCGCGACGGTTTCTACGCCAACCGTGCCGATTTCATCCGCACCGCCGTGCGCAATCAGATCGAGCGCCAGGGCGAGGCCGTCAGGCAATCCGTCAGCCGGAAGCAGCTCAGCCTCGGCCTGTCGCACTACACGAAGCAGGCGCTCGAGGCGGCGCGCGACGCGGGCGCGCCGCTGCACATCCAGGTGCTCGGGCTGGCCAGCATCGCCCTCGACGTCACGCCCGAACTGGCGCGCGCCGCCATCGCCTCGGTCGAGGTGCTCGGCGCCTTCCAGGCCAGTCCCGCCGTCAAGGCGGCGCTCGCCGACCGGACGGCCTGACGGCGCCACCTCTCCCCGCCGACGCGGCCGGACCCCGCCGCGCCCGCTTCCCGCTCAGCCAGGACCCGTCCGATGGATCACGCCACGAAGACCGCCTTCACGCGCTTCGCGTTCCCGAAGGTCGACCCGGCCCGTGCCGCCCGCGCCGCGGAGGCGATGGCCAGGCTTCAGGAGCGCCAGGCCGCAGCCTTCAGGCTGTGGTCGGGGGCGGCCCGGAGCGCCGCCGGGACGGGTGCGCCGAGCGCGGACGCGGCCAACATCCTCGACATGGTCGCGCCCTCCGCTCCCGGCGAAGCCTGGGTCGCGCCGGAGACGGCCGGAGAACGTCCGGGCCGCCATCCCCACGCCGGATCCGCGGGCGACATCGCCGGCACCGTGATGCGCACCGTCCAGGAGGCGCTGGCGAAGGCCGGCATCGGCACGGATCGCGACGGGCGGGACGGCGCGACGCCGGCCGCGCCCCGGCTTCCGGAGGGGGCACGCTTCGAGGCCCGCACCTTCACCGGCGCGGCCGGGACCCGAAACTACAAGGTCTACGTACCGAGCGGCTACACCGGCCAGGCCCTGCCCGTCGTGGTGATGCTGCACGGCTGCACGCAGAACCCGGACGACTTCGCCGCGGGCACGCGGATGAACGCGGTCGCGGAGGCGCGCAGCGTCCTGGTGATCTATCCGGAGCAGCCGCGCTCGGCCAACATGCAGCGGTGCTGGAACTGGTACGAGCCCGGTGACCAGCAGCGGGAGGGCGGCGAGCCCGCCCTGATCGCCGGCATCGTCCGGCAGGTGATCGCGGAGTTCTCGGCCGATGACAGGCGGGTCTACGCGGCGGGCCTGTCGGCGGGCGGGGCTGCCGCCGCGATCCTGGCGATGACCTACCCCGACCTGTTCGCGGCGATCGGCGTCCATTCCGGCCTGGCCTGCGGTTCGGCGCGGGACGTGCCCTCGGCCTTCGCGGCCATGAAGGGGGACGGCGCGCGCGCGACGGGACAACGCCACGCCGTGCCGCTGATCGTGTTCCACGGCGACCGCGACCGCACGGTGCACGCGGCCAACGGCGATCGCGTGGCCGCGCAGGGGCCGTCGGACCCGGAACTCCGCACAGCGGTGACCCAGGGCCGGACACCGGACGGGGTGGACTACACCCGCACCGTCCGTTCGGACGCGTCCGGCCGCGCCATCGTGGAGCAGTGGGTTCTGCACGGAGCCGGGCACGCGTGGTCGGGCGGCAGCCCGGCCGGCTCGTTCACCGACCCGCGCGGACCGGACGCGAGCCAGGAGATGATCCGCTTCTTCCTGGAGCACGCGCGCGCCGCCGGTGCCAGACCCTGAATGTTGCCGGCCGGTCGGCCGCATCGGCCCGGCCGGATCACGGGACAGACCGCTTCGATCGCAACCGGTCGGCGCGCTCGCGTCCGTCCCGATCATCCAATGGGCGCTGGGCGCAGGTCTCGAGCGGGCCCGCCGCGTCGCGCGCCGGGCGCGACGCCCGTCCGGTCAGGGCTATCTTTGTCGGCCGTGAGAGCGCAGAGTGTTGCCATCACCGGATCGGTTGATCCAGGCTCCGGTGGCTGAGGGTCCATGCCCCCGCCTGCAACGGACAGGCGCGCGTGGCAGACCTCATCACGTTTCCCGCCAAGCCGCGCTCACGACACGCGCGCCGCGCCTATCAGGTCCATCGGCTCGCCCCGACCGGTGGCGTGCTCACGACTTGCGTCATCACAGCGCGCAACGACGGCGACGCCAAGCGGCAGGCAGCGGGTCTGATCGCGGGGCATCATGCCGAACTCTGGGCAAGCGACCGCCTCGTTGCCGTCTTCGGCCTGTTCGAGACCCCGGTCGCGACCGCGATCCGGTTGCTTCCAGACCAGCCGACGCCCGAACGGTGAGGACGACGTCGTCGGGGCTGTCACCGTATCCAGGAGCGAGATCATGGCAGCGGAACAGAAGCGCGGAAATCGCGAAGCCAAGAAGCCGAAGAAGTCTGTGCCCAAGACCAACGCGTCGGCGCCCTCCGTCAAGGGCTCCGTCGCGGCGGCCACGAAACCGCCCCGGAAGGTCTGACGCGATGTTCGCGCGTCACGGCCAAGCCGCGTGGTAGAGCCCGGCCAACCCCGGCCGTGCCCGGTGATGCGGAAGCTGACCAGGTTGGTCGTCCGTATGGCGCAGCGACCCGGCCTCCTTGAGAGCGGGCGGCTGATCGATCAGCTCACGGATCTGGAAACCGAGGGCCTGGCCCGGAATATTTCGTGGCGCTCCATCGAGACGATCAGGGCCACTCGATTGAAGCTGCGCGTCGAGGGACTGATGCCGACGTCGTCTCTGCCGCTCGCTCCCTGATGGATGTGCGCATGACTGATCGTGAGATGTGCTTGGAGGCTCTGGGAGCGCTCATCGTCCGGGCGGACCCGGCCGATCTCGCGGCCGCCCAAGATATCCTGCTGCGACTCGTCCTGCGTGAAGACGGTGCGGAGCGACGCGCGGCGGCCCTCGACGGGCTCCGTGCCGAACTCGCGTGCGCGACGCGGGCGGGCTCCCGCTCGCGCGAGCAGGAAGCCTTTCACACGGTCCTCCTCGCGATGATCGAGCGGACCCGCGACATGGCCGGTGCCACGACGGCGTGACGCGCCGCCGCTGGCCGAGCGACCGCGGAAGTGCGACGCGGTCCTCCGAGGCACGAATGTCCCGCGCCTCCCGTCAGATGCCGATACTCGCCGCCCCGGCCGCGGCCGCCTGCGGAACGGTGGCGCCGTTCCGCAACGCCATCGCTATGGCGATCGACATGGTGTCGATGGCGAGCGCGCGATCCTGCCCGTAATCGTAGGAGCTGTTTCTCCCGGAACTCAGCCGCGCGTAGTAGGCGTCGGGGAATTCCCGATCGATCCGCGTTCTGAGGAGCTGAGCTGCCGCGGCGTAGTTGGCTTCGAAATCCCGGCCCTTGCTCGCCGATGCCCCCTCGAAGGTCCCGGCTTCCTTTCGCTTGGCGATCGCATCGGACCTGCGCTCCTGCGCGCTGCCAAGAAAAAACTGGATCGTTCTGGAGATCAGCCACCGGACGATGGTCATCGAAATCTCCTGAGCGGGCGGCGAATGCGTGCCCGTGCGGATACATAGCACATCGCGTCGCGCCCTGATCTTAAAAATACGACTTCGGAGACAATTAGGAGCCCCGGCCTACCGCCGCGGTATGCCGGGACGGGGGCCGGACGCCGCGCGCCCACCGAGTCGTCGCGCGTCCCGGCACCCGGCCGTGCCCGCACAGCCGACGGTCACGGCGGAGAAATCTGCGGACCCGGATGCACCAGGGTCGTGTCGTGTTCGGTCGCCTGCCACACGGGCCAGGAGCCCTCGCGCACGAACATGGCGAACGCCTCGATCACGTCCGGCCGGTCGAAGGCGTGCACGCCCTCGACTGCACGCCCGACGATGCAGACCGCATCCGCCACATCGGCCGCGGGCGAGCGGATATCCAGTGAGAACATCACGCCCGATCGATCGGGCCTGAGCGCGTCGGGCAGGACGTCGATCTTGCGCCAGAGGCAGTACCACCGGGCACAGGCCTCCGGGCGTTCGCTGTAGATCCCGCAGCCCGTTCCGGTGTTGTGCCGGCACACGATCCCTGCCGGCTTGTCGAGGGCAGGGATCGCCAGAGCACGGCAGCACACCGTGCAGGAACCGCATGACCGGCCGGGGACGGTGCGCTCGGGAACGCGCGGGGCATCCCGGCTCGGGACGCCGCGGGCTCGTGCTTCGCTTGCGATCGGTCTGTCCTCGATTGCCGTCGTGCGGCGGCGATGGTGCTGATCTCGGAGAGGCGAGGGGGCTGCGTAACCGTCGGTCGCTGCACAGCCCGCGGAGCCGCATCGCCCTCATACCGTGTCGGCGGCCGCTGTTCACGTCCCCCGTCCGGGATGCCGCTCCGCGATCGGGCCGGACCGAGAGGGCGGCGGGTGCTGCGCGCCAGAAACGGCGTCTTCCCGGCGCGTGCCGGGCGCTTCGACGACGGGCCGTGCCAAGTGGCGCCCGATCCCGCAGGCGGGTGGCTCAGGCGGCCGGGCGCCGCGCGTGCCGCCACGCCGCGATCGCGCTCCGTCTCGCCTCGAAGGCCGTGCGCAACCGCGTGCCCGGTGCGCCCTGACGCTCCGCGCCGAAGCCGTGGAGCAGGACCGCATCGGGTCCGAAGGCACGACGCATCTCGGCGCGCCAGAGGCGGTCCGCGCCGGCGAGCGTCGTCTCGGTTTCCGCGAAGCGTTCGATGTTCATGGCAGACGTCCTCCGCTCACCGCCGCCTGCCACAACGCGCTGTCCTGCCCGGAGGTCCAACGCGGCCGTGACCCCGGTCGCGGCCGCAGATCGGCTCGGGGGATCGGCGCGGCTGGAAGACCTCGTGGGTTACGAGGGTCGCACTTCGGCTTCTCCGCGCGATCCCGCGGTGTGGCCGGGCCAGGGGGCCGTCGTGTCAGAGCGCGCGCGCGAGGCCCGCTTCCAGATCGAGTGCGCTGGCGGTCTGCTGGGAGAGGCGGACGCCCGTCGGCTCGACCTCCGCATCGGCTTTCACCGCGCGGCGCACGATGGCCAGCGCCTCGTCCTCCGAGGTGGTAATCGCGGCGTAGAACATGACCAATCGGCCCGACAGTTCCGCGTCGTCGGGCCGCGTCACCTTGAGGATGAAGGCCGTCTGATTGGGTTCGATCATCGCCGCATCGGCCGGGTGGATGTCCTTCGTCGTCGTCATGGATCGCAAAGGCCTCGATCTCGGTCCATCCGGACGCCTTCCGCCGGGCCGGTGCACCATGGCGGATGCGCGTCACGGGACGCCGCGTCGTCCCCCGCGCGCCCGACTGCCCGAGACGGTTCAGGCGGGCGTGAGTTCGCCTTCCCGCACGGCGCGCTCGCCGCTCGCGGACTTGATGCGGTAAGTCGGCTCGCCGGAACGATCGTCCGGCGTCAGGCGGACCACCTCGAAGAGGCCGTCGACGGTGCTCTTACTGCCAGCGTAGCTGATCCCCAGCTGCCGGACATGCTGGCCGATCTTGAACTTGTGAGACATGGGTCGTCCTCCGGAGTGATGGCGCGCGCGGGCTGAGTTCGACCTAGCGGCGTGCTAGCGGCGTGCACGCGCCTTGCGGGCCGCGAATCGCGCGTCGCGTGCCGCCTTCTGTTCGGCGGCGCGGGCAACCTGCTGCTCCGCCTTCTCGGCGGCCAGACGGTCTGACTCGGCCTCGGCGCGGGCCTGCGCGGCCTGGACCTCAGCCTCACGCTCGATCTCGGCGGCCAGACGAACGGCTTCCCGTTCGGTCGCCCGCAGGTCCCGGGCCTGGACGACCGCGCGCCGCGCGGCTTGCCGCGCGAGGACGACCGGATCATCGGCCGCCGGGCGTGCCCGGAACCGGGCCAGTGTGGCCTGCCGCGCTCTGGCCGTCTCCGCGAGACGATCGACGAGGTGATCGGTTTTCAAAGGCTTCACGAACTCTCCGTGGGCGCACCGGACGTCAGCCCCGGTGGCGAGACATGGATGAAGCCGCTCCGCGTAGGAACGGCTTCGAAGCGCGTCACGATTGGACGCGTGAGACTCAGGCGGCCTGAAGGCTGCCGGCCGACTGCTTGCCGGTCCTCCGGTCGGTCTCCATCTCGTAGGAGACCTTCTGGCCCTCGTTCAGGCCTTGCATGCCGGCGCGCTCGACGGCCGAGATGTGGACGAACACGTCCTTGCCGCCGTCATCCGGCTGGATGAAGCCGAAGCCCTTGGTGTCGTTGAACCATTTAACGGTGCCGATGGTCATAGGTATTCCATGTCAGTGAAGGCAAATAGATAGGACGGGCGCATGGATCACACGCGCCCGGTCGCCGGATGTCGAAAATGGGAGAGATGCAGAACGCTCGCCCTGTTGAGGCGATACGGCCGGATACCTGGCCAAAAATCGATTTCATATCTGTACGCCATCGACGTGTCGATGACAAGTACATTGAGAAATTGCGCGTTCCACGCCGATTTGTGCGGCGATTATTTATCCTGAAACTTCGCGTGGCGTTTCCCGTGAACGGCTCGGACGAAGCGGCTTGCCGGTTCCCGTGCGGTCCCGCGTTCGGCCGCCCGATCTCCGGCAGTGTCGACGGCCGGTCGCGCGTGATGAGGAGGGCCGCGCCAGCGGGGCGGACAAGCGGCGGCAACGTCGGCTCCGACCCGTGATGCCTTCCGCGCCACGGCGCGGATGCGGCGACGTGGACACCTGGCCGCGGGGCGTCCCGGCTCTCTCTACACGCGCACGCAATCCACGGTTCGCGCGCAGTCTCTCGGAGCCGGCGCGCCGTCAGATCCGGAAGCGCGCTACGATGACCCAGGATCTGCCGGACTTTCCCCCGGAGGCGTTCGCCAAGCACGACCGCGATCCCGATCCCGCCTTCTACGCGCAACCGCGCTTCGTGACCCATATCGATGCCGCCGCGGTCGCGGCGGTCACCGACCTCTACAGGGCGATCGTGCCGGCGGGCGGCGACGTCCTCGACCTGATGTCGAGCTGGGTCAGCCACCTGCCGGACGAGGTCGCGTATGCCAGCGTCACCGGTCACGGCCTGAACGCCGCCGAACTCGCCGCCAACCCGCGCCTGACCCGGCATTTCGTGCAGGACCTCAACGTTGAGCCGCGCCTGCCGCTCGACACGGCCTGCGTCGACGCCGCGCTGATCTGCGTCTCGGTCCAGTATCTCCAGCGCCCCGTCTCCGTCCTGTCCGAGGTCGCGCGCGTGCTGCGCCCCGGCGCCCCGGCGGTGATCAGCTTCTCGAACCGCTGCTTCCCGACTAAGGCGGTGGCCATCTGGAGTGCCCTCGACGGTAGGGGACATGCCCAGCTCGTCGGCCTGTACCTCCAGCGCGCCGGCTTCGCCCGCGTCGAGCGGCGCGTCCTCAAGCCCGCGGGAGGTCCCGGCGACCCCGTGACGGCGGTGGTCGGCTGGACCGCCGCGGCCTGATCGGTCCGGATGCGGCCGTCACCGGGACCGCACCCGGTCTCTCAGGCCGGCGCGCGCACCGGGAACCAGTTGCCGTGGAAGCCCGGGGGGATCCGGTGCCCGAGGCGGATCCGGGCGAGGGGAGGGGCGTCGAACGCCCGCGCGTCGAGGACGGTGAAGTCGGTCACGTCGCCGGCGGTGTCGATCACGAGCCCGACGAGCCAGCCCTCGTCCTCATCGGCCCCGGTCCGCGCCGGCACGAAGACGAACTCCCCCGGGACGTGACCGGGACCGAAATCGTGCACGTGGCGCGCGCCCGTCTCGAGGTCGTGCTTGTAGAGCTGCGTCGCACCGGCGAGCTGCGTGTTGCCGTCGGCCGGCACGCTGACCGTGTAGACGTAGCGGTGGCGCTGCCCGAGGCGCCGCTCATCGATGCGGGGGAATTCCTGCGCCGCCGCGTCGATCACGCGCCGCTCGACCCGACCCGTCGACGGGTCGATGATCCAGCGCTCGAGCCGGCCCGGCGCGTCGAGCCCGCCGGCGGCCGAGGCGAACACCGTCCCGTAGGCGACGACATCGAGGATCACCCGCCCGTCCGCGTCGTCGTAGGCGTTGGCGGTGTGGAACACGAAGCAGGGCTCGACGGCGCACCAGACGATGTCGGCGCCGTCGCCCTGACGCGGGAGGAGGCCGACACGGGCCCCGTGGCCGGGGTTCCAGCGGAACGGGAAGCGGTACCCGGCGAGCAGGGCCCGGAACGAGAACGTGACCGGCAGGTCCAGCACGATCACGAAGCGCGCCGTGATCGCGCAATCGTGGATGCAGGGGCCGTGCGCGACCGCGACCGGCACATCGCGCACGACCCGCCCGCTCGGGGCGAGGACGACGTGGCGCACGCTGTCCCAGACGCGGCCGTCATACGCGACGGCGTGCGTCTCGCCGGTCAGCGGGTCGCGGTGCGGGTGCCCGCTGAAGGAGCCGGCCAGCGTCCCGTCGAACGGGTTGTAGCGCTGCGCCTCCAGGGTGGGCGAGAGTTCGACCGGGAAGCTGCCGGCCTCCACCACCGCGAAGATCCGGTCGCCGATCGCGACGACGTTGGTGTTGACGGTGTCGTTGCCGCCCCGCCGCGGCCCGGGCGCCGCGGGCCGCTCGAGCGCCGCGGCGGCCGTGCGCGAGCCGATCCAGCGGTTGCGATACCACAGCGCCCTGCCGCCCTCGAGCGCAAGACCGTGCACCATGCCGTCGCCGAGGAACCAGTCGTGGCCCCGCGTCGCCGCGCGGACGGGGTTCGCCCCCATCTTGAGATAGAGGCCGTCGAGGCCCGGCGGGATCGTCCCGGTGACCGGCAGGTTCTCCAGCGTCAGCTCCGCGCGCATCGGCGCGTGGACACCGACGACGAAGGGATTCGCCGCCCTGGGCAGCCGCAGCCGGTTGCAGGCCGCCACCAGGCCGACGCCGAACTCGGCGGCCGCGCGGAAGGCCGACTGGACTCGATTCGGCATCGGCAGCGCTTCCAGGATGGGGCGGCGGGCAGGAGCGACATCGACGCGAGGCCGTCCGGGTCCTCGCCATGGGAGGCCGCCGCACGCGCTTCACGGCGCAGTATAGCCGAAAGCGGTGAGGCGGCGTGCTGCCGGATGCCGCTGCGACCGGAGGCGGCGCGCATGACGCACGCGGGTGGTCTCGCGACGGTCCGCCTCCGCGCGACGATCCAGGGTCGCGGACGTTGCCGCCGCGCCCGTTCCCGACCCGAGGCCGGCTCTCGCGATGTCCGCTCCGCGTCGTTCCGACCTGCCGGCCCGCGGCATCGGGCCGGTGGCCATGCCTCGCCGCGACGAGACCCACGATGAATCGGCATCGGCTGCGTGGCCGGTCTCGCTGCGCGCTGGATCGAACAGCGGCCGGGTGACGTTCCTCATGGCCTACATCGCCCAGACAGGAGGAACGCTCATGCGAATTCGCTATCTGCTGCCGCTCGTCGGCTTGCTCGCGCTCACGGCCTGCAAGGACGAGAAGAAGGCCGAGACCCCCCCGCCGCCTCCGCCTCCCGCCGGCACGGCGCCGGCGAACCCTGCGCCTCCGGCCACGACGACGAATCCGGCTCCCGCCAACAAGCCGTAGCCGAGGCGCCTCGAAGGTGGCGGGCCCTGTGACGCATTCCAGGCCCACAGGGCCCGCCCGTCGCGACCGGGGCCGACGCCGCCGGCGATGCCGCCGGTCTGGGCGCGCAGCCGAAGCGAAGCTCCGCGACAGGGACGGGGCAGTTCCGTTCCGCACCGCGATCCGGCGCAGCGTCAGCACCGCCTGTTCCGCGCTCGTCTTCCGACCGCGCCGCATGTCCGGCTCCCTCGGTCGAAGCCGATCCTCCCGCTCGCACCGGCCAGGACGGGTCCAAGTCGGTCGGGTCCAAGTCGGTCGGGTCCAGGTCGGTCGGGTCCGAGTCGGTCGGGTTCAGGTCGGCCGGGTCGAGCGGGCCGATCGGGTCAGGGCGGCTCCGGTCAGAGCGAGGCGAGGGCGACACCGCCCAGGGCCGTGAGCGCGACGACGATCCACGGCGCCACCCGACCGACCGTCAGCAGCACGAACGCCAGCACGGCCACGGCGAAATCGCGCGGGTTGCCGACCGCGCTGCTCCAGACGGGATCGTAGAGCGCGGAACCGAGGATTCCGACCACCGCCGCGTTGGTCCCGCGCATCGCAGCCTGGGCCAGCGAACGCGTCCGGAACGCGTCCCAGTAGGGCAGCGTGCCGTAGACCAGGAGCACGCCCGGCAGGAAGATCGCGACCAACGCGATGGCCGCGCCGACCACGCCGTGGGGCGACGGCCCCGCGACCGCGCCGAGGTAGGCCGCGAACGTGAACAGCGGGCCGGGCACGGCCTGGGCGGCGCCGTACCCGGCGAGGAAGGTGCCGGGGCCGACCCAGCCCGGCGCGACCACCTCGGCCTGCAGCAGCGGCAGCACCACGTGGCCGCCGCCGAACACCAGGGAGCCGGAGCGGTAGAAGGCGTCGAACAGCGCCAGGCCCTGGGATGGCAGGCCGGCGACGAGCAGATGGGGCACGACGAGGAGCAGGGCGAAGGCGACCAGCGCCGCGGCGCCGGCCCGCCGGGACACTGGGACCGCGAGGTGCCCCGCCTGCGCCTGCGGTGCCGCCCGGCAGAGGACGAGCCCGGCGAGGGCACCGAGGGCGATGGCGCCGAGCTGCCCGACCGAGCCCGCGACGAACACTGTGAGGAACAGGGCCGCCACCGCGATGCCGGCGCGCGGCCGGTCCGGTGCCAGGGAGCGGGCCATCCCCCAGACCGCCTGCGCGACGACCGCCACGGCGACGAGCTTGAGACCGTGGATCACGCCGTCGGCGACCGGACCCGACAGGGCCGCGGCGCCGTAGGCGAAGGCCAAGAGCAGCAGGGCCGAGGGCAGCGTGAACCCCGCCCAGGCGGCGAGCCCGCCCAGGAGGCCGCCGCCGCGGAGCACGCCGAGCGAGAACCCGACTTGGCTGGAGGCGGGCCCGGGCAGGAACTGACACAGCGCCACCAGGTCGGCATAGCCGCGCTCGTCCAGCCACCGGCGCCGGGTGACCAGCTCGTCGCGGAAGTAGCCCAGGTGCGCGATGGGGCCGCCGAACGCGGTCAATCCGAGCTTGAGGAAGGCGCGGAAGACCTCTCCCACGGAACCGGGCGCGCGTGCGGACGCGGACTCGGGCCGCCCGGGCTCAGCGGACGATGAGGCGTCGGTCATGGGCGGCCTGGGTCCGGGCGTGTCGCGAAGGGGCGGGCGTGGCTGGCGTCCAACGACCGGCCCCGGGCACCTCGGGGTCGAGCCGCGTCCGGATGCCGTCCGGGAAGAACACCGCCGGGCGTATTACCAAGCTTACCACTTGGCCTACCAGCAGGCGCACCAGGATGACCCAACCGGTTTCCGCGGTTCGCGGGCGGCCGTGCCGGGAGCGCGTCCGTCACGTCCTCGCGAACAGGCGGAGCGGGCCAGGGGCGCTCGCGGGACTGATCCGCTCCGCTCGTGGCGGGCGAGGCCGGGCGCGGGACGAACGGCGCAGGATACCATCCCGGCCGGGCGGGATGGCACCGGACGAGTCTCGGCCTTCGATGGGCGCGAAACTGGGCAAACCTCGGGCCTTGACCTTCCAACGGTGGGAAGCCCCATCTCGTTCGGACGCCGTCGGGAGGAGAGCCACATGGTCCGCTTCGAGGTCGGGAAGACGGGGCGCGGCGGCTGCGCCGGGTCCGTGACCCGCGCCGTGCAGGCCGTCGCGCCCGGCGCCCGGATCGAGGTCGACATAGAGGTCGACCTGGCGACGAAGCGCGTCACCGCGGCCTTCTTCCCGGCCGAGCCCGTGCTCGCGGCGGCCCCAGGGGACGCCGCAGCGACCGGAATCGCACGTCGGCATCCACGTCCCGGCCGCGGACATGGTCCCGCCGCCAGAACCGGTGTAATCCCGTACCCATGAGCCCGGACCGGCAGATCCTGCGCCTGATGGCGGCGATGATCCTCGCGATCGTCGCCTACGTCGCGCCGTCCGCCGCCCAGGCCCACGAGGGCCATGCCCACCACGGCCACCGCGCGGCCGCGGCGCAGCCGAGGGCGGTCGCCCCGGTCGCCGCGTCCGTACCGGTGACGCCCGCCGCCCGGTCGGCGGCGCCGGCATGGTCCAAGGTCGCCCGCGCCACCGTCGCGGCGGCGCGCGTCGAGCCGACCGAGGACGGGTGCTGTCGTCCGGGCCGCGAGACCCGCTGCTGCGGGACGATGGCCTGCTGCGCCACCGGCGTCCTCGGGGGGGCCCCTGGCCTGTCGCCGGACCTGTTCGGCGCCGTCACGCTGGTCCCGGGCGACGTCGCCGGCCGCACCGGCCTCGGCCCCGAGGCCCTGCCCGAGCCCCCACGAACCCGCGCGTGAGATGAGGCGCGCCCGAGGCGCGCGACGCCCGAGGTGCGCCCGCCCGTGGCCGCGCCCGGCATCCCCATCGCGAGGATACCGTTTCCATGTCGACCCGTCTTGCCGCCGCCCTCGGCGCGGTGGCGCTGCTCGCCGCCGTCCCGGCGGGGCCCGCCCGCGCCCACGAGGGCCACGACCACGGCGCCGCCCAGCCCCCCGTCTCGAAGACCATCGCCCCGCGCGGCGAGGCCTTCTCCGACGCCTTCGAGCTGGTCGCCATCCCGCGCGACGGCACCCTGACCCTGTTCCTCGACCGCTTCCGGACGAACGAGCCGGTGACCGGCGCGACGATCGAGGTCGAGACCCCCGAGGGCCCGAGGACCGCCAGCGCCACGCCCGGGGGCGGCTACACGCTGCCGGCCCCGTGGCTGTCGAGGCACGGCCGGCACGACCTCGTCGCGACGGTCACCGCCGGCGACGCGGTCGACGTGCTGCCGGTCACGGTGACCGTGCCGGCCGATGCCGGCGCCGCAATTCCCGCCGAGCCGGCCGCGGCACGGGCGGCGCTCGCGCGCGTCTCGGAGGTCGCCCGCGGCGTCCGCCAGCGCCTCGGCGCCGGGGACCCGATCCTGGTCGGCGCGGTCGCCGTCGCCTTCCTGCTCGGCGTCCTCGTCACCGCCCTCGCGCGGGGCCGCCGCGGCGTCCCGACGGCGGCGCTGATCGCCGTCGGCATCACCCTCGTTCTGGGCACCGCCGCCTTCGCGCACGGCGACGACGACCGCGAAGCCCCCCCCGTGCAGGGGGCCGCGCTGACCGGGACGCGCCCGGCCGCGCCGTCCGCGTCGGATCTCGCGCAGCGCCTGCCCGACGGATCCGTCTTCGTGCCGAAGCCCACCCAGCGCCTGCTCGCCCTGCGCACGACGGTGACCGAGCGGGACAGCTTCCACCGCTCGGTCGAGCTGCCCGGCCGCATCATCCCGGACCCGAACGCCAGCGGCGTCGTGCAGTCCTCGGTCGGCGGTCGCCTGTCGCCTCCGCCCTCGGGACTGTTCCCGCGCCTCGGCACGCGGGTGCGCAAGGGCGAGGTCCTGGCCACGGTCACACCGCCGATCCAGGCCGTCGACGTCTCCGACATGCGCCAGACGCAAGGGGATCTCGACCAGCAGATCTCCATCGTCGAGCGCCGGGTCGACCGCTACAGGCGGCTCGCCCTGACCGGCGCCGTGGCCCAGACCCAGCTCGACGACGCCCTGGCCGAGCTCAAGGGCCTGCAGGACCGACGGACGGCCCTCGACAGGATCAGGCGTGAGCCGGAACCGCTCGTCGCGCCGGTCGACGGCGTCGTCGCGCAGGCCGCGGCGGTGGCCGGTCAGATGGCCACCCCCGGGCAGATGGTCTTCCAGGTCGTCGACCCGGGCCGCCTCTGGGTCGAGGCTCTGAGCTTCGACGCCCTCGCGGCGGCGCAGGACGCCACGGCACGGCTCGCCGACGGCCGGACCCTCAAGCTCGCCTACCAGGGTTCGGGCCTCGCCGACCGCAACCAGGCCATTCCGGTGCAGTTCGCCGTCCAGGGCGACGCCTCGGGCCTGCGGGTCGGGCAGTTCGTCACCGTGCTCGCCGGGACCGACACCGAGCAGGCCGGGCTGGCGCTGCCGCGCGCGGCGGTCGTGCGCGCGGGGAACGGGCAGGACGTCGTCTACGAGCACACCACCGCCGAGCGCTTCGAGGCACGGCCGGTCCGCGTCGAGCCCCTCGACGGCGGCCGGGTGCTGGTGGCGGAGGGGGTCGGGCCCGGCACGCGGGTCGTGACGCAGGGCGCCGAACTCCTCGACCAGGTCCGCTGAGGAATCCGCCGATGTTCACCGTCCTCGTCGGACAATCGGTCCGCAACCGCCTGCTCGTCCTCGCGCTCGCCGCGGTGCTCGTGCTCTACGGCGCCTTCACCGCCACCAAGCTGCCCGTCGACGTCTTCCCCGACCTCAACAAGCCCACCGTCACCATCATGACGGAGGCCGAGGGCTACGCGCCCCAGGAGGTCGAGCAGCTCGTCACCTACCCCATCGAGACCCGGATGAACGGTCTGCCGGGCGTCACCCGGGTGCGCTCGGTCTCGGGCGTGGGGCTGTCCATTACCTACGTCGAGTTCGACTGGGGCACGGACATCTACCGGAACCGGCAGCAGGTCGCGGAGCGCCTCGCCCTGGTGCAGGACCAGCTGCCCCGGGGCGTGACCCCGGTCATGGGCCCGATCTCCTCGATCATGGGCCAGATCCTGCTGGTGGCGGTCACGGGCGACACCGCGACCCCCATGCAGGTGCGCGAGGTCGCCGACTTCACGATCCGGCCGCGGCTGCTGACCATCCCGGGCGTCGCGCAGGTCATCCCCATCGGCGGCGAGGTGCGCCAGTTCCGGGTCAGCCCGAACCCGGCCGCCATGCGCGCGCTCGCCGTCACGAACGCGCAGCTCGAGGCGGCGCTCGCCCGGTTCGGCACCAATGCCGGCGGCGGATTCACCGACCAGAACGCGCGCGAGTACCTGATCCGGAACATCGGCCGGACCATGAGCCTCGACGACCTGCGCAGCCTGGTGGTCGCGACGATCAACGACGCGCCCGTCCACCTGAGGCAGGTCGCCGAGGTCTCGTTCGCCGCGAAGGTGAAGCGCGGCGACGCCGGCTACATGGCGCGACCCGCGGTCATCGTCTCGGTCGAGAAGCAGCCGGACGTCGACACGGTGCGGCTCACCCGCAGCATCGAGACCGCCCTGAAGGAGATGGGCCCGACCCTGCCGTCCGGCATCAGGGCCGACCGAGTCCTGTTCCGCCAGGCCGACTTCATCGAGACCTCGATCCGCAACGTCGCGCGCGTCCTCGTCGAGGCCGTGCTGGTGGTGGCGGTGGTGCTGTTCGCCTTCCTGCTGAACGTGCGGACGACGGCCATCTCGCTGCTGGCCATCCCGGTCTCGGTGCTGACGACCGCGGCGGTGTTCCACCTGTTCGGGCTGTCCATCAACACGATGACGCTCGGGGGGCTGGCCATCGCCATCGGCGAGCTCGTCGACGACGCGGTGGTGGACGTGGAGAACATCTACCGACGGCTCGGCGACAACCGGCGGGCGGGCAACCCGAGAGGCGTGCTCCAGGTGGTGGTGGAGGCCTCGAACGAGGTCCGCTCGGGCATCGTCTACGCGACGCTCATCATCATCCTGGTGTTCGTGCCGCTCTTCGCCCTGTCGGGCATCGAGGGTCGCCTCTTCGCCCCGCTGGGCGAGGCCTACATCATCTCCATCCTGGCGAGCCTGCTCACCTCCATCACCCTGACCCCGGTGCTGGCGTCCCTGCTGCTGCCCGGCCTGAAGACGCTGGAGGAGCACGACAGCCGACTCCTGAAGCGGCTCAAACGCGGCAACGCCGCCCTGCTGCGGGTCGCGTTCCGGCACCAGGGCCTGCTCGTCGGCACGGTCGCGGTCGCGGTGGTCGCCGCCGGCGTCGCGGCCTGGACCCTGCCGCGGGCCTTCCTGCCGCCGTTCAACGAGGGCTCGTTCACGGTCAACATGACCTTCAACCCGGGCATCTCGCTCGCCGAGAGCAACCGGGTCGGGCTGATCGCCGAGAAGCTGCTGCTCGACATCCCGGGCGTGAGGACGGTGGGCCGCCGCACCGGCCGGGCCGAACTCGACGAGCACGCCGAGGGCGTCCATGCCTCCGAGATCGAGGTGGCCCTCGACGCGGGTGCCGAGCGCCCGAAGGAGGCGCTGGTCGCCGACATCCGCGGGCGCCTCGCGGCCCTGCCGGTCGCCGTCAACGTCGGCCAGCCGATCTCGCACCGGCTCGACCACATGCTCTCGGGCGTGCGCGCCGAGATCGCGCTCAAGGTGTACGGGGAGGATCTCGACGCCCTGCGGCAGGTCGCGAACGCCCTGCGCGACCGGATGGCGGCGATCCCCGGCCTCGCCGACCTGCAGGTCGAGCGCCAGGTCCGCATCCCGCAGCTCGAGGTCCGCGTCGACTACACGCGGGCGGCCCTCTACGGGGTGCAGCCCGCGGCCGTGGTCGAGCAGATCAGCCGCCTCTCGAACGGGCGCGTGGTCTCGACGGTGGTCGACGGCGTGCGCCGCTTCGACGTGGTGCTGCGCCTGTCCGAGGACCGCCGGACCACCGCGGGCCTGGGCGACCTCCTTCTGGAGACGCCCTCGGGCTGGGTGCCGGCGCGCCAGGTGGCCGACATCCGCGAGACGGACGGGCCGAACCAGATCCTGCGCGAGAACGCCCGGCGCCGCATCGTGGTGCAGGCCAACACGGACGGCGGGCGCGACATGGCCACCGTCGTGGCGGCCATCCGCGAGGCGGTGGCGAAGGAGCCGCTGCCACCGGGCTTCTTCACCAGCCTGGAGGGGACCTTCCAGGCGCAGGAGGAGGCCAGCCGGACCATCGCGGTGCTCTCCGCGGTGTCCTTGGCGCTCGTCTTCGCCATCCTGTTCAGCCGCTACAGGTCGGTGGCGCTCGCCCTGATCATCATGGGCAACGTGCCTCTGGCGCTGATCGGCTCGGTGGTCGCCCTGTGGCTGACCGGGCAGCCGCTGTCGGTGGCGTCGATGATCGGCTTCATCACGCTGACCGGCATCGCGGCGCGCAACGGCATCCTGAAGATCAGCCACTACCTGAACCTGTCGCTGCACGAGGGCGTGCCGTTCGGGCCCGACCTCGTGGTGCGCGGCAGCCTGGAGCGGCTCACCCCGGTGCTGATGACCGCGCTCGCCGCCGGCGTCGCGCTGGTGCCGCTGCTCTACGACCCGGCGAGCCCGGGCAAGGAGATCCTGCACCCGGTGGCGGTGACGATCTTCGGCGGCCTCGTCAGCGCGACGCTGCTCGACACCGTCCTGACCCCCGTCCTGTTCCTGCGCTTCGGCCGCGCGCCGCTGGAGCGGCTGCGCGCCCTCCACGCCGACACGCCGGCCCACCCATCCCCGGACGGCGCGCGCCCGCGCCCGGCCGAGGCCTACTGACCCGCACAACCCAACTGACCCGCACAACCCAGGAGAACCGGAATGATCCTACCGAGACTGGCCCTGATCGCCGCCCTCCTCGCCGCGTCCGCCGTCTGCGCCCACGAGACCGCCGGCCAGCACGGCGGCCGTGTGACGGATGCCGGCAGATTCCACGTCGAGCTCGTCGCCAAGGGCGAGGCCGTCGACGTGTTCCTGTCCGACGAGGGCCAGAAGCCGGTCCCGGCCGTCGGCTTTAAGGGCACCGCCATCCTCGTCGTCGGCGGCAAGCCGACCCGCGTGCCGCTCGAGCCCGCCGACGGCAACCGCATGACCGGAAAGGCCGCGACCGCGCTCGGCGCGAGCCCCAAGGGCGCGGTGCAGCTCACCGGCCCGGACGGCGCGACCGCCAGCGGCAAGTTCAACTGACCCTACCGGGAGAGAACCATCCATGACGCACCTCCGCACCCTTCTCGCCGCCGCCCTGCTGTCGACCGGGCTGGCCGGGGCGGCCCTGGCGCAGGGCATGCACGACCACGGCTCCATGTCCGGCAAGGACATGGGCTCGATGAAGCCGAACCCGAAGGACGACGCCTCGACCAAGGCGTTCAAGGCCGCCGACACGGCGATGATGAAGGACATGGACGTCCCCTATACCGGCGATGCCGACGTCGACTTCCGCAGGCACATGATCCCGCACCACAGGGGCGCGGTCGCCATGGCCAAGGTCGCGCTGACGCACGCCAAGGATCCGGCCACCAAGGCGATGGCGCAGAAGATCATCGACGATCAGGAGAAGGAGATCTCCGACATGGAGGCGTGGCTGAAGCGGCACGGCCAGTAGCCGCCCGCGCCAGGACCGGAGACCGGGGCGGTCCCGGCCCGCCCCGATGGAGGTGCCTCACCCCGCGCCTGACGCGGGCGCCGTTCCCGGTCAGGCGCGGGACGGGATGCCCGGTCCCGCCCTGGCGGCGCGACCGGGACCCGGCCGAGCGTCGACAGCCCGCGATCCCGGCCGCTTGACAGCATGTTCGTTCTGGTCTGTTATTTCTGTCATGACAGAAATAACAGACATGCCGAGTCCCCTGCCGGCCGCGGTCGAGCGCTTCGTGCTGCACTGGGGCGATCTGGGCGGCCAGTGGGGCGTCAACCGCTCGGTCGCGCAGATCCACGCGCTCCTCTACCTCTCCGAGCGCCCTCTCGCCGCCGAGGACATCGCCGGCATGCTCGGCATCGCGCGGTCAAACGTCTCGAATTCCCTGCGCGAGCTGCTCGGCTGGAACCTGATCCGCCGCGTGCCCGTGATGGGCGAGCGCCGCGACCACTTCGCCGCCGAGACCGACCTCTGGGAGATGGTCACGCGCATCGCCGCCGGCCGCAAGGAGCGCGAGATCGATCCCGCCATCGCGGCCCTGCGCGCCTGCGTCGCCGAAGCGGACGCGGACCCGGCGCTCGGGGCGGTCGCCAAGCGGCGCCTGCGCGCGATGCTCGACTTCACCGAGTCGATGGAGCGCTGGTACGGCCAGATGCTCAACGTGCCCCGGGGCACGCTGGCCAAGCTCATCCGGCTGGGCGGCCGGATCGTGAAGTTCCTGCCGGCCAAGGCTGAGTGACGATCCGAGGGTCGTCTTCAGGGAGCCGAACCGATCGAGGGGCCCAGGTGACCGCGATGGGACATGTCCGTCGAGCCGATGCGGGGCCGTCCCGCGCGTTCTCCCCCGCCCGGTCGCTCACCGAGCCGGGCGACCTGCTGGACCTGCGCTTCCGGGCCCTGATCCCGGAACGCGCATGGGCGAGCCTGTCGCCGGCCGTGCGCCGCCGCTTCGGGAAGCGGCTCGCGCAGGGGGCGAGCGCGGTCTATGTCGGCCACGTCGTCGCGATGGACGTCAGCCGCTTCGGCTGGCTCGTCGCGCAGGCGACGCGGCTGGTCGGCGGCCCGCTGCCTCTGGAACGCCAGACCGGCCGCGCCGGCGTCGTCACCGTCACCGAGGACCCGGATGGCGGGGGTCAGGTCTGGACGCGGCTGTACGCCCGCGCCTCCGGCTTCCCGCAGGTGATCCACTCGGCCAAGCGCTTCGCCGGTCCCACCGGCCTGGAGGAGCATGTCGGCGCCGGCGTCGGCATGAGCCTCACGGTGGCGGTCGAGGACGGGGCGCTGACGTTTCGCAGCCACCGCTACTTCATCGCCTGCCTCGGGCGCCGCCTGCACCTGCCGGGCTGGCTCACCCCCGGCGCGCTCACCGTCACCCACGCCGATGCCGGCGGGGCCGCGGCGCCGGGCGCCTTCCGCTTCATCCTCGACATCGCCCACCCCTGGTTCGGGCGGCTGATCCACCAGGAAGCGGTCTTCCAGGACGCCGAGCCGGCGGGGCAGGGAGAGGCGGCGTGAGCACGATCCTGGTCTTCGGCGGGTACGGCGGCTTCGGGGCTCGCCTGTCGCGGCGGCTCGCGGCGGCCGGTCACGACGTGGTCGTCGCCGGCCGCCGCCTGGCGCGCGCCGAGGCGTTCTGCGCGGCCCATCCCCCGTGCCGTCCCCTTCAGGCCGACCGCAACGGTGCCGTCGCGCCCCTGCTGGAACGTGTCCGTCCCGACCTCGTGATCGATGCGGCCGGCCCCTTCCAGGGCAGCGGCTACGACCTGCCCCGGGCCTGTATCGCCGCGGCGATCCCGTACCTCGATCTCGCGGACGGCCGGGCGTTCGTGACCGGCATCGGCCGGCTCGACGCCGCCGCACGCGCGGCCGGCGTCGCGATCCTCTCCGGTGCATCGAGCGTCCCCGCCCTGTCCGGTGCCGTCGCCCGGCGCCTGGCGCAGGGGATGGAGGCGGTCACGGCCGTGGAGATCGCGATCAGCTCCTCGAACCGCGCGACCGCCGGGACGTCGGTCGCCGCGGCCATCCTGAGCTACGTGGGCCGGCCGATCCGGCTCTGGCGCGGACAGCGCTGGTCGGCGGCTGTCGGCTGGCAGGCGTTGCGGCGCGAGCGCTTCGCCCTGTCCGACGGCGCGTCCCTCGGCCGCCGCTGGCTGGCCCTGGCGGACGTCCCGGACCTCGATCTCCTGCCCGATCGGCTTCCGGGCCGGCCGGCGGTCAGCTTCAGGGCCGGGACCGAACTCGCGGTGCAGACGATCGGCCTCTGGTGCGCGAGCTGGCCGGTGCGTTGGGGCTGGATCCCGTCCCTGCAGGGGCTCGCGCGCGGGCTTCTCCTGGCGCAGCGGCTGACCGCGCGCTGGGGCTCGGATCGGTCCGGCATGGTCGTCCGGATGTTCGGCACCGCCGCAGGGCGCCGCGTCGAACGGCGCTGGACCCTCCTGGCGGCCGACGGTCATGGCCCGGAGATCCCGGTGCTGCCGGCGGCGATCCTGGCCGAGCGGATCCTGGCCGGTGCGATCGCGCCCGGGGCGCGCGACGCCGGGACCGCGCTCGACCTGTCCGATTTCGAGCCGAGCTTCGCGCGCCTGTCGATCCGCCACGACGTGCGGGAGTCGGGACAGGCCGATGCGCTCTACGCGCGCGTCCTGGGTCCGCGCTTCGCCGAACTCGCGCCGCGCGTCGCGGCCCTGCACGGCGTGCTGCGCGAGGCGGGGGCGCACGGCCGCGCCGTCGTGCGACGGGGCCGCCACCCTGTCGCGCGCGGCCTCGCGGCGCTCCTCGGATTGCCGGTCGCGGGCGCGCACGATCTCCACGTCGGCTTCAGCGAGACGCGCGGGGTGGAGCGCTGGACGCGCGCGTTCTCCGGTCGCCGGTTCACGAGCGCGTTCTCCGAGGAGCGCGGCTGCGTCGTGGAGCGGTTCGGCCCGCTCCGCTTCAGGTTCGAGCTCGCGCCCGAGGGCGGCGGCCTGCGCATGGTGCTGCGCGGCTGGTCCGTCGCGCGGCTGCCCCTGCCGCTGGCGCTCGCACCCCGCACCGCCGCCCGCGAGTGGGAGGAGGCGGGGTTGTTCCGCTTCGACGTCTCGATCGCCCTGCCACGCGTCGGGCTGGTGGTGCATTACCGCGGCTGGCTCGACACGGACGATCGCGCGCGCCGTCGATCCGGCTTCGTCCCGGGCGCAGAGCCGACCGCGCCGCCGCGGAGCGGACATCCGGCACAGGGCCCATCCCGGCCACCCGGCGGGGATCCCGGGCCGGTAACGGCCCTGCCGATCGCGTCATCGCGCGCCCGCGCCCCGTCCCGCAGCGGGCACGGTCTCGAGCCGCGTCACGGGCGGGTCTGAGCCGAGGCACCGCCATCGGCCGCGCGACCCTTCAGATTCGCGGCCGCCGCGGCATAGCCGCCACCGGCACCGTCGATGAAATGCATGTGCCCGCTGCCGGGGACCGGAGGGCTGATGCAGGTCAACTGCGCAGCCGACTGGCGCTGCAGGCCGAAATGGCAGATCCCCTGCGCCTCCGCGCCGGCGAGCTCCGCCTCGAGTCGATCGGCGAAGGCGCGGGTGCAATCCAGCGTCATCCGCAGCGCGTCATCGTACTTGCGGAAATCTGTGTTGCCCACGATCTCGCGCCGCAGAACGGCGGGATCGAACGCGCCGACCCGCGCGCCCGTGCGGTAGATCAGGTATTCCGGTATCGATCGCGCCGCGAGGCGGAGCTTGGCCCAGAAGCGGCTCCTGCGAGAGCCCGGCATCGCCCGCAGTTCGAGGTCCAGTCCCGCCCACGGTCCGCGCATTTCCGGTCCCGCGTCCTGCATCGGGCGCGCGACCTCGGCGCTGATCTCGAGCCTCTGCAGGAGCTCCTGCACGAGTTGCCGGAAGGCCGGCGCGTCGCCGCTGTGCTGGGGCACGAGCATGAGCGAGAGCATCAGCTCGTGCCGGGGACGGATCTCCTGCCAGCGGCAGGAGAGGCCGGTCAGGTCGGGCTGGGTGCCGGCCTCGGCCGGTGCGATAGCGTGGTCGCCGGCCTTCATGGCCGCCTCTGCCCAGGGCAGCCCACCTCCGCTGAACATGGCATAGGAAACGTGGGCGCTGGGCGCGTAGCGCGCCACGCGCACGTCGAGCGCGCGATCGCGCACGGCCGAGACCGGCACGAGAGCGGTGCGCAGCTCCAGTTGCAGCGCCTCGCGGACCCAGCTGGCCGTCGCCGCCAGCGCGTCTCTCGCGGCGTCCGCGTCGTCCGGGGCGACGGCGAAACTGGCCCCGTCGCCGCCGAAGACGAAGGGGAATTCGCGCCGGCCGAGTGCGTTGGAGACCGCCGTGATGATGGCTGCGCCGGCCGCATTCACCGCCTTGTAGCGGCCAAGCCCGATCTGCTGCCGGGAGCCGACGACATCGGCCACGCCGAGCCACCAATCCGCGGGCAGGGGCCGGTAGAGGCCTGGATCCATGAGGCTGGAGAAGGCGGTGAACCGGGGCAGGCTGTCGTAGAAATCCGGGGCCGCGCGGCGTGTCGCCGGTTCGCGTTCCTGACCTGCACCCATCGATGTCCCCACCGCCATCGCCCTGCTCCTCGGCGCAGCGCCAGGGCGCCGTGACGCGCCCGGATCGCGTCACCGATACCATCCTCGGTGAGACAACCCTCACCATGCTCACGGGCCGCCCTCAAGCGAGGGCGGCACGTGAGGTCCGAATTTGCGGCCGCTACGAGCTGTCGCTCGATCCGCGGCCGATGCGGCTCGGATCACGACAGTCGGGCGGCATCCCCGGGACGGATGGGGCTGGGGTCGCCGTCACGGATCCCGTCGTCGGAGCGAGGGGTTGCGGGATGGAGTCGGTCAGCCGGCCGCCGCCGCGCGTGCAGCGGCGGCCGATCGCGTGACGGAAACGCGATCCGTCGAAGATGGTCGCTCAGCTAGCCGCACACGCGCTCATGGCCGAAGAAGACAGGATTGTAGATCGCGCGGCAGTCGCCGAAGTTCGGGCCGAGGAAGGAGCTGTTCGCGGGATAGCCCCAGCTGAACCCGCCGAGGCGCCGACGGAATCCACGGCGGTAGAAATGGCGATGGTGACCGAACCCGCCGTGCCTGAAGCCTCCGTACCCGAACCCGCGATGGCCGAAGCCTCCGTGATGGCCGAAGCCTCCGTGTCCGAAACCGCCACGGCCAAACCCGCGGGCGTCGGCACTGGCGGCACCACCGGCCAATGTCGCGGCCGCGAGACCCGCCACCATCAACAACTTCGTCGAGATCATTTTCATCGTGCGTCTCCCTGTTGGGGTGAAGGCACTCTGCCGCCGACCGATGGCCGGTCGCTGTGATCCCGGTCACAGAAGCCCGGACGCGGGGCTCGACGGGGATCCCTCGCGGGGGCTCGGGTGCGCGCTTCGACCGAACCTCGACCGGTCGGGACGACCGCGAACTCCGACGCCGCGGCGGGCAGGCGGCCCGCGCCGTTGGCCGCGCCGTTGGCCGCGCGCGTGCGATCGCTCTACGCACGCTGCCCCATCACGAGCGTGACCGGCTGGCCCGCGAAAGTCTCGACCGCGGTGAAGGCGCGTGCGCGGAGTTCAGCCTCCATGGCCGCGCCTTCCCACAGATGTCCGCCGCTGCGGGCCAGCCGCAGGGCAGCGAGCGCGGCGGCCGCGGGATCCGCCGGCGGAGCGTAGAGTCCGACCACAAGATACCCCCGCGGCTCGAGCGCAGCCGTGAGCCGATCGAGCGCTGTTCGGGCCGCGTCCCGGGAGAGGAAGGGTGCCGGAAGCCACGTCAGCGAGTAGCCTGCCGAATCGTCGAACCGCGTCACATCCTGCAGACGGAGTTCGATACGGCCGTGAAAGGGGCTCGCCGCCACGTTCGCGCGCGCCAGCGCCAGGGCCGGCTCCCAGATGTCCAGGCCGACGACCCGCAGCGAGGGCCAGTGTGCCGCGGCCTCCAGCGCGATGCCGCCCACGCCGGTGCCGACATCCAGGAAGCGCCCGGTGAGTGCGGCCGCGAGCGACGGGCGCTCGGTCGACAAGGCCGCGAGGCGCCGCACGACGCTGCGCGACGCCTGGCCTTGAGCCTGCAACATCGCGGGATCGCGAACCTGCCAGACCGGCGGCCGCTCCGGGTGATCCAGCAGATCCCGCGCCTCCTCGAGCGCGTGGGTGACGGATGCCAGGAGCGCGGACACCTGCTCGGGTTCGAGCTCACCGAGGCCGCCCGGGATGACGGCGGCGACCACGTCGCGCAGTCGGCGCGCCACCTCGGGATCGACCGCCCTCGCGCTTTCCCGCGCGCCTTCCTTCGCGTCTTGCCGCAATCGCAGGGCCGCACCGATCGCGGCCAGGCCTCGCGCCGCGTTTCCCATCGCGCGCAGCGTGTGTTCAATCGTGTCGATAGCCATCCGCGACCGCCGAAGTGATGATCGCCACGACGCGTCGCGGCACCCGAACAGGACCGCCCGGCATCCTCGGAAAGAGGCCGGGCAAGGATCCGCGGTGTCTTTCCCGGCCGTGAGCCCGTGGATCACCCACCCGGGCGCTCCTCGACAGCGGCTCAAGGGACCTCAGCGCTTCCGGCCGTCACACGCGGCCTGATCGGGCCGTCCGCGACGCGCGGTGCGTCGCGATTCCGGGGACGGGATCGACGCCCGGCTCGGCCGGTGCGATGTCCGCGCGACGGGGCGTCCTGAGCGACCCCTCCGGTCGGCCGATCGTGCTCGCTGCGGCGACGGGCGTTACAGGCCGTTCGCCCGCTTCAGCATCTCGGCGGCCCGTTCGCCGATCACCGCGCACGGCGCCTGGGTGTTGCCGGTGGTCACGCGGGGCAGGATCGAAGCGTCGGCGACCCGCAGGCCGTCGATGCCGTAGACCCGGAGCGCCCCGTCCACGACCGCCAGCGCGTCGCGGCCCATCCGGGCGGTGCAGCTCTGGTGCCAGTAGGTGACGGCGGCATCGCGGATGTAGTTCGCCATCGCCGCGCCGGACAGCGGACCCGGCATGGCCTCCGCGCGCACGTACGGGCGGAACGCCGGCGCGTTACCGAGGGCACGGCAGAGGTCGACGCAGGCCGCGGCCGCCGTCACGTCGGCCGGGTGGGACAGGAAGTTCGCCTCGATGACCGGCGGCGTCGCCATGTCGGCGCTCCGCAGCCGCAGCCGGCCGCGGCTGGCGGGCTGCGCGAGGCCGGCGAACATCGTCCAGCCGTGGGCCGGAACGCCGCGCGCCGCGGTCTGCTCGCTCGGAACCGGAAACTCGACCTGGCAGAACAGCAGGTCCGGCGCCGAGAGGCCGGGCCGGCTCGTCCAGTACAGGGTCGCCTCGCTGCCGCTGTTCCGCGGCGCGATCGGGTCGGCATATTCCCAGGTGCAGCCGAAGGACACGTGGTCCTGAAGGTTCTGTCCGACGCCGGGCAGGTGCTGCACCGACGGGATGCCGAGCGCCCCGAGCTCGTCCCGGTCGCCGATCCCCGAGAGCATCAGCACCTTGGGTGTGTGGATCGCCCCCATCGACAGGACCGTCTCGGCACGCGCGCCGACCGTCCGGACCGCGCCCGCGTGGACGAACTCGACCCCCGTGGCGCGGCGGCCGTCGAAGGTCACGCGGCGGACGAGCGCGTCCGTGAGGACGGTCAGGTTGGGGCGGTCGAGCCAGGGATGGACGTAGGCGCGGAACAGCGAGACGCGCCGGCCGTCGCGGACCAGCATGTCGGTGATCGCCGCGCCGCCGGGCCCCTCCATCATGCGCCCGTTGGGGTTGTCGAAGGTCGGGATGCCGAGGTCCCGCGCGGCGTCGAGCAGGGCGTGGGCCACGGGGCTGGGATCGGAGGCGGGCTGCACCCAGACCGGACCGCCGCTTCCGCGATGCGCCGGATCGGGGGCGCCGCGCCAGTTCTCGATGCGCCGGTAGATGTCGAGGACGCTCTCGTAGCCCCAGGCCGCGTCGCCGGCCTCGGCGGCGAAGGCGTCCCAGTCGCACCGGTGGCCGCGCGCCCAGACCATCACGTTGACGCTGGAGCCGCCGCCGAGGCCCTTGCCCATCGCCATGGAGAGCGTGCGTCCGTTCAGGTGGGCATTCGGCTCCGCGCGAAAGCCCCAGTCCCGCGCCCCGCCGAGGTTGGTCGGCCAGAGGGCGGGATCGAGCACGGCCTCGGCGTCGTCCGAGCCGCCCGCCTCGAGCAGGAGCACCTGCACCTTGGGGTTCTCCGCCAGCCGCCGCGCGACGACCGACCCGGAGGCGCCGGCGCCGCAGACGACGAAGTCGTAGGCCGGTTTCAGGTCGGCGGTCAGCCGAGCCTGGTTCTCCCCCGCCCGCCGCGCGAAATCGGCCCGGTCGAGGGCGTCTGAAGTGCTCATGATCTGGAAGGTCTCACCTGTAGCAGCGGATCGGAATGATCTCGGTCAATCGAGGATCGGGCAGAAAACTCCGACGCTCACGTCTCCGCGCTCCAGCAATCGCCTCGTCGGGATTGCCGGAACATCAGTGGCGCCGCGATCGGGCTGCCGCGCGAAGCGGCGCGCGCCCCGCGTTCGACGCGCGGATCGATAACGCAATGCTTCTGTTACAGGTGGATTTCGGCGCGTGACCGCGCGCGTTACATGGGACACGGTTTTTCGTCCGCGCTGCCGAGCCGGCGAGCGGGCAGGTCGGATCGGCGGATCGAGCGGCAGGACACGCGAAAGCGGCGAGGCTCGCACCCCGCCGCTCGCGTCAGTCTCGTTGTCCGTTACCGGGTGGCCGCCGGCATCCTGCCGGGTTCACAGGCCCATCAGCACGCCGGCCGAGCCGACGACGGTCATCATGAGGCCGCCCAGGAAGGCGCCGATCATCGCGTAGGAGAAGGCCTTCAGCATCGTGTCCCCCGACCTCAGCAGCGGTTGCCGCCGGCGGTCTGGCCGTACTGCTTGACCGGGAAGTTCTGCTGGTTGGCATTGCCCTCCGCGGCCGAGCTCTGCGGGCAGGTCCAGGGGTCGCGGTCGTAGCGGCCGCCGAACGGGGCGCCGAACGAGCCCGTGGTTTCGACATCGTAGGGCGTGGAGCCAGTCCAGGCAGGACGATCGTAGGCCATGGCGGACGAGATCGGAGCTACGGCGAGCATGAGAGCGGTGACGGTAGCGGCGATACGGGTCTTCATAGGCTAATTCTTGCTCCTTTACGCAGTACAGTCCGAGACTTACGGCCCATTTCATCTTGCGTGACACTGATATGGGGGCGATTGTCTCGGAGCGACGTGCCGCTGCGCACGCGGCGTCCGGGATTAATCGCGCTGGCGGCGCAGCTGTGACCGCGCGTGACCAGGCTGTCTCTGCCGCCGGCGTCGCGGCCGCCCGGCAGACTGCGCTCACGAAGGCCCGCTCATTGAACCAGACGCGCGCTTCAGGTCTTCCCTCCATGCCGAGGCGATCCATCTCCGCCGAGGCATGGAGGAGCTCTATGCGCATTCTCGTTCTCGCCGCGCTCGCAGGTGTCGGCCTCGGCGTCCTGGCCGTCCCCGCCTCGGCCGTTCCCGCGGGCCCCGCGACCGGCCTCTCGTCGCCGTCCGACATGCTCACCGACGTCCGGATGAGGCGCCATCACGTGCGGCGACACTCGATGTCGCGGGTCCAGCGGCGCTATCCGGGTGCGAGCTTCGTCCGGAACAAGACCCCCGGCTCTGCGGGCGGCAGCAGCCGGGGTAACGGCGTTACCGGCAGCTACGCCGCGCCCAGCGGACGGTAGGCCCCCACGCTCGCGCAACGCGGCCGGCCGCGGCGGGCCTTGCGCCCGCCATCGCCG
Organism: Methylobacterium sp. UNC300MFChir4.1; assembly: GCF_900110155.1. NCBI lineage: Bacteria > Pseudomonadati > Pseudomonadota > Alphaproteobacteria > Hyphomicrobiales > Methylobacteriaceae > Methylobacterium > Methylobacterium sp. UNC300MFChir4.1. The sequence continues at coordinate 191,549 of NZ_FOCS01000006.1, read as the reverse complement.
TCACCAAATTCCTGCGCGCGCGCGGGACCGGGGGCGGCAGACGGCGCAGGCGGGATGAACCCCCGCGGCCGGCGATCCCGCCGGCTTCCGGTTCGTGCCGGCGCCCTGCGCCCGCGCGGGCGAATGGTGGCGGATGCGTCGGGCTCTCAGCGCGCCAGTCTCGCGGGGAGCACCGTCGGCGCCGGGCTCGACGCGTTCGACGCCGCGAACGACGCGACGAAACCGGCGAGGGAGCGCACATTGTCCGGCTGCCGCGGGTCCCGAGCAACCGCGGCTGCCTCGCGTTCCAGCCGAAGGTTACAGGCCTTTGTCGGAAGTCCGATATCCGGCGTGCAGGCGTCGTGGCGGGCGCAGGCTGCGTCGAGGGCGTCGATAGGCGGCAGAGGCGCGTTGTTGCCGGGGCCGCAGTAGTTGCCGTGGATGAGGAACTTCGGCCCGCCATTGGCGGCCGGCTGTGCCAGGGACGGCGTGGCCCACGCGGCGGCGAGGCAGACGGGGGCGACGAGGCCTATGACGGTGCGAGTCAACATGGTGGAGACCCTCCAGCACCTGCGCCGCACAAGTCCCATCGGCGATGACGGTGCGAGACACGATTAAGCACCACACATCACGGCGCGACGTGCTCCGGAGCACCACCCCTATTTGGATGATGTCCTACCCGCATCGCGGACATCGCGGTCGCTGCGTCACCGCAGCGTCCGCGACATCGCGCGGCATCACGGAGGTCGGGCCCCGCCGCACTCTCCCCCTCTGCCTCCTCTGCCGATCGCGTGTCGGCACCTCTGTCGTGCAGACACGCCTCGCTCGGCGCGAAGAGGCGGGGCATCGGGCTGCCGACTGTGGTAGACATCACCGCATGCTCGCTGGCGATCCAGCGTCTCACGGCCTTCAGGGAGAGTCTCAGTGGCGCGTCCGGACCTCGGCACGAAGCGTATCTGCCCGACGACGGGGAAGAAGTTCTACGATCTCGGCAAGAATCCCGTGATCTCGCCCTACTCGGGCGAGGTCGTGCCGATCGCTGCCGCGACATCGTATTCCAGGGGGAGCGCTCCCGTCGTCGCGCGCAAAGAGGCGCCGAGCGACGAAGAGGACGAGACGGAGGGCCCCGAACTCGTCTCGCTGGACGAGGTCGAGGCCGAGGAGGCCGAGAAGGACACGGACAGCAACGCTGAGGATGACGACGCGCTCGACATCGAGGACGACGGGGAGCAGGTCGACGACGACAACCTCGTCGTCGATGAGGACGATGACGACACCAGCGATCTCGTCGAGGTCAACGACGACGATGACGACCAGTAGGCCCGCACGCCGCCGCCGGTCGTCCGGCGGACAGGCGCGGGTGGCCGCAATCTCAGTCGCTGTTTGATCGGGTGGTGGGGCGGCTCATGAGCAGGGCCGCCCGCACCGCCATGCGGCGCGACGGCTCGTCGGACTCGGTGTCGACCACGATCGCGGGCGCGGAGGGGTGGGCCGCGACGGCCGCCGCGAGATCGAGCACGTGGTCCGGACCGATGGCGTGATCCTGAGTGGTCGGTTCTGCCAAGTAGGCGTCGACGGCGGCGCCGACATCCTCGATGGCGATACGCTCGGCGGTCACCAGATCCCAGAGCGTGGCCTCAGCTGACATCCGCGGCGTATCGCACCTCGCGCGAGAGCATGCAACAATGTAACAACGGCTGGCTCGCGGCGCCGGCAGGCCAGCGCGTCCGCGGGATCAGGGCCCGTCGCGCAGGGGACCGATGCAGGCCGCAACCGGGTGGCCGGCCGGCGCGAAGTGATCCAGGAGCCGGTCCCCGGACCACAGCTCGGCCAACAATCCCTCGGCCAGCCTGTCGGCCTGATGCCTGGCCTCCGCGTCGTCGCGGGCTCGGATGAGGACCGTGCCGCGGTCGCTGCCGTCCGCGCCGAACCGGTGCAGCCGGTAGGCCGAGCCGACACCTCGGCGTTTCCCGGGGAAATCGATGAGGTCGGCCATCGCGGGCTCACGGCTCCGTAGGAGGGGGCACGCGTCCCCCAGCCGCCGGAACCTGAAGTCTGGCCGATCCGGCGACGGATCGAGTGTAAGAGGGCCGGGACGCGAAGGATAGAGTGCGACGGACGCCCGCTCGCTGCCGAGGCAAGGCCATCAGGGCCGGAACGCGGCCCAATCGATGTTCAGGAAGGGTCAGACCGTCGGGCCGGCGGAGGTCGCGATCCACACCACGTGCCGCGGGCCGCTGCGCCCGTTCGCGTGGGGGCGAACCTCTTCGACGGCGAAACCCGAGCGCTGGAGGCGCGCCTTGAACTTGCGGTCGGGATTGGCCGACCAGACGCCGAGCACGCCGCCCGGCCGCAGCGCCCGCCGCGCCGATTCCAACCCGTGCTTGCCGTAGAGGCGATCGTTCTCCGGGCGCACGAACCCTTCCGGTCCGTTGTCGACATCGAGCAGGATCGCGTCCCAGGCGGCCGGGCCGCACCGGATCAGGTGGTCGACATCGGCTTCGCGCAGGTCGACGCGGGCGTCGTCGAGGCAGCCGGCGAAGACGCCCGCGAGCGGTCCGCGCGCCCAAGCCGCGACCGTCGGTACCAACTCGGCGACCGTGACGCGCGCCTCGGGCTCGAGGTTGCGCAGGGCCGCGCGCAGGGTGAACCCCATTCCGAGGCCGCCGACGAGCACCCGCGCCGCGCCCCGCCCGCGCACCCGGCCGCAAGCGAGGATCGCCAGCGCCTCCTCGGAGGCCCCGCGGGTGCTGTTCATCAGCTCGATCGTGTCGGCGACGATGGAGAACTCGTGGCCCCGCTGCATCAGGTGCAACGGGGTCCCGCCGGGAACGAGGCCGGTGTCGATGTGCATCCAAGATGTCACAGGCGTCCCTCTGTGGGCCGGCGCCATGGATATTCCGGCAAACGGGAAGGATGGGTTATGAGACGCGCTCCTGACCGCGCGTCGCGCCTGCAAGACGCAGGGGCCGCGACGGCGTTCGCCTCGTCCGAGAAGCCGGCATACCCCTCATGGCCAAGCGTACCAAGTCTCTGCCGAAGGTGCAGGGGTTCGTGCTGTTCGACGTCACCTACGCCGACGGCAGCCGCGCCTCGAATCGGCGCGTGCCGGCCGAGATCCTGGGCGGCCTCGACGGCGACGAGCCGGCACGCACTCTCATCACCGAGCAGGAAGAGGAGATCGCCCGCAAGTCGGGGAGGCCGATGCGGGAGATCGAGAGCCTGACGCGGTCTCCTGCCCCGAGTTCGAAGCCCGATCTGTGACGAGCGGCCCCGATACAGGCCACTCGTCGCGCGGTGCTCAGCCAGCCTTCAGGTTGGCGGCGCTCTCCTTGCCGCTGCGGCGGTCCGCCTCGACGTCATAGGAGATCTTCTGACCCTCGTTGAGGGAGCGAAGGCCCGCACGCTCGACGGCCGAGATGTGAACGAACACGTCCTTGCCGCCATCGTCGGGCTGGATGAAACCGTAGCCCTTGGTCTCATTGAACCACTTCACGGTGCCTGTAGCCATGGCTGTATCCTGGTCGTCACCGGCTCGCCAACGTGGCGGGCCGTGACGCCTGAACGAGCCGCCGCGGCCGCCTGTTCCAAGGGCCCCCCGATCAGGAGCCTCGGTTGAGACCCCCGCGCCCTCATCCGCCGACCTCAGGCCGAACGGTCCTGGGCCAGGCTCTGCCGAGCCGGCCAGCGCGGGCACCGGCCCGCTCCGCGGCGCGATCAGGGTCGCTCCGTGCGGGGCCAGACGCCGCCTTCCGTCACGATGATGTCCATGGCGACGTCGTGCGCCTGCGGGTGGATCGTCGCGAGCCGCGCGAGCTCGAAGCCGACGCCGATGACCCGCGGCTTCGTCGACCTGGACGCGATGGTCCGGTCATAGAAGCCGCCGCCGTATCCCAGGCGGTACCCTGCCCGATCGAAGCCGACGAGCGGCGCGATCAGGACGTCCGGGTCGACAATCTCGCCCTCTGCGGGAACGGGTATGTTCCAGACGCCGCGGATCATGCGCTCGCCCGGCGACCAGACCCGGAACTGGAGCGGGCGCGCCTTCTCGACGACGACCGGAAGCGCCAGTCGCGCCCCGCTTCCGCGCAGCTCCGTCAGGAGGGATCTGGCGTCGAACTCGCCCCTGAAGGGCCAGTAGAGACCGATCGATAGGCCCGATGGCGAAGGTAGAGCGGCTCGGAGACCCTGCTCGATCCGCTCGCTCCGGGCGGCGCGGTCCTGGGCGGAGATGCCGACCCGCCGCGCGATGAGCGTGGCGCGGGTCTCCTTTCGCCATTGCCGCACGCTCGGCCAGTCGGATGCGGCGCTCTCAGGACCGCAGGGTTCGGAAGGCCGAGGCTCCGCCGCCGGGCCGACGAAGTCGGGGCCGAGCTCGTGCATGAAGCAGGGGGGAGAGCTGTACGCGCCGAACGCGGAGTGTTCGGGCGCCGCGGGTTCCGGGGGCGTCTCAGGCCGCTCGGTTGAATGCCCGACCACGATGATCTCCCGCGCGACGGTGGACCCGCACAGTCCTGGGTGACCTCGGCCAAACGCGCGCTCGGCACCTCCGGTTCGGTGAAGCGGATCACGACGTCCCGCGCCGTTCCGACCCGGCCGGCCATCGTCCCTGGCCGGTCTCCGAGCGGCACGATGGCGAATGCCGGCGAGATCCGCCGCCCACCCTCGCGGGTGCCCGGGACTGGCAGGCGCGCGCGTCGACGGCGGTCCGGCGCTTCGACCCGGGGATCCCCGGTCAGCGCGTCACGGGCGCGCCGGCGCTCGGGAAGAACAGCTGCTCGCCGCCGACCTTGTATCCCGCGATCGCCTGCTGGCCCTCCGGTGAGACGAGCCAGTCGATGAAGGCCTGTCCCTGCTTCGCCTTCACGCCGGGGTGCCTGTCGGGATCCACCAGCATCGCGCCGTAGGGGTTGAACAGGCTCCGGTCCCCCTGGACCAGGATGACCAGGTCGGCGCGGTTCTTGAACGCGAGCCACGTCCCCCGGTCGGCGAGGATGTAGGCGCCGAGGGCCGAGGCCGTGTTGAGCGCGGGGCCCATGCCCTGGCCGACATCCCGGTACCAGGGGCCGCGCACGGCCGCGAGATCGACGCCCGCCTCCTTCCAGCTGCGCAACTCGGCGCTGTGAGTGCCCGAGCGGTCCCCGCGCGACACGAACGCCGCCTTGCTGGCCGCGAGCTTGGCGAAGGCCTCGCGCACGCCCAGGCCGCGCACGCCGGCCGGATCGGAGGCCGGGCCGATCAGCACGAAATCGTTGTACATCACGTCGTACCGCCGCTTCGCGAAGCCCTCGGCGAGGAACTTGTCCTCGGCCGGACGGTCGTGGACCAGGACCACGTCGGCATCGCCGCGGCGCGCCGCGTCGAGCGCCTGTCCCGTGCCCAGGGCGACGACCTTCACGTCGATCCCGGACGTGTCCCGGAAGAGCGGGAGGATGTGCTTGAACAGGCCCGACTGCTCGGTCGAGGTCGTCGAGGCGACGACGATCGACACCGGTTCGGCCTCGGCCGGCGGCAGGACGCCGGCCGCGCTCAGGAGCGCGGCCAGTCCCAGGGTCAGGAGGCGGCGACGAAAGGCGTCCACGGCAATTCCCCAGCGAGGTAGGCCCGCGCCTCGGACGTCCGGGGCGAGAACAGGATCTGTCGGGCGGGACCATGCTCGACGGCGCGGCCCGAGGCCAGCACGATCGCCGCGTCGGCGAGGCGCGCCACCTGCCCGAGATTGTGTGAGACGAGCACGACCGTGGTGCCCGCCCGCGCCATCGCGGACACCAATCCCTCGACGATCTCGGTCGAGGCCGGGTCGAGGTTCGCGGTCGGCTCGTCGAGGAGGAGCAGGCCGGGGCCGACCGCCCAGGCGCGGGCCAGCGCCAGCCGCTGCTGCTCGCCGCCCGAGAGCCGCGTCGCCGGATCGCGGGCGCGCTCGGAGAGGCGGACGCGGGCCAGCGCCTCCTCCACCCGCGCGGCCCGCGCAGGACGGGGCAGGTCTCCGAGAGCCAGCGCGACGTTCGCGGCCGCGGTCGCGCGGATCAGCGCCGGCCGCTGGAACACGAAGGCCCGCCGGTGCGGGCCGACCTGCACCGTACCGCCGTCGGGCCGCAAGAGCCCGTCGACGACCCTCAGGGTGACGCTCTTGCCCGCCCCGTTCGGGCCGATGACGGCCGTGACGCTGCCCGCAGCGACCTCCAGGCAGAGACGGTCGAGCACCGTCCGACCGTCGAGGACCAGGGTCACGTCCTCGAGGCGGATGGCCGGCGTCGCGCTCATCCGTACACCCGCGCGGCGTGCCGGCGGAGCAGGGCCACGGCGACGTTCACCACCAGAACGAGGCCGATCAGCACGAGGCCGAGCGCCAGGGCGAGGCTGAGATCGCCCTTCTGGGTCTCCAGGGAGATCGCCGTCGTCATCGTGCGGGTATACCCGTCGATGTTCCCGCCGACGACGAGGACCGCGCCGATCTCCGAGATCGCCCGGCCGAACGCGGCGAGCGCGGCGGTCACGAGGGAGAAGCGCACGTCGTAGATCATCGCCGCGGCCTGACGCGGTGCGGAGAGCCCGAGGGAGCGCAGCTGCTCCCCGAGTTGCACCCGGGCGTCGGCGACGACCTGCTGCGTCAGGGCGGCGACGAGCGGGGTCGCGAGCGTCGCCTGCGCGGCGATCATCGCGGCGGGGGTGAACAGCAGGCCGAGCGGTCCGAGCGGACCGGAGCGGGACAGGACGAGGTAGAGCGCGAGGCCGACGAGCACCGGCGGCAGCCCCATGAAGGCGTTGAGCAGGCCGACCGCGGCGCCGCGTCCGGGGAAGCGGGCGACGGCCAGGAAAGCGCCCAGGGGTATGCCGAGCACGAGACCGATGCCGACGGCGGTGAGGCTGACACGCAGCGACAGCCACGCGATCGCCAGCACGTCCCGATCCAGGCTGAACAGGCGGGAGAGGATGTCCTGGAGCGTCTGCATCATGCCCCCGGGCCGGTCCTCGGGAATCGGACGAGGCGGATGGCGAGATCAGCCGTCGAGGCCGACCTCGTGACGCAGGTTCGGCGGAATGGACCTGTCATGCCTGTCAGGGGAGCGCGTGCGAATAGGCGGCGAGCATATCGCCCGGGGCGACCATTGTCGTGTCGGCGGGTCGGCCGCCGCGCCGGCCCTTGATCATCGAACCCGGATGGCGCATCGCCGCCACGATGATCCGGAATGCGTCCTCGGCGCTGATCCCGCTTCGGGAGGCGGCGATCCTGCTCAGCGGCGCGGCGGCTCCCGTCGAACCCGCGACCGTCCCGCTCGCAGCGGCGCTCGGACGCGTCGCCGCGCGAGCGGTCGTCGCGCACGCCGCCGTGCCCGCGGGCCCGACGGCGATGCGGGACGGCTTCGCGGTCGCGGCCGCCGCGGTGGGCGGCGCGTCGGCCTACGCGCCGATCTTCCCGGCGCGACCGCCGCCCTGGGTCGAGGCGGGACAGCCGCTGCCGTCGGGCACCGATGCCGTCCTACCCCCGGAGGGATTCGCGGACGGCATGGTCGTCGCGGACATCGCCCCGCGGGAGGGCGTGCGCGGAGCGGGGGAGGACGTCGCCGCCAACGCGCGGCTGATCGAGGCCGGCACCCGGATCGAGCCACTCCACCTGCTCGTCCTGGAGGCGGCCGGCCTGGAGGCGGTCGACGTCCGTCAGCCGCGCTTGCGCGTCGTCACCGCCGGGACGTCCAGCCTCGATACCGTGTCGCCCCTGCTCGGGCGTCTGATCGCGCGGGCGGGCGGGGCGACCGAGGCGGTTCGCGCCCGGGGAGTCGAGGAGATCGCCGAGGCGATCCGCGGCGGCACGGCGGACGCGGTGCTGGTGGTCGGGGGCAGCGGTTTCGGCCGCTCAGACCACAGCGCGGCGGCCCTCGCCCGCGCCGGAGACGTCCGCGCGCACGGCATCGCCCTGCGGCCCGGGGAGACCACCGCGGTCGGCTCCGCGGCCGGCAGGCCGGTCCTTCTGGTGCCCGGGCCTCCCGAGGCGGCGCTCGCCGCGTTCCTGGCCCTCGGCCGTCCGCTCATCGCGCGGCTCGCCGGCGCGCGGGAGCGCTCGCCTCGGAGGCACGTCCTCCTCCGGAAGATCGTCTCGTCGATCGGTCTGTCCGAGGTCGTCTTCGTCCGGAGCGGGTCGGACGGCGTGGAGCCGCTGGGCGGAGCCGGCCTTCCGCTCGGTCGGTTGGTGCAGGCGGACGGCATCGTCGTGGTCGAGCCGGAGAGCGAAGGCTTCCGGGCCGGCGAGGAGGTAGAGGTTTGGGCCCTGTGAGCGCCGACGCGGACCGTGACGGGGCGGCGGATTTCGTCGCGCGCCTCGCCGCGGCCTCGAGCCAGGAGCAGTTTCTCCGGGTGATGAGCCGGGACGACGCGCTCGCGCGGTTCCGGGCGGCGGTCCCGCACGCGCGCCTGCCGTCCGAGACGGTGTCGTTGGACGACGCGCTCGGGCGCGTTCTGGCCCGCGACGTCGCCTCGCCCATGGACGTCCCGCCCTTCGACCGGTCCCTGGTCGACGGATTCGCCCTGCGCGCGACCGACACGGAAGGCGCCGGGCCGGCGAGCCCGCGGCGTCTCACGCTGAACCGCGAGATCCTCGCCTGCGGCGTCGCGCCGACCGTCGTCGTCCAGCCGGGTACGGCGACGCCGATCGCCACCGGCGGCGTGATCCCCCGCGGCGCCGACGCCGTGGTGATGGTCGAGCACACGGAGTTCGACGCCCGGAGCCTCACCGTCGATGTCCTGACCGCGGTGCGGCCGGCGCAGTTCGTGGGCTATGCCGGGGCCGACATGGCCCGCGGCGAGACGGTGCTGCGCGCGGGAACGCGGATCACCGCCCGCGAGATCGGCATGCTGGCGGCGTGCGGCCTGGCGGCCGTCGACGTCACCGGACGCCCGCGGGTCGCAATCCTGTCCACGGGGGACGAGCTGGTCGCACCGGGCGAGACGCTGCCCGAGGGCGCGATCTACGATTCGAACGGCGCGATCATCGCGGCCGCGGTGACCGAGAACGGCGGGGAGCCGGTCCGGCTCGGGATCGTGCGCGACGAGGCTTCCGTCCTCGAGGCCGCCCTCCGGTCCGCCCTCCGGGACAGCGACCTCGTCGTGCTCTCGGGCGGCACGTCCAAAGGCGCCGGCGACGTCTCGCATCGGGTGCTGTCCCGCCTCGGCGAGCCGGGAATCCTGTTCCACGGCGTGGCCCTGAAGCCCGGGAAGCCGCTCTGCGTGGCGGTGGCGCAGGGAAAGCCGGTCATCGTCCTGCCGGGGTTCCCCACCTCCGCGATGTTCACCTTCCACGACTTCGTCGTGCCGTACGTGCGGGCGCTCGCCGGGCTGCCGCCGCGCGAGGACGAGACGATCGCGGCGCGGGTGTCCCAGCGGGTGCCCTCCGAACTCGGCCGCACCGAGTTCGTGATGACCTCCCTCGCCCACGGTCCCGAGGGGACGATCGCCCTGCCGCTGCCGAAGGGCTCGGGTTCGGTCACCGCCTTCTCGCAGGCGGACGGCTTCTTCGCGGTTCCGGCCGCGCGCGCCGGCGTCGAGGCGGGGGAGGGTGTCGCCGTGGTCCGCCTGGGCGCCGGCGTGCGGGCGCCCGACCTGACGATCGTCGGCAGCCACTGCATCGGCCTGGACCGGGTGGTCGGCCTGCTCGGCGAGCGCGGCTACCGCGCCCGCACCATCTGGGTCGGGTCGGCCGGCGGCCTCGCCGCCCTGCGGCGAGGCGAGTGCGATGTCGCCGCCATGCACCTCTTCGATCCCGAGACGGGCCGGTACAATGCCCCGTTCCTCACCGAGGGCCTGTCCCTCGCGCCCGGGTGGCGCCGCCTCCAGGGCGTCGTGTTCCGCCGCGGCGACGCCCGGTTCGAAGGGCGCGACGCCGCGGACGCGGTCGCCGCGGCGCTCGCCGACCCCGACGCCGTGATGGTCAACCGCAACGCCGGATCGGGCACGCGCCTGCTCGTGGACGGGCTGCTGAACGGTGCCCGGCCGGCGGGGTTCTGGAACCAGCCGCGCTCGCACAACGCCGTCGCCGCGGCGGTCTCGCAGGGCAGGGCGGACTGGGGCGTGGCCATCGCGAGCGTCGCGGATGCCTACGGGCTGGGCTTCCGCCCGCTGACGGAGGAGGCCTACGACCTCGCGTATCGCGCGGACGCGCGGGAGATGCCGGCGCTCGCGGCCTTCCTGAGCCTGCTGGGCGAGCCCGAGACGGCCGCCGCGCTGCGCGCTCTGGGCTTCACGCCCGCCGCGTGAGCCGCGTGACGCGCGCACCGTTGGCGGGCCTCGACGGAACGGGACGGACGATCCTGTCGCCCGCCGGGATGATCGACGGGGCCGTTTCGCGTAGGGACGCCTGCGAGGCGCTGGGGCCTCCAGCGAAGCGGCGGTGTGCGTTGGGCGAGGACACGAGCATCAGTTTGCGGATCGAGCTCGGCTCGGACACCCTGCTGGGACCGGGCAAGGCCGCCCTCCTGAGCGGCATCCGCGACACCGGCTCCATCGCCGCCGCGGGGCGCCGGATGGGCATGAGCTACAAGCGAGCCTGGTACCTCATCGACACGTTGAACAAGGCGTTCCAGGAGCCGCTCGTCTCCGCGAGCAAGGGCGGCCGCCGGGGCGGCGGGGCGGTCCTGACCGGCACGGGCGACGCCATCCTCGACAGCTACCTGCGCATGGAGCGGCTCGCCTCGGAGGCCGTGGCGGGCGAGCTCGACCTTCTCGCCTCGCTGATGAAGGTTGATTCGTAGGAGCGAGGCCGCGCGGAGGCGCGCCTCCGTGGGAAGCGGTCTCTCGACGGTCGGGCGTCGGCTTCGGTCTGTGCAGCCCGCTGCGTCATCGCGAGCGGAGCGAAGCGACCCAGGGCCGCGCGACATCTGTCAGCGTGGCGCCGACTGGATTGCTTCGCTCCGCTCGCAAGGACGGCACTGGGCCGATCAACCGGAAACAGCATCAGCCCGCTGCGTCATCGCGAGCGGAGCGAAGCGACCCAGGGCCGCGCGACATCTGTCAGCGTCGCGCCGACTGGATTGCTTCGCTGCGCTCGCAAGGACGGCACCGACTTGATCAACCGGAAACAGCATCAGCCCGCGAGCTCGCCGCATCAGCCCGATGTCCGCCGCCAGGGTCCGGCGGCACGCCTGGGCGCGCCGCCGGAGATCACGCCGCCTACTCGGCGGCCATGGCCGTGTGGACGGCGGAGGCCCGGGCCGCGCAGAACTTGAACTCCGGGATCTTGCCCATCGGGTCGAGCGCCGGGTTCGTCAGCAGGTTGGCCGCGGCCTCGGCGTAGCAGAACGGCATGAAGATCATGCCGACCGGCACGTCGCGGTCGGAGCGCACCTTCAGGTGGACCGCGCCGCGGCGCGTCTCCAGCTTCATCGTGTCGCCGGGCTCCAGCCCGAGCCGGTAGAGCTCCTTCGGGGCCATGAAGGCGACCGCCTCGGGCTCCAGCGCGTCGAGGACGCCGGCGCGCCGGGTCATCGATCCGGTGTGCCAGTGCTCGAGCACGCGGCCGGTCGACAGGACCATCGGGTAGTCCTCGTCCGGCAGCTCGTCCGGGGGCACCACGGCGGCAGGGACGATCTTCGCGCGCCCGCTCTCCGTGGGGAAGCCGGCGTAGAAGATGATCTCGTTGCCGGGCTGGTCCGGCGCGTCGACCGGGTAGGTCACGGCGCCCTCGCGCTCCAGGCGCTCCCAGGTGATGTTGTTGAACGACGGCATCACCATGGCCATCTCGCGGAAGATGTCGGCCGGGCCGCCGTAGTTCCAGGGCAGGCCGAGGCGCTTCCCCAGTTCCTGGATGATCCACCAATCCTGCCGCGCGTCGCCCGGCGGGGACACCACCGGCTGCGAGATCTGCACGCGACGGTCGGTGTTGGTGAAGGTGCCGGCCTTCTCGGCGAAGGCGGAGGCCGGCAGCACCACGTCGGCGTGGAAGGCGGTCTCCGTCAGGAACAGGTCCTGCACGACGAGGTGGTCGAGCATCGCCAGGGCGTGCCGGGCATGGTTCAGGTCCGGGTCGGACATCGCGGGGTTCTCGCCCTCGACGAACATGCCCTTTATCTCGCCGGCGTGGATCGCGCGCATGATCTCGACGACGGTGAGGCCCTTCTGCGGGTCGAGCTTCTGACCCCAGAACTCCTCGAACATCTCCCGCACCGCGGCCTTCTCGACCGACTGGTAGTCCGGGTAGACCATCGGGATCAGGCCGGCATCGGACGCGCCCTGGACGTTGTTCTGGCCGCGCAGCGGATGCAGGCCGGTGCCGGGGCGCCCGATCTGCCCCGTGACGAGGGCGAGCGCGATCAGGCAGCGCGAGTTGTCCGTGCCGTGGACGTGCTGGCTGATGCCCATGCCCCAGAAGATGATCGAGGACTTGGCGCGGGCGTAGAGCCGGGCGACCTCGCGCAGGGTCTCCGCGTCGATGCCGCAGACCGAGGCCATCTTCTCCGGCGTGAACTCGACGATCTTCTCTTTGAGCGCCTCGAAGTTCTCGGTGTAGCCGGCGATGTACTGCTCGTCGTAGAGCCGCTCCTCGATGATCACGTTGAGCATCGCGTTGAGCATCGCCACGTCCGAGCCGGGCTTGAACGCGAGGTGCTTGTAGGCGTGCCGCGACAGCACCTGCCGGCGCGGGTCCATGACGATCAGCTTGGCGCCGCGCTGCTTCACGGCGTTCTTGAGGAAGGTCGCCGCCACCGGGTGGTTCACGGTCGGGTTGGCGCCGATCACGATGATGACTTCGGCGTCGAGCGCCGCCGAGAACGGCGCCGACACGGCGCCCGAGTTCAGCCCCTCCATGAGGGCGGCCACCGACGAGGCGTGGCACAGCCGGGTGCAATGGTCGACGTTGTTCGAGCCGAACCCGAGCCGCACCAGCTTCTGGAAGAGGTAGGCCTCCTCGTTCGAGCCCTTCGCGGAGCCGAAGCCGGCGAGCGCCTTGCGGCCATGGGTGTCGCGGACCGTCTTGAGGCCGCCGGCGGCGCGGTCGAGCGCCTCCTCCCAGGTCGCCTCGCGGAAGTGCGTCCACGGGTTGGCCGGGTCGACCTGGTCGTTGGCGTCCTTCGGGACGTTGTCCAGGCGGATCAGCGGCGCCGTCAGGCGGTGGGGGTGGTGGACGTAGTCGAAGCCGAAGCGGCCCTTCACGCAGAGCCGGTTGTGGTTGGCCGGGCCGTTCACGCCCTCGGCGTAGACGATCTTCTCGTCCTTCACCTTGTAGGAGACCTGGCAGCCGACGCCGCAATAGGGGCACAGCGAGGTCACCTCGCGGTCGGGATAGACCGTCCGGGTGTTGTGCTCGGCGTCGAGGTAGGCGGACGGCATCAGCGCGCCGGTCGGGCAGGCCTGGACGCACTCGCCGCAGGCCACGCAGGTCGAGCCGCCCATCGGGTCGTCGAAGTCGAACACCACCTTCGCGTCGGCCGAGCGGTAGGCCATGCCGATCACGTCGTTGACCTGGACCTCGCGGCAGGCGCGGACGCAGAGGTTGCACTGGATGCAGGCGTCGAGATTGACGCTCATGGCCGGGTGGCTGAAGTCGCCGGTCCAGCGCTCGGCCGCGGGGAAGCGGCTCTCGGACACGTCGAGGAAGTCGGCCTGCACCCAGAAGTGCGATGTCGGGTCGTGCGAGGTCGCGCGCTCGGGCTGGTCGGCCACGAGCAGCTCGAGCACCATGGCGCGGGCCTTGGTGGCGCGCTCGGTCGCGGACTTGACCTTCATGCCCACGGCCGGCGTGCGCTTGCACGAGGCGGCCAGCACGCGCTCGCCCTCGATCTCGACCATGCAGGCGCGGCAATTGCCGTCCGGACGGTAGCCCGGCTCGGGCTTGTGGCAGAGGTGCGGGATGTGGGTGCCGAGGCGCTTGGCGACGGCCCAGATCGTCTCGCCGGGGGCGGCCTCGACCTGCTGGCCGTCGAATTCGAACGCGATGGTCGGGGGGGCGGTCGGCCGCTCCTTGAGATCGTGCAGGCCCGACGGCTCCGGGGCCGCCTGGCCGCCCGCCTTCGCCCCTTCCGAGTAGGAGCCGCCGGCTCCCGGCTTCGGGCCCGGCGCGGGGCCGCCCGCATCCTGCAGCCCGTCGGCCCGGATCTCGGGCTTCTCGGTCTTGTCGCCGCGCTGTTCGGGGGCGTTGCTCATGCGGCCGCTCCTGGCTCGGACATCGGGATAGAATTCGCCGGCACCGTCGGTTGCCTCACTCGGCAGCCGCGGCGCGCGGGGCGGGGAACAGGTCCGGGAAGTACTTGATGACGCTGCTGAGCGGGTTCGAGGCGGCCTGGCCGAGGCCGCAGATCGAGGCGTCCCGCATGCACTGGGACAATTCGCCCAGGAGCTCGGTGTCCCAGACGCCCTGCTCCATCAGGATGCGGGCCTTCTGGGTCCCCGAACGGCAGGGGGTGCACTGCCCGCAGCTCTCGTCCTCGAAGAACTTCATCAGGTTCAACGCGGCGCCGCGCACATCGTCCCGGTCGGACAGGATCACGACGGCGGCGGAGCCGATGAAGCAGCCGTACTTCTCCAGCGTCCCGAAATCGAGCGGGATGTCGTTCATCGACGCCGGCAGGATGCCGCCCGACGCGCCGCCCGGCAGGTAGGCCGCGAAGGTGTGGCCCTCCGCCATGCCGCCGCAATACTCGTCGATCAGTTCCTGGATGGTGAGGCCGGACGGGGCGAGCTTCACCCCCGGCTCCTTCACGCGCCCCGAGACCGAGTAGGAGCGCAGGCCGACGCGGTCGTTGCGGCCGTGGCTCTTCCACCAGTCGCCGCCCCGCTCGATCAGGTCGCGGACCCAGAACAGCGTCTCGATGTTGTTGATCAGCGTCGGACGGTTGAACAGGCCGACCTGGAACGGGAACGGCGGCTTGTGCCGCGGCAGCCCGCGCTTGCCTTCGAGGGACTCGATCAGCGAGGATTCCTCGCCGCAGATATAGGCGCCGGCGCCGCGGCGCAGGTGGATGCGCGGACCGCCCGCGGGGAGCTTCGCGATCTCGCGCGTCAGGATCTCGCGGGAGATGGGATACTCGTCGCGCAGGTAGATGTAGACCTCCGGCGCCTCGACGACGTGGGCGCCGATCAGCATGCCCTCGAGGAAGCGGTGCGGGTCGGTGTTGAGGTAGAGCTGGTCCTTGAAGGTGCCCGGCTCGCCCTCGTCCCCGTTGACCGCCATCAGCCGGGGCCCGGGCTCGCCGCGCACCGAGCGCCACTTGCGCCCCGTCGGGAAGCCCGCGCCGCCGAGGCCGCGCAGGCCGCCGTCGTCGAGCACCTTCAGGACGTCGTCGACCGGAAGGTCGCCGCTGCGGAGCCGGTCGAGGGTCGCGTACCCGCCGGCGGCCCGATAGGCCTCGTAGTCGACGTAGTCCGGGATATGGGCGTGCGTGTCGCCGGCCTCGACCGCGGCCCGCACGGAGGCGAGGTCGGCCTTGTGCAGGAAGTTGTGCCCGACCTCGACGGCGGGCGCGTGGTCGCACAGGCCGACGCAGGGCGCGCGCACGACGCGGACGGCGTCGGAGGCGAGTTCCCGCTGGAGCGTCTCCAGCAGCTCGTCGGCGCCGAACATCGCGCAGGTGATGCTGTCGCAGACCCGGACGGTCAGCCGCGGGATGGCGGCGTCACCCTCCTTCACGACGTCGAAATGCGCGTAGAAGGTCGCGGTCTCGAACACCTCGGCGAAGGCCAGGGCCATCTCGTCGGCGAGCGCCGCCAGGTGCTCGGCGCTGATCTGGCCGTAGGTGTCCTGGATCAGGTGCAGGTGCTCGATGAGCAGGTCGCGCTGGCGCGAGCGGGAGCCGAGAAGCGCCTCGATCTCGACCTTCGCCCGCGGCTCGACCTGGCGCCCCTTGGGGACGCTGCGCGCCTTGTTCCGCCCCCGGCCGGGATGCGAGAAAGTCCTGACTGTCCCCGGTGCCTCACTCATGCGGTATCTGATTTCCAACTGCTGGGACGGGTGGTCGCGGTGTCCTGAGGTCCGGTCGGGGGCTACTGGCCGCCGAAGGCCCGGAGCGGCTGGCCGGCCTCGGACCGCGGCTTCATCGTGGCCGCGCCCGTCGCCTCGTCCAGGGACGTGACCCTGGGTCCGACGACGGAGCGCAGCTCGGTCTCGAACGCGTCGAGGGCGTCGTTCAGGCGGTCCATCAGGGAGCCCGGCGCGTCTCCGGCCGGCGACGCGGCCGCCTGGGCGAGCGCGTCGCGGACCCGGCCGGCGAGCTCCTGCGTGAGCGGCGGCTTCGCGTCGGCGCAGTAGGCGTCCGTCACGATGGCGGCCCAGTCCGCCGCGGAGGAGGCGTCGCCCATGCTCAGGCCTGCGCGATCGAGGGACGGTTGAAGTCGTGCATGGCGTGCCCGTTCGGGTCCGTTGGCGTGGCGCTCGCTCGTGGCATACCAAATGGCAGCCGTTATAGCGGAGGTGTTATATCGTTTTTGAAGTCGTTTCAATTTGCGTGACGCCGGGGCCGCGCGTCCCGGCGGCGCGGCCGACGCTTGCCCTGAGCCCTCGCGCGGGGCAGTGGGAACGGCACGAGAGGGGCTGTCAGCGGTGTCCGGCATGCGCGTAATCGGACTCGCCGGGTGGAGCGGGGCCGGCAAGACCAGCCTGCTGGTCCGGGCCATCCCCCTGCTCGTCGCCCGCGGGGTGCGGGTGGCGACCATCAAGCACGCCCATCACGACTTCGACACGGACTGGCCCGGGAAGGATTCCTACGAGCACCGCAGGGCGGGCGCGAGCGAGGTTCTGATCTCGTCGGGCCGCCGCTGGGCCCAGGTCCACGAGCTGCGCGACGAGCAGGAGGCGAGCCTGGGTCAGCTCCTGCGGCGGATCAGCCCGTGCGACCTCGTCGTCGTGGAAGGGTACAAGCGGGAGCCCATCCCCAAGATCGAGGTCCATCGCGCCGAGAACGGCCGCCCACCCCTCCATCCGCTGGACACCACCATCGTGGGCATCGCGAGCGACGTCGCGTTTCCGGCCTCGGGCATTCCCGTCGTAGATCTGAACGACGCGGCGGCGGTGACGGGGCTGATGCTCGACGTGGCCGTTCCCTTCGAAGACGTCCTCGGGAGGCTCTAGCCGGATGGCCCAGCTCAGCGACGACTGCTTCGCGTTCGGCGGCCCTCTGATGACCATCGAGGACGCGCACGCGCTGTTCGGCGAGCGCCTCGCAGCGATCGTCGGCACCGAGGACGTTCCCGTCCCGGACGCCGACGGGCGCGTCCTGGCCGAGGATTGCGTCGCGCCCATCGACGTCCCGCCGTTCCCCAACTCGGCCGTCGACGGCTACGCGGTCCGTTTCGCGGACCTGCGCGCCTCCGATGCGACGATCCTGCCGGTCGGCGCGGTCGTCGCGGCCGGCGCCTCCCCCGAAGGCGTGTCGGTGGCGGGCTCGGCCGCCCGGATCTTCACCGGGGCCCCGATGCCGGCGGGGGCCGACACCGTCTTCATGCAGGAGGACGTCCAGGTCCTGCCCGACGGCCGGGTGTCCCTGCCGCTCGGGCTGAAGCGGGGCGCCAACAGCCGCGACGCCGGCGAGGACGCGGCGAAGGGCTCGACGATCATCGCGGCCGGCCGGCGTCTCCGGCCGCAGGACCTGGCCCTGGCGACCGCGGTCGGCCTGCGCACGCTGAAGGTCCGCCGCACCCTGCGGGTCGGCGTGTTCTCGACGGGCAACGAACTCGTCGAGCCCGGAGCGCCCCTGGGGCCGGGCGCGATCTACGACTCGAACCGCGTCCTGCTGCTCGCTCTTCTCCGGCGGATGGGCGTCGCGGCGCGCGACCTCGGCGTCATCCGCGACGACCCGGCGGCCCTCGCGGCCAGGCTCTCGGCGGCGGCCGCCGAGCACGACGTGATCCTGACTTCGGGCGGCGTGTCGACCGGCGACGAGGATCACGTGAAGACCGCCGTCGAGAGCATCGGGCGCCTCGTGTTCTGGCGGCTGGGGATCAAGCCGGGACGGCCGGTCGCGATGGGCATGATCGACGGCAAGCCGTTCCTGGGCCTGCCGGGCAACCCGGTGGCTGTCTACGTCACCCTGCTGTTCGTGGTGCGGCCGCTCCTCGCCCGGCTCGCCGGCGAGGCCTACGCGCCGTCGCGCGGATTCACCGTCAGGGCGGCCTTCCCCTATCGGAAGCGCGCGGGCCGCAGGGAGTTCGTCCGGGTCAGCCTCGCCCGGGACGCCGACGGCGCCTGGGAGGCCCGGAAGTTCCAGCGCGACGGCGCGGGCATGCTGTCATCGCTCACCGAATCCGACGGCCTCGTGGAGCTGGAGGATGACCGGACCGAGGTCGTGCCGGGCGACGCCGTGCGGTTCCACCCGCACGGGGCCCTCTGGTAGCGGGGCCGCGCTCAGGGCCTCACGCGACGCGGACCGCGCCCCAGCATTGCCGGGCTCGCGCATCCGTTATATCAAATCTGCTATATCGCTTGTGATGGGCCGTGCGAGCGGCCGCTCGATCGGCGGGCTTGAGCAACGATGTTCGATGGTGTCTGGCGGAGCCAAGCCGGCGCGGAACTCCGCCTCCTCCAGATGGGCGAGGCGGTCTCCGGGACCTACACCGCCGCCGATCCCGGCTTCGCGCAGACGCATCGAAGCCGCATCCTCGTCGGCACGGCCGAGGGCGACATCATCGGCTTCGTGACCAGCACGTCGTCGCCCCAGGAGATCACGGCCTGGACCGGGCGCCTCGTCCGGACCGACGAGAAGACGGCCGAGGCGATCCACGCGGTCTTCCACGCCGTCGAACGGTCTCCGCAGCCGAAGGCCGTGGCCGATCACGTCGCGCTCGAGACGACCATCTTCTCGAAGGTCGAGAACGCCTGTTCGTGAAGCCAGGGTCGCGTCCCTCCTCGATGGGGTCCCGAGGAACGGGGGCGACCGTGGCGCGAGGAGCGGTCGGCGCATGCGTGATCGGCGACGGCTCTAGATGAACGGAGCGTCGGCTTCGAGGCCCAGAAGGATGCGGCCGGTCGGCACGAGCAACCGGTCCTGATAATGCATGTGCTGGCAGGCCGCGTAGACATCGCGGAGCTGGCGCGCGAACGGCAGGTCTTCGAGGACGGCGGAACTGCCGGCCGCCTCGTACATGCTCGTGACAACCTGCTTCCCGACATGGCCCGCGTACCAGCAGGCCCGCCGAAGCTTGGCCTGCCACGCGAGCGTTATCGGACGGCCGTTCTCGGCTTCCCACCAGAATTCGGAGACCGTGTCCCGGGCGAAGGCGCGCGCGGCACCGAGGCTCGTCTCGGCACGCGCGATCGCGACCTGGACATCCTCGCGAAGTCTCAGGGGCACCTTGCCGCCATGCGGTGTCTTCGTCTGCGCGAGATCGATGAACGCGTCGATCGACGCCCGGGCGATCCCGAGCGGAACACCGATGGCGGCGATCGCGGCCGCCGATGCCATGGGCAGCATGTAGAGGGGCCTTCTGTCGCGAGGCATCATGAGGCTCGCGCCGTCGATGGTCTGCTCGTTCGGCACCCAGATGTCGGTGCACGCGACGTCGTGACTCCCGCTGGCCCGGAGCCCCCCGGCATTCCAGTTGCCGACGACCTCGACATCCTTCGAGGCGATGAAGACGCCGCGCAGCGACGGCCGCCCGTTCTCGTCGAGCTTCGGCCGCTCGCCGTCGATCTGCATACACATGAGTGCGGACACGGAACTGTAGCGGCAGAAGCTCGCCCAGGACCAGCGTCCGTTGATCCGCCAGCCGGATCCATGGCGAACCGCTGTTCCCGTCGGCTGGCCGCTCCCGCTGCCCGCGAACTTCCTGCCGGCAGGGATGAGCGAACGCATCACGTCCGCGTCGATCAGGTCGGCGAAGCGTGACGCGCCCCCGGACGAGATCGCGGCGCACCAGGCGACCGAACCGTCGAGTTCCGCCAGAGCTTCGATCGCCGCCAGGACGCTCAGCGGATGCGCTTCAGGACCGCCCAGGCCCCGCGGAAGCCAGAGCTGCGCGAGACCGGCGTCGATGAGCGCCTCTGCGACCGGCTCCGGCAGGTCCGGGCCGACAGCGAGGGCCGACCGGTGCTCCGCGATGAGTGGCCGAAGCGTCGCGACGGTCGCGAGAAACGCCGCGTCCGGATCTCCGGCTCGCGCGGCAGGGCGGATCGAGGGGGCGACACCGTTCATTCTCAGACCTCATGACTGTCCGAGATGCATAGTAAGTTCGGTGATCGGCCGCTTTCGTGTCTGTCGGAAGAGTTTTTGGTTACGGTCGTAACTGGGGCGCCGTCAGACGATATTATCTGCCGGTCGGGACGCGGTAGATCGCGCTGTAACGGTTGTCGTTGAATTTTTTCGCGCTGGATCCGCGATGATGATGCTTGAATGCTTCGGGTGGACGGTCTCGTGATCGCGGAAGCCGCTGACCAATGTTGACGGGCCGCGCGCGCATCGCGGCCTTCGCGCAACCTAGGACACCGGCATCTCGATGCGGCAGCGCACGCCGTCGCGGTCCAGCGCGTACTCGACCGTGGCGCCCAGGGCATATGCCAGCGCCTCCTGGATCAACTCGGTTCCGTAGCCGCGGCGAGTGACGCGCGCCGCCTGCGCGGGCAGGCCGCTCTCGATCCAGCACAGGGCCAGTCGGCGGCGCTCGCGCCGGTCGCGCACGATCTCCCAGGTGACGCTGAGATGGCCGGTCCCGGTCTTGAGCACCCCGTGCTTGACCGCGTTGGTCGTCAGCTCGTGGACGGCGAGGGCGAAGTTCTGCACCTGTCGCGCGGTCAGGTGCACCTCGGGGCCGGCGACGGTCATGCGGTCGGTCGCGCCGTCGACGTAGGCGGCCAGCTCGGCGCGCACCAGCGCGCCCACCTCGACCGAGTCGCTGCCGTACTGGCTGAGCAGGCCCTGCGCGCGGCTGAGCGCCTGCAGCCGCGCCTCGAACGCCTCGACCGAGCTGCCCTGCCGCAGTGTCTTGCCCGCCACGGCGCTGACGACGCCGAGGAGGTTGCGCGTGCGGTGCTGCAGCTCGTTGATCAGCACTTCCTGGCGCGCCAGCAGCCTGTGGTGGTCCGTGACGTCGATGTTCACCCCCGACCACTTGCGGATCGACCCGTCGGGGTTCGTGATCGGCACCGCGCGGACGTTCGACCACCGCCAGGACGCGCTCGGGGCGTGCCACAGGCGATACTCGTGATCGACCGCCGTCCGCGTCGCGACGGCCTGCCGCCACTTCGCTTCCGTGAGCGCCCGGTCGTCCGCGTGGATCGCGTGGATCCAGCCGCGCCCGAGCCACTCGTCCGGGCGCTGCCCGGTGAACGCGCGCCAGCCCGGGCTGTCGACCTCGATGAGGCCCTCGGCCGAGGCCTCCCAGCTGAACTGACCGAACCCCTCGACCAGCCCGCGGAACCGCTCCTCGCTCGCGCGCAGATCGTCCTCCACCCGCTTGCGCGCGGTCACGTCGCTGGCGGCGCCGAACCATTCGCGGATCTCGCCGTCATCGTCGAGCAGCGGCACGGCCCGGGACAGCGCCCAGCCCAGGCTCCCGTCCGCCTGCCGGACGGGGTGCTCCAGCTCGAACATCGTCTTGGATCGGATCGCCCGCTGGATGGCCTCGCGCAGGCGCGGCTGGTCGGCCGGATCGATGTAGGCGCTCAGCCAGTCGTCGTTCGGGGTGACGGTGTCGGCCAGGAAGCCGCGGCCCTCCAGGACCCGCAGCTCGCTCCAGTCCGGGCTCATGCGGTAGATGACGTCCGAGCTGGCCGTGACGAGGGCGCGGAACCGCTCCTCGCTCGCGCGCAGCCGATCCTCGGCGCGCTTGCGCTGGAGGATGTCCTTGAACAGGACCGCCACCTGCCGCCGTTCCGGCGCCCCGATCGGGAAGGCGTAGACCTCGTACCAGCGCCCGAGCGCGTCGGCGCGGTCCTCGAAGCGTTCCGCCTTGCCGGTTCGGACGATCCGGCCGTAGGTCTCGAACCAGTGCGGCTCGAGGTCGGGCGCCAGCGCCCGGACCGTCCGGCCGACCGCGTCGCGGAGCCCGGTCTGCTGCTCGAAGGCCGCGTTCACGGACAGGAAGCGGTAATCGACCGCCCGCCCGGCCGCGTCGAGCAGGACCTCGATGGTGCAGAAGCCCTCGTCGATGGCGTCGAAGAGGTGGCGGTACCGGGCCTCGCTCGTCCGCAGCTTGGCCTCGGCGCGCAGGCGCTCACCGATCTCGAAGCCGGTCATGTGGACGGCCATGACCTTCCCGTCGGCGTCGCGCACGGGCACGAGGAGCGCGTCGAAGACGTCCTCCGCGGCCCCCTCGCCGCGGGTGTCCAGCGGCTGCCCGGCCACCTGCACGGCCTCGCCCGCGAAGGCGCGCGCGTAGAAGTCCGCGACCGTCGCCCACCCCTCCGGGAACGTGCGCGCGAGCGGCCGGCCGAGACCCTCCGGGTGCCGGGCGCCGTAGAGACGGGCGGCGGCGTCGTTGTAGATCAGGAGGCGCTCGGGCCCGCAGACGAGGGACGCGACCAGCGGGCTGGCGAGCACCTGCTCGACCATCACCTTGAGGCGCTCCGGCCAGCGGGCGGGCGGCCCCAGCGGCGTCCGCTCCCAGCCGAAGTCGCGGATGCGCGCGGCCATCTCGCCGTCGCCCTGTGGCCATGCCGACACTGATACGCCGCCTCGGTGATGTCGCGCGCCAGCATGTCCGCTCGCGGCGCGCGCAGCAACGTTCAAGCCCGATCGGACGACGAAATCTTCGTTCCGCCGGGCGATGACAGCATTCGCGGGGACCGGCTCAGGCCGTCTCGGATCGCGCGAGGCCCAGCTGCTCCTCCACGCACCGACGCATCACGAATTTCTGGATCTTTCCGGAGACCGTCATCGGGAAGGCGTCGACGAACTGGATGTATTTCGGGATCTTCTGATGCGCGATCTGCCCCGCGCAGAACGCGCGCACCGCCGGCTCCGACAGGGTCTCGCCGTCGCGCAGCCTGATCCAGGCGCACAGCTCCTCCCCGTATTTCGGGTCGGAGACCCCGAAGACCTGGACATCCTGGATCTGCGGATGCCGGAAGAGGAACTCCTCGATCTCGCGCGGATAGATGTTCTCGCCGCCGCGTATGACCATGTCTTTGATCCGCCCGACGATGTTGCAGTACCCCTCCGCGTCCAGCGTCGCGAGGTCGCCGGTGTGCATCCATCCGGCGTCGTCGAGGACCTCCGCGGTCCGCGCGGCGTCGCCCCAGTAGCCCAGCATGACCGAGTAGCCGCGCGTGCACAGCTCGCCGCGGGCGCCCCGCGGCGTCACGCGTCCCTCGGGATCCACGATCTTGACCTCGAGATGCGGGTGGATCCGGCCGACGGTCGTGACGCGCCGCTCCAGCGGGTCGTCGCTCGAGCTCTGGAAGCTCACCGGGCTGGTCTCGGTCATGCCGTACGCGATGGTGACGTCGCGCATGTTCATCTGCTCCACGACCCGGCGCATCACCGCGATCGGGCACGGCGCGCCCGCCATGATCCCGGTCCGCAGGGAGCGGAGATCGAAGCGCGCGAACTCGGGATGGTCGAGCTCGGCGATGAACATGGTCGGCACGCCGTAGAGCGCGGTGCAGCGCTCGGCCTGCACGGTCTCCAGTGTCGCGCGAGGGTCGAAGCCCTCGCCCGGAAACACCATGGCGCAACCGTGGGTCAGGGCCGCGAGATTGCCCATCACCATGCCGAAGCAATGGTAGAGCGGCACCGGGATGCAGATCCGATCCTCGGCGGTCAGCCGCATCGCGCGGCCGACGAAGTGGCCGTTGTTGAGGATGTTGTGGTGGGTCAGCGTGACGCCCTTCGGGGCGCCCGTCGTGCCGCTGGTGAACTGGATGTTGGCCGCGTCGTCGAACTGCATCGCGTCGGCGAGGTCGCGCAGGGCGCCGGTGCCGGCCGCGTCGCCCCGGGCCGCGACCGCGTCGAACGGGACCGTCCCCGGGGCCGGCGGTCCGCCGATCTGGATCACCGTGCGCAGGTGCGGCAG
This sequence comes from Methylobacterium sp. UNC300MFChir4.1, assembly GCF_900110155.1. Taxonomy (NCBI): domain Bacteria; kingdom Pseudomonadati; phylum Pseudomonadota; class Alphaproteobacteria; order Hyphomicrobiales; family Methylobacteriaceae; genus Methylobacterium; species Methylobacterium sp. UNC300MFChir4.1. The sequence continues at coordinate 167,645 of NZ_FOCS01000006.1, read as the reverse complement.
GCGGGCGGCGGACAGCCGGCCCGGCCCGGAGGCCGCGAGTTCGGGGGCCAGGGTGCGGAGCATCCCGAGATAGTCGCTGGTCTTGAACGCCGTCGCCGTGACCAGGGCGGTGCAGCCGACATTGTTGAGCGCGAATTCCAGCTCCGACAGCCGGTAGGCCGGGTTGATCGTCACCAGGATCAGCCCCGCACGGGCGGCGGCGAACTGAGTCAGCACCCACTCGGCGCGGTTGAGCGACCAGATCCCGATACGGTCGCCGGGCCGGAGTCCGAGGGCGAGCAGGCCGGCCGCGAAGGCGTCGGCTTGGTCCTTCAGCTCGCGCCAGGTCCATCGGACGCCCTGGGCGTGCGCGACCAGCGCCAGGTGATCCGGCCACGCCGCGGCGGCGCGATCCAGGGCCTGGCCGATGGTCAGGCCGAGCAGGGGCTCGCCGATCGCCCCGTGGACATAGCTCACCGCCCGGTCGCTCATGTCGTCCTCCCTCGTTCCTCCGAACGCGCGCGCCGCCGCGGCGCTGTCCGAGGCCGCCCTTCGATCAGGGTGTCGGCGGCGGCGCGGCGGCCAGCGCGCGGGCGACCTTCGAGGCCGGCTCCCGGCCGAGCTGGGACGCGATCGACCGCCCGGCCGCGGCGAGGGCATCGAGATCGATCCCGGTCTCGATGCCCATGCCGCGCAGCATGTAAACGACGTCCTCGGTGGCGACGTTGCCGGCGGCCCCCGGCGCGTAGGGGCAGCCCCCGAGGCCCGCCACCGCGGCGTCCACGGCCGACACGCCGAGTTCGAGGCAGGCGAGGATGTTGGCCAGGGCCTGCCCGTAGGTGTCGTGGAAGTGCAGGGCGATCGCCTGCAGCGGCACGTCGGCGGCCACCCGCTCGACCAGCCGCCGGGCCGCGCGCGGCGTCCCGGTCCCGATCGTGTCGCCGAGGGCGATCTCGTGGCAGCCCATCGCGTGGAGGGACGCGGCGACGCGGGCGACCGCCGCCGGCGCGACGTCGCCCTCGTAGGGGCAGCCCAGGACGCAGGAGACGTAGCCCCGCACCCGCAGGTCGTTCGCGCGCGCCGCCTCCAGCACCGGGGCGAAGCGGTCGAGGGTCTCGGCGATCGAGCCGTTGACGTTGCGCCGGGAGAAGCTCTCGGAGGCGGCGGCGAACACCGCGATGTCCCGGACGCCGGAGGCGAGGGCCCGCTCCAGGCCCTGCAGGTTCGGGACCAGCACGGAATAGCCGACCTCGGGCCGGGGGCGCAGCCGCGCCAGAACCTCCGCGGTGTCGGCCATCTGCGGCACCCATCGGGGCGACACGAAGCTGCCGGCCTCGATGCGGGTCAGCCCGGCCTCGGCCAGGGCCTCGATCAGCGCCACCCTGGCGGCGATCGGCACCGGCGCGGGCTCGTTCTGGAGCCCGTCGCGCGGCCCGACCTCGACCACCTGCACCCGGGCCGGATAGCTCATGCGGGCCGCTCCTCCGCCGCGAAGGTGACGATCTCGGTGCCCTCCTCGACCATGTCGTCGACGGCGTGGCGGGTTTCGGCGACGGTGCCGGCCTGCGGCGCGCGGAGGGTGATCTCCATCTTCATCGCCTCGATCACCGCGAGCGGCGCGCCCTTCTCCACGGCATCGCCGGGCCGCACCCAGAGCTGGGTCAGGCGGCCCGGCACGGGCGCCGTCACCCGGTCGCTGCCGGACGCCTCGGTCCGGGGCGGGGCGAGGGGATCGACGTGGACCAGCGTCGCGTTCCGGCCGCCGACGATCACCGTCAGCTCCGCGCCGCGGCGGACCGTGCGCAGCCGGCGCCAGACGCCGTCCAGCATCAGCCGCTCGCCCTCGGCGTCCTCGGCGAGCGCCGCCAGGACGGTGCCGCCCGGCAGGTCGAGGCGGGCGCTGCCGTCGGGGAGGGGGCATGCCCGCAGGGTGACGGGCGGCGCGTCGCCGTGGCGGAACTGCAGGTCCTGGTAGCCCGCCCCGTTCATCCGCCACGCATCCGGATCGGCCCAGGGCGACCACGGGTCGCCGCTCGCCCGCGCCTGCGCCGCGACGGCCGTGCGCCGGTCGCGCAGGACGGTCAGGGCGGCGGCGGCCCAGAGCGCGGGATCGACCGCACCGGTCGCAAGCGGCGCCAGCAGGTCGTCGGCGTGGCGGGCGATGAAGCCGGTGTCGAGGTCGGCCGCGCGGTAGGCGGGATGGCCGGCGACGGCGCGCAGGAGACTGAGATTGGTCGTCACGCCGACCACCTCGTAGGCGGCGAGGGCGGCCGCGAGCTGCCGGATCGCGGCCGCCCGGTCCTCGCCCCAGACGACCAGCTTGGCGATCATCGGGTCGTAATCCGGGGTGATCCGGTCGCCCTGCACGATCCCGGTCTCGACCCGCACCCGCCCCGGCACCTCCGGCGGCTGGCGCAGGTGGGCGAGGGTGCCGACCGCCGGCAGGAAATCGCGCGCCGGATCCTCGGCGTAGACCCGCGCCTCGATCGCGTGGCCGCGCAGGGCCAGATCCGGGGCGCCGAGCGGCAGCCGCTCGCCCGCGGCCACGCGCAGTTGCCACTCCACCAGGTCGAGGCCGGTGACCATCTCGGTCACCGGGTGCTCGACCTGGAGCCGGGTGTTCATCTCCATGAAGTAGAAGGTCTCGCCCTCGGCGATGAACTCCACCGTGCCGGCGCCGACATAGCCGACCGCCCGCGCCGCCGCGACCGCGGCCTCGCCCATCCGCGCGCGCCGGACCGGATCCATCCCCGGGGCGGGCGCCTCCTCGATCACCTTCTGGTGGCGGCGCTGGATCGAGCAGTCGCGCTCGAACAGCGAGACGGCGTTGCCGTGGCTGTCGGCGAAGACCTGGATCTCGATGTGCCGGGGGCGGGTCAGGTACGCCTCGATCAGCACCCGGTCGTCGCCGAAGGACGCCCGCGCCTCGCGCTGGGCGCCGGTCAGGGCGGACTCGAACGCCGCGGCCGCCTCGACGACGCGCATGCCCTTGCCGCCGCCGCCGGCCGAGGCCTTGATCAAGACCGGGTAGCCGATCCGGGCGGCCGCCTCCTTCAGCGCCGGGAGATCCTGCGCGGCGCCGTGATAGCCCGGCACCAGCGGGACCCCGGCGCGCTCCATCAGCGCCTTGGCCTCGGCCTTGGAGCCCATGGCGCGGATCGCCGCCGGGGGCGGGCCGACGAACACGAGGCCGGCCCCGGCGCAGGCGCCGGCGAAGTCCGCGTTCTCCGACAGGAAGCCGTAGCCCGGATGGATCGCCTCCGCCCCGGCGCGCCGGGCGACGTCGAGGATCCGCTCGGCCACGAGGTAGCTCTCGCGCGCCGGGGCGGGCCCGATCGGCCACGCCTCGTCGGCCATCCGGGTGTGTCGGGCGCCGGCATCCGCCTCCGAATAGACCGCGACCGTGCCGATGCCGAGGCGCCGGGCGGTGGCGATCACCCGGCAGGCGATCTCCCCGCGGTTGGCGATGAGGATCTTGCCGAACATGGCCGCCCCCTCAGTCCCGCCGCCACGGGGCTAAGCGCTTGTCGAGGAAGGCGGCCATGCCGGCCTGCCCCTCGTCGGAAGCACGACGCTCGGCAATGCGCCGCCCGGTCTCGCGCCCCAGGTCGGGGTCCACCGGCCGCCCCTCGCACAGGAAGACGAGGTCCTTGGCCTCGGCCTGCGCGCCCGGGGCGCCCCAAAGGATGTCGCGCAGCACCTCCGCGCCGGCCGCCTCCAGCCGGTCGTCGGGCACCACCTCGTGCACGAGGCCGATCGCCCGGGCGCGCTCGGCGGAGAAGACCTCCGCGGTCTGGAACAGGCGCCGGGCCCAGCGCGGGCCGATCGCGTTGACCACGTAGGGGCCGATCGTCGCCGGGATCAGGCCGAGCCGCACCTCGCTCAGGCAGAACCGCGCGCTCTCGGCCGCGATGGCGATATCGCAGCAGGCGGCGAGCCCTACGCCGCCGCCGTAGGCCGCCCCGTGCACGAGGGCGAGCGTCGGCTTCGGCAGCCGGTCGAGACTGTGCATCAGCCCCGCGAGCCCGGCGGCGTCGGCGAGGTTGCTGTCGAAGGACTGGCCGGCGATCCGGCGCATCCAGGCGAGGTCGGCGCCCGCCGAGAAGCTCTGGCCGGCGCCCGCCAGGACGACCGCCCGGATCCCGGAGGCGGCGCCCAGCCGGTGCAGGGACGCGGTGAGGGCGGCGATCAGGCCGTCGTCGAAGGCGTTGTGCTGCTCCGGACGATTGAGCGTCAGGGTGGCGACCCCGCGCTCGTCGACCGCCTCCAGCAAGGTGCCGCTCATCCCGCGCCTCCTACATCCGGAACAGGCCGAAGCGGGTCTCGGGAATCGGTGCGTTGAGGCTCGCCGAGAGACCGAGCGCCAGGACGCGGCGCGTGTCGGCCGGGTCGATCACCCCGTCGTCCCAGAGCCGGGCGCTGGAATAGTAAGGGTGGCCCTGCTCCTCGTACTGCGCCCGGATCGGCGCCTTGAACGCCGCCTCGTCCTCCGCCGACCACGTGCCGCCGCGGCCCTCGACACCGTCGCGCCGGACCGTGGCCAGGACCGAGGCGGCCTGCTCGCCGCCCATCACGCCGATCCTCGCGTTCGGCCACATCCAGAGGAAGCGCGGCCCGTAGGCCCGCCCGCACATGCCGTAATTGCCGGCCCCGAAGCTGCCGCCGATCAGGACGGTGAATTTCGGCACCGCCGCGGTCGCGACGGCGGTGACCATCTTGGCCCCGTCCTTGGCGATGCCGCCGGCCTCGTAGCGCCGGCCGACCATGAAACCGGTGATGTTCTGGAGGAACACCAGGGGCACGCCGCGCTGGGCGCAGAGCTCGACGAAGTGGGCGCCCTTCAGGGCACTCTCCGAGAACAGGATGCCGTTGTTGGCGACGATCCCCACCGGGTAGCCCCAGATATGGGCGAAGCCGCAGACCAGGGTCTGGCCGTAGAGGTGCTTGAACTCGTCGAAGTCGCTGCCGTCCACCAGCCGGGCGATGACCTCGCGCACGTCGTAGGGCGTCCGGCGGTCGGCCGGCACCGCCGCGTAGATCTCCTCGGCGGCGTAGCGCGGCGGCTTGGGCTGCCGCGGCGCGAGCGCGGGGCGCTTCACCGCGTTCAGGTTGGCCACGATGCGGCGGGCGATGCCGAGGGCGTGGGCGTCGGTCTCCGCCATGTGGTCGGTCACGCCCGAGATCCGGGCGTGCACGTCGGCGCCGCCGAGCTCCTCGGCGCTGACCACCTCGCCGGTCGCGGCCTTCACCAGCGGCGGCCCGCCGAGGAAGATCGTGCCCTGGCCGCGGACGATGATCGATTCGTCGCACAGCGCCGGCACGTAGGCGCCGCCGGCGGTGCAGGAGCCCATCACCACGGCGATCTGGGCGATGCCCTGCGCCGACATCGTCGCCTGGTTGTAGAAGATGCGGCCGAAATGGTCCCGGCCCGGGAAGACCTCGTCCTGGCTGGGCAGATGCGCGCCGCCGCTGTCGACGAGGTAGAGGCAGGGCAGCCGGTTCTGCTGCGCGATCTCCTGCGCCCGGAGGTGCTTCTGCACCGTCATCGGGAAGTAGGTGCCGCCCTTCACGGTCGCGTCGTTGGCGACGATCACGCACTCGCGCCCCGCGACGCGGCCGATGCCGGTGACGATCCCGGCCGAGGGGACCTCGCCGCCGTAGAGGCCGTACCCGGCGAGCTGGCCGATTTCCAGGAAGGGCGAGAACGGGTCGATCAGCGCACGGATCCGGTCCCGGGGCAGGAGCTTGCCGCGGGCGCGATGGCGCTCCCGCGCGGCCTCCCCGCCGCCGAGCCGGACGCGGTCGGCGGTCGCGCGCAGGTCCGCCACCAGGGCGCGCATGGCCTCGTCATTGGCGCGGGCCTCGGGCGCGCGCGGATCCAGAGCGGATTCGATCACCGGCATGGGGCCCGCTCCCCGCTCAGGCCGTCTCGGCGAACAATTCGCGGCCGATCAGCATCCGCCGGATCTCGCTCGTGCCGGCGCCGATCTCGTAGAGCTTGGCGTCGCGCAGCAGGCGGCCGGTCGGATAGTCGTTGATGTAGCCGTTGCCGCCGAGCGCCTGGATCGCGTCGAGGGCCACCGCGGTCGCGCGCTCGGCCGCGAACAGGATCGCGCCCGCGGCGTCCCGGCGCGTCGCCCGCCCCCGGTCGCAGGCCCGCGCCACCGCGTAGACGTAGGCCCGGGCGGCGTTCGTCGCCGTGTACATGTCGGCGATCTTGCCCTGCATGAGCTGGAACTCGCCGATTGGCCGACCGAACTGCCGGCGCTCGTGGAGGTAGGGCAGGACGACGTCGAGGCAGGCGCGCATGATGCCGAGCGGCCCGGCGGCCAGCACGGCGCGCTCGTAGTCGAGGCCCGACATCAGCACGCCGACGCCGCGCCCGACCGCGCCCAGGACGTTCTCCTCCGGTATCGCGCAGTCCTGGAACACCAGCTCGCAGGTGTTCGAGCCGCGCATGCCGAGCTTGTCGAGCTTCTGCGCGGTGGAGAAGCCGGGAGAATCCTTCTCGACCAGGAACGCCGTGATCCCCCGCGGACCGGCCTCGGGATCCGTCTTGGCGTAGACCACCAGGACGTCGGCGTCGGGACCGTTGGTGATCCACATCTTGGTGCCGTTCAGGACGTAGCGGTCGCCGCGCCTGTCGGCCCGCAGCCGCATGGAGACGACGTCGCTGCCGGAGCCCGGCTCGGACATCGCGAGCGCGCCGACATGCTCGCCCGCGATCAGCTTCGGCAGGTAGCGCCGCTTCTGCGCCTCGGTGCCGTTGCGGCGGATCTGGTTCACGCAGAGGTTGGAATGCGCGCCGTAGGACAGCCCGACCGAGGCCGAGGCCCGGCTGATCTCCTCCATGGCCACCGCGTGCTCGAGGTAGCCCATGCCGGCGCCGCCATAGGTCTCCTCGACGGTGACGCCCAGAACGCCGAGGGCGCCGAGCTTGCGCCAGAGGTCCGCGGGAAACGCGTTGCTGGCATCGATCGCCGCCGCGCGGGGGGCGATCTCGGCGCGCGCGAAGCGCTCCACCTCGGCGCGCAGGGCGTCGGCCGTCTCGCCCAGGCCGAAGTCGAAATCCTGCAGGCCGATGGGCATCGCGCGTCTCCTCGCCTGAGAATCGGGCACTCGCCTCTTTGAAACGAACGTACGTTCGTTAAGCGGTGCTGGCAAGGCGATTTACGAACGGTTGTTCGTTAGCCTATAGCGGGGATCGGCGTGAGCATTCCCCGGTGTCTGTTGCGCTCTGAACTGTCTTCGGAGTGTCTTCGTGGGTCGTACCGCCGGATCGAACGGGCCGCGCACGGCCGCCGCCATCCGCCGGGCCGGGCTTCGGCTCATCTATCGCCACGGCTACGAGGCGATGACCCTGCGCGCCCTGGCCGCCGAGGTCGGGATCCAGGCGGCCTCGCTCTACAACCACATCCGCAGCAAGCAGGATCTGCTGTTCGACATCGTCCGCGACCACATGGAGACGCTGCTGGCGCGGACCGACGCGGCGCTGGCGACGGCGACCGGCACCCCGACGGACCGTCTCCGCGCCTTCGTGGCGCACCACGTCACGTACCATCTCGAGAAGAAGCAGGAAGTCTTCATCGCGAATTTCGAGCTGCGCTCGCTCGACCCGCCGCATTACGCGGCGATCGTCGCCCTGCGCCGGGCCTACGAAGACCGATTGGTCGCGCTGCTCGAGCGGGGATCGGAGGCGGGGGAGCTGGACGTCCGGGATGCGCGGGTCGCCGGCTACGCGATCCTCGGGATGCTCACCAGCGCCTGCACGTGGTACCGGCCCGACGGCCGGATGACCAAGGCGGAGATCGTCGCCCTGCACACCGACATGGCGCTGCGGGGTTGCGTCAGGCGTCAGCCATAGACCCCGTCGCGCCGGGGAACGGCGGTCGCTTCAGATCAGGCCGCCCGGCGGTGCGGCGGTGAGGGTCCTGCCGGCCCGCGTGACGAGCTTGGCGAAGGCCAGCGCCGCCGCCGAGGCCTGGGCTTCCGAGGGGAAGGTGCGGTCCGATGTCAGGACGGGCAACTGCGTCGCATCGAGGAGGACCCAGGTCCACAGACGGGTGTCGGTCGCGCGGATCTCGAAATGCATGGCGAACTCGTCGGGCAATGGCACATGCCCGCACAATGCGCCGCGAAAAGGCCTGACGCGTTAAGAGCTTGACCAGCGCAACAACCTGCGTCGGCGCGCACCGGCCTTGCCCCCGACATCCTCGCAGATCACAGGCGGGAACCTGCACCGCCCAGGGCGGATCTCGCCACGGTCGGCCCCGACTTGGCATGCCAGCTTGGCTTTATCCGGCCATTCGATGCTACCCTCGCGCGGTCGGCATGCCGTGCCGACGGCGTGAGCAGGAGCGACATGGTAGAGCGGTACCATTTCCGCCTGAGGGGGCCGGACGAGGTCATCGAGGACGAGGAGGGCGTGCTGGCAAACTCGATCGAGATCGCCGTGGCCGAGGCGACGCAGCTGATCGCCGAGATGCACGCACGGGGCGAGTTGCCCGATCCGGACGAGCGCTGGTGCGTGGAGATCCACACCACCGACGGTGTCGTGCTTCGTTCCCTTCAGCTGTACTGAGCGCTGGGCGCGGGGCGCGGGAGCTTGCGCAGGATCAGGCGGATGTGTTCGCGGAGGGTGATCGCCTCAGGCGGCGGACCGGCACCCGGAGGCTCAACCGCTATCTCCGGACCACCCAGCACCGAGGCGTACATCGAGCTCTCCACGCTTTTCGCGAGCAGTAACCATCAGCCGTAGCAAACCGTTGCAAGCATCATAAGTCAGGTTTCGCCCTACAGGACGCGGCCGCTTCTACGTCGACAGGGGCACCCGGCTCGATGGGCGACTTCCGGATATGAAGTCTCTCGCAGACGAGGCACATATTTCGGCGGCCGCGAGGCCGGCTGAGTCAGGTATTCGCCTGGACAGGTCGGCGCGGCACTGGAGGCGCGTGCCGCATCGGTCGAGGACGAGGCTGCGGCGGCACACGCTGATCTCGGCGACGGCGCCCGGAAGCCCGGCAAGCGCGGCGATGACTTGCCGGATCGGTGACCGAAGCGTCCGGCTGGGGTCGCGCAGGGTTGGCCTCGTGCGCCGCGTGCGCGGTCGGGAGGTCGACAGCGCCGCCGGCGAGCCGGATCTGTCGAAAGGGTCGCAGGCGTCGGAAAATCCCCGGCCACGCTGAAACAGGCGACCCGGCGATGCAGTTGCCGCTGCATGTCAGGACCTCGCCCCATCGCCGTCCTCGCCGAGGACGAAGAGTTCAGCCGGCTCGTCGCGGCGGACATGCTGACGGCGTTGGGGTTCGAGGTGCTGGAGGCGGAACACGCCCAGGGCGCGCTCCAGCATCTGGAGGCATGTGACGGGGCCGTCCTGCTCTACACCGACATCAACATGCCCGGCACGATGGACGGCCGCGCGCTCGCGCACGCCGTCCGGGTACGCTGGCCGGAGACCCGGATCATCGTCTGCTCGGGCTGCGATCCGCGCGAGGCGACCGCGCTGCCCGAGGAGGCCCATTTCATCGCCAAGCCCTGCGGGGAGAAACTGGTGCGCAAGGCGCTCAAGGCCCTGCACCTGCACTAGGGCCGCTCCCGACCGGGTCGGGCGAGGGGGCATGTCGCGGCTGTCTCGACCGGCGACACCTGTCCTCCAGCCGTCGCAGCACGGTCGAGAACGGCCCGTGCTGCGCTGTCTGGGCGGCCTCAGCTCGCGAGGAAGGCGGCCAGCCCGGCCAATCCCGAGAGGGAAGCGCGGCTTTCCTCCAGGCACCGCGCGTTCAGGTCCGCGGCCAAACCGTCGAGCTTGGCCTGGAGCAGGCCGATGCTGGCCGGGGACAAGTTGCCGGGGAGCAGGACAATCACGTCGCCTTCGTCGAGGTGTATCGTCTCGCGGATCGCAGCATCAGCCATCGGAGCCTCCACCGGGAATACTGATCTCTCGGCCTGTCGGTAAGCTCTCACGGGCCGAGGCCGCCGACCGTGCTCCGGCACACGCCCTCGAACACTGACTCGCGTCCGTGGCGATCCGGGGAGATCCGCGCCGGCGTCCCGCGGGCAGGACCGTCCGGCTACGCCCGAGCGCGCCGCGCCAGCGCTCGCCCGACCTCGAACAGCGCCAGATCCGACACCTGTTGCAGCCGCTGGTGGCCCATCGCGACGATCGCCGCGCGCGCCTGCAGGAGGTGATCGACCGCGATGACCATCGGGTCGTCCGCCGGCAGATCGCCCGCCGCGCTCGGAAGGAAGGGGCCGCGGTGACTGTCCGTGGTGTCGATGATGATGCCGCGACCGCGCATCCGTCCCGCCGGATCGGGCGTGAGGCTGCCACGGTCGAGAACCCATCGAACCTCGCCGCCGTCCGTGAGGACGCGGTACTCGGCCGAGACGGGGCCGCCGGTCCGGCGCACCCGGGCGATGCGCGCGAAGACCCAGTCGCGATCGTCCGGATGGGTGCATCGAAGGGCGATCTCGATGGGCAGCGGGCGCCCGGCCAGGGTCGCATCCCCGGCGAGCAGCGCCGCCGTCCCCTCGTCGAGGAGGGATTGTCCCGCCGACACGTCCGCTGTCCAGGCGCCGACATAGCCGGCGGCGCGCAATGCAAGATCAGCCGTAGTCTGCAACAGCCTGGCCTCCTCCGGCGCAAATCGGTTCGCACAAACCCGATCTCTGGTAGCGATATACCAAAATCGATGTTCGGTACCAGTATCATACCGCCCGTGCCGGAAATTTAGCAACTTCTAGTATCGGTGTGATCCGCAGATATACAACTCTCTGCAGCAGATCGTGTCGGCCAGGATCGGCGCGACGCGCGGCAAGAACTCCTCGGCGCCGCCGCAACAATGTGTCAGTGCTCCCGGCGACCCGACAGCGCCGTCATCGATCGAAGCGCGCCGCGGCCCCCCGCTCTGCTATGTTCGTGGCACAGGTTATCGTGGGCCGCCGTCACCCCGTCGACGGGACGCGGGTCCGCTGCGGGCGCGTCGGGCGCATCCGATCGGATCGGCCTGTTCCGGGGGCGCGCCCAAGGGCCTCCTTGTGGCAACGCCCGAACTTCGACAAACCCGGACGGAGCTATCGAGGACGGGCGCCCATGATCATCCGCCACACCCGCAGGCTGCAGCGATCGGGCGAGGCGGTCGCGAGCCGCGATGGTCGGCTCGTCGCGCCTGCCCCGACGGAGCCCGACTGGGATGTCCTGGGTCTGATCGATCTCGGCGGGCGCGCCACGGTGGTCGCGCTCCTGGGTCCGAACGACGCGCGCGCGTTCCGATTCCTCAACTCGGACGGCACACCGCTGGCGTCCTGCGCTGCGGACTTTCTCGCCGCGCCGTGGGACGGCGCCGGGCCGCTCGACTGGCAGGCCGAGGCGCTCCACACCGACGACGGCGACGCGTCGAACACGCGGGCCATGATCGAGGATCTCCACCTCCTGATCGAAGCCCTCGCGCGCGCGGCTGCCGCGAGCCCGGAGCACGCTGTCCGGGTCGTCACGAGCGGCGGTTCCGATCCGCGGGCGCAGGCGATGCACGCGGCGCTGGCACGCCTCAACGCCGCACCGGCGGGGGCTCCGCCCCACCTGCCCGAACTGGTGACGAAGGCGATCGTCGCGCGCGGCGGCCAGGAGACGGCCCATCCGGACGGCGGCGATCTGCGCTTCTCGATCTACCTGCCCATGCCGGGCTTCCGCTTTGTCGGCTACGCGGCGGACCGGAACGAGACGCTGTGCACGCTGATCGGCAAGAACTCGCGCCTCGCATCGGCCCTGCTGGACGTTCGCGCGAACACGGCCTACGCCCGGCCGAACCTGGGAAGCGTCGGTTTCGACGCCGCGACCCTGGTGCAGGTGCGGTTGTGGCGGCAGTACCTCCTGCCGGCGCTGATCGACGGCGCGGCGCGGTCGACGCGCGTCGGGGTGGTCTTCGAGCACGCGCACATCAGTCACGCCATCTGGAACGAGCTGGCCGCGGTCGACGACGTGCTGTCGCTCGGTCGCGCGCCGGCGGTGTTCCTGTTCGCGAGCTGCAACGAGCCGATCTCCCCGGTCGACGCCGTCTTCCCGGAGCTCGCCGGGCAGGTGTATCGCGGGATCGAAGGCCCGCTGCCCCTGCTGCAGGCTGCCGTCGCCGGCGCGGCGACCTTCCTGCCCTTCCGGTCCTACCGTGTGAGCCAGCGACTGGCGGATCGTCTCGCGGCCCTGGCGCGGAGCGCGGAACCCGCGCTCGATGCCCGCCTGACGGACGCGGCGCGCCGGGCCACGATCGTCCTGATCGGGCTGCGCCTGGAGAACCGCCAGTGGGTCCGGCAGCTCGACGGCTACGTGGCGCTGATCCGACGCCTCGGCCGGCGGCGCGGCGAGAGATTCCTCGTCATCGTCGACGGGCACAACACGCTCGCGGGCACTGCGGGCGGCTACGTCGAGAGCTACTGCGAGAGCCTCGTGCCCGCGGAGGGGACCGTGCCGTCCATCGTCCGGAAGGAGCTCGACCTGATCGGGGCGCTCCGCGCACGGGTCGCCGATGTCTCCAACGTGGAGTTGCTGCCGCTCGTGCCCTGCTCGATGGGGGCGAGCCTCGTGGCCGCGCTCCACACCGACCTGTTCGTGACGCATTTCGGGGCCGGGCTCGCCAAGTATAAGTGGGTCGCCAACGCGCCCGGATGCGTCATATCGAGCCGATCCGTGCTCAGCGGGAAGGACGATCTGCGCATCTACGACACCGAGATCTTTCGCGAGAACGTGTCGGCCTGTCACTACTTCCCCGCCGAGCGGGTGACGGACCTCGACACCTCGACCAACGCCCTGCATGTCCCCGGCAGCCGGGAGCGCGAGGATTTCGATCTCGACCTCGAAGAGTTCGCCAGCTTCGTCGAGCGGAACCTGCCCGAGCGGCGCGCCGCGCGCCCGCACTGGCTGAGACGGCTCACCCTCTTCGGGACCCGCGCCGCCACCGACGCGGCCAGGCTCTGAGCACCGGGAGCATCACGGATGAGCGATCGGATCCTGATCACCGGCGGCGGCGGCTTCATCGGCTCGCACCTCAGCGAGCGCCTGCTGGAGCAGGGCCACGAGGTGCTCTGCGTCGACAATTTCTTCACGGGCCGGAAGAGCAATATCGCCCACCTGTTCGACAATCCGCGCTTCGAGCTCATACGGCACGACGTCACGCACCCGCTCTTCGTCGAGGTGGATCGGATCTACAATCTCGCCTGCCCGGCATCCCCGATCCACTACCAGTTCGACCCGGTCCAGACGACCAAGACCAGCGTCATGGGGGCGATCAACATGCTGGGGCTGGCGAAGCGGCTCCGCGTGCCGATCCTCCAGGCCTCGACCTCGGAGGTTTACGGGGATCCGCTCGTGCATCCGCAGCCCGAGGGCTACTGGGGGAACGTCAATCCCCTCGGCCCGCGCTCCTGCTACGACGAGGGCAAGCGCTGCGCCGAGACCCTGTTCTTCGACTATCACCGACAGCACCGCGTCCCGATCAAGGTGGTGCGGATCTTCAACACCTACGGCCCGCGCATGCATCCCAGCGACGGCCGGGTCGTCTCCAACTTCGTCGTCCAGGCCCTGCGCGGCGCGCCGATCACGATCTTCGGCGAAGGGCATCAAACCCGCTCGTTCTGCTACGTCGACGACCTGGTCCTGGGGCTGCAGGCGATGATGGCCACCGACGCGGAGATCACCGGCCCCGTCAATCTGGGAAACTCGGACGAGTTCACCATCCGGCAGCTCGCCGAACTCGTCGTCGACTTGTCGGGCTCGCGCTCGAAGCTCGTGCACGCCCCGCTGCCGGTGGACGACCCGCGCCAGAGGCGGCCCGACATCGCCCTGGCCGCGCAACTCCTCGACTGGCGCCCGACCGTGCCGTTGCGGGACGGGCTCATGAGAACCATCGCGTATTTCGAGACGCTGCTGGCCTCGGAGCCGATCGGGCCGCGCTGATCCGGCGCGCGTGACGGCGAGATTGGCCGTCCCGCCGTGTCTCGGCGGGATCGGTCCTGACCGACCGCCGCCCGCTCCGGGCGAGCGGCCGTGCGCGCTCGGGGCGTCCGCGGCGGCCGACCCGGGCCTGGCCCCTATCGCGGTCCGGCGGCCTCTGCGGCGGGGCCGGCCTCCGCCGCGTAGGCGTTGATGATGCCCATCAGCAGGCCGGGAAAGCGCGCCTCCACCTCGGCCCAGCGGGAATGGTTGCGCACCTCGACGCCGTGACGCTCGCTGCGGATCAACCCGGCCTCGCGCAGGACCTTGAAGTGGTTGGACAACGAGGATTTCGGGATGACGCGGTCCCCGAGCGCCGACACGGCCGAGCAGGCCTCGACGCATCCCGCCCGCATGATCCTGGCGAAGATGGCCGCGCGGCTCGGGTCGGCGAGAGCGTGCAGGATGGCCTCGGGTCGCACGTCCTCGATGGCGGGGTGAAACAGCGGTCTCATCTTTCGTCCATATGGGGTCTTGAACGACGCTCCGTTAGTTCCGAAGTTCCGAACTATGGGACTCAGGCCGCCATCCCGCGGCCGGCCCATGCCGGAGATAGGACACATGTCGAAGCTTGCGGGCAAGGTCGCCGTCGTGACCGGCGCATCGAAGGGCATCGGTGCGGGGATCGCCAAGGCGCTGGCGCGGGACGGCGCCGCCGTGGTGGTGAACTACGCGTCCAGCAGGGCAGGGGCCGACGCCGTCGTGGCCGCGATCACGTCCGCCGGCGGCAGGGCCGTCGCGGCCCAGGGCGACGTGTCCCGAGCGTCCGAGGCGCAGGATGTGATCGAGGCCGCGATCCGCGCGTTCGGGCGGCTCGACGTGCTGGTCAACAATTCCGGCGTCTACGAGTTCGCGGCGATCGAGGAGGTCACCGAGGAACACTACCGCCGCCAGTTCGACGTCAACGTGCTCGGCGTCCTGCTGGCGACGCGGGCGGCGGCGAAGCATCTCGGCGAGGGCGGGAGCATCGTGAACGTCTCCTCGGCGATCACGCACGTCCACACGCCGGCGGCGGCGGTCTACGCGGGGACCAAGGGGGCGGTGAACGCCATTTCGGGGGTGCTAGCCAACGAGCTGGCGCCGCGCAAGATCCGCGTGAACGTCGTCAGCCCGGGCTACGTGGTCACCGAGGGCACGCACGCGGCCGGGATCTCCGGCTCGGAGATGGAGGCCGGGATGGTCGCGCAGACGCCCCTCGGCCGGGCCGGTGAGCCGGACGACATCGCCACCGTCGTGGCCTTCCTCGCCTCGGACGACGCGCGCTGGCTCACCGGCGAGAACATCACGGCCAGCGGCGGCATCCGCTGATCCACGGTGCTGCCCCTGCGCGCGTGTCGGTGCCCGACCGCGTGCCGGGGCAGCGTCGCGGAGACAACGACGCGACGACGACGGCGCCTTCGTCCACGGGGGCGGCTAGGGTGGAGCGCCGCGCCGTCCATGTCGGTCGCGGTGCCTGCCGCAGGCAGAAGGGGAGGGGAGGGATGATCCGATCGAGATGGGGACTGGCCGTGCTCGCGGCGGCGCTCGTGACAGCGCTCGCGGCGGCATCGACCGCCAGAGCCGAGCCCGCCAACCAAGTGCTGGGGACGTGGCGCATGGTGTCCGCGCGGCTCGATCCGGAGGGGCGCAACGCGCCGGCCTACGGCGCGCGCCCGAGCGGGCTGCTGGTGTTCACGCGCGACATGCACTTCGTCGAGGTGCTCACGGACGCCGACATTCCCCGGTTCGCCTCGAGCGCGCGCGGTCAGGGGACCGCGGAGGAGAACCGGGCGGCCATGGCTGGCAGCATCGGGTTCTTCGGCACCTACACGGTGGACGCCGACGGCGCGTTCAGCGGCAACCGCGTCGAGGGCTCGACCTTCCCGAACTGGGTCGGCGACGTGCGCACGACCGAGCAGCTTCGCCTGACCGTCGAAGGGGACCGGCTGAGCGAGAGCTTCCGGCGCCCGGACGGCACGCGGATCGCCATCACGTGGGAGCGCGTCCGCTGAGCCGGAGCCGTGCGCGCGACCCGGGGCTTCGGCCCGGGAGGGCCGCGCAGGAGGGCCGCGCAGGAGGGCCGCGCAGGAGGGCCGCGCAGGAGGGCCGCCCCGACCGGGGGCGGGGCGGCCATCGGCGGATCGACGCGACGGAGCCCGCGTCCGGCGGTCCGCCGCGGAGGTTCACGCGTTGGCGCCGCCGTCGACCGTGAGGGTGGTGCCGGTGATCTGGCGCGCGGCCGGGCTCGCCAGGAAGGCCACCGCGGCCGCGATATCGTCCGGCGTTCCGTAATGGCCGAGGGCGGTCATCGCCCGCTGCATGTCCGCCTGCGCCCCGTCGGACGGGTTCATGTCGGTGTCGGTCGATCCCGGCTGCACGAGGTTCACCGTGACGGCGCGCGGCCCGAGTTCGCGCGCCAGACCCCGCGTGAACGAGAGCAGGGCGGATTTCGACATGGAGTAGACCGTCACCCCGGGGAACGGGACCCGCTCCCCGAGACAGGAGCCGATGGAGATGATCCGGCCGCCCTCCTTCAGGTGCGGGATGGCCGCCTGCGACGCCAGCACGACGGAGCGGACGTTGACGTCCAGGATGGCGTCGATGTCGGCGAGGCTCATCTCCGCGACGGGGCCGCCGCGGGCGATGCCGGCGTTGTTGACGAGGATGTCGAGCCCGCCGAGGCTCTCGGCCGCCTCGTCGACCGAGCGCTTCACCGCCGCGGCGTCGGCGCTGTCGGCCTGGATGGCGCGCCCGCGGCGGCCCTTCGCCTCGATGGCGCGGACGATCTCGGCCGCTCGCTCGGCGGACCGCTCGTACGTGATGGCGACGTCCGCGCCCCGGTCCGCGAGCGCCAGGGCGATGGCCGCACCGATGCCGCGTGATGCGCCCGTCACCAGGGCGCGCTTGCCTGCCAGCTCACTCACGTCCGCCTCTTTCTGTAATGAACGACACAGAAATGGCTAGATGCGTTGCCGGCCTGGGTCAAGCGGTTTATATAACGATCGATGCAAAAATCCGCTTCGATCCAGGCAGGGGACCAGGCAGGGGATCAGGCAGGGGACCGGGCCGCGCCCGCCCGCGGTCGCGGCCGGCCCCGCGCCTTCGACCGGGAGGCGGCGCTCGATCAGGCGATGCAGCTGTTCTGGCGCCGCGGCTTCGCCGCGACATCCATCTCGGATCTCACCGCGGCCATGGGGATCGGGTCGCCGAGCCTCTACGCGGCGTTCGGCTCGAAGGAGGCGCTCTACGCCGAGGCGCTGCGCCACTACGGCGACCGGTACGGCGGGATGGTCTGGGCCAACTTCGACGCTGCCGCCTCGGCGCGCGGGGCCGTCGAGGCGCTCCTGATGGATTCGGCCGCCGCGCTCACCGGCGCCTGCGGCCGCATCGAGCCGCTCGGCTGCATGGTGACGCTCTCGGCTGCCGGCAGCGAGGGGCAGGCGGAGCTCGGCGCGTTGCTGCGCGCGGCCCGCGCCGAGGGGCGCCGACGGGTCGCGGAGCGGCTGGCGCGCGCGGTCGCGGCGGGCGAGATCGGCGCCGCCGTCGACGTCGCCGCACTCACCCGCTTCGTGCTCACGGTGCAGAACGGCATGTCGCTCCAGGCCCGCGACGGCGCGACCCGGGAGGAGCTCGAGGCCGTCGCCCGGCTGACGATGGCGGGGTGGGACGCGCGCGTCGGAGGTGAGGGCGACCGTCCGCTCCGGTGACGGTTCGGCACGCGCGGCCCGCCGGCGGCCCGATCGTCTGGGGGAGGGCGCGCGGCGTCCTCAGGCGTCCGGCGGGAAGTCGGCGATGCCGTCTTCGATGAGAAGCTTCGAGCCGCTGAAAGTTATTCGCATAACAAGCATTATGGAATGCGGTGACGAATTCCGCATGATCGGCACTTATACTACGATCTGATCCCCGGCGTCATCGCGAATCATCGCGAAGGACGGCTGCAGCCCGCGACCAGGGCAGCGAGACCG
Organism: Methylobacterium sp. UNC300MFChir4.1; assembly: GCF_900110155.1. Lineage (NCBI taxonomy): Bacteria > Pseudomonadati > Pseudomonadota > Alphaproteobacteria > Hyphomicrobiales > Methylobacteriaceae > Methylobacterium > Methylobacterium sp. UNC300MFChir4.1. The sequence goes on along the minus strand of NZ_FOCS01000006.1, from coordinate 149,741 downwards.
GTCCGGGCGCCGGCCAGAGGGATCCGCTGCGTGTCGCCAGAGAGCGTCACGCGAAGGGTCTTGCCGGACAGGATCCGCACCCAGTCTTGCGTCAACGTTGTCGTGGTCTGGAGCACGATCTGGTCGTCGAGTTCCAGCTGTTTCGCCCGCATCGGCAGCGAGAGCGTGCCGCCCTCCGAGGCGAACTCGACCTCGGCCCGGGTGCCGTCCCGAGCGCGGTCTCTGTCGTCGTAGTAGTCGACACTCAGCTGTCCGCCCCGCGTGTCGCAGGTGAGCGCGAGGCTCTGCGCGCCGCTGTCCGGAATCTCGTAGGCAAGATGGACGCGACCGTCCCCTTCCCGCTCCTGCCAGCGCATCTCCTGCGCCATCGCAGGGACTCCAAGACAAGACCCTAGAATTGCCACGGTAAGAAAAGTGATCTCACGGCGCATGGCCTTCGATGTCCTCACGCTTCGTCCATGGAGTTGCTGCATGATGGGTGGATTCTGTTCCGTGCGTGTATCCGGCCGGTGGCGAGTGCTCGATGATGCTGCGTGCCAGGCCGGGAAGCCGTGGAAGCCCCCGGCGCTGTCGGGCGGCCTGTCGTCGCCCGACATGTGCCCGTCTTCGTCGACGCCGGGTCGAGCGCCAGCCCTTGTCCGCATGGTCGAAGGCGTGTGCCTCGGGCGATCCGGGGGCCGCCGTCGGTCGCGCGGAGCGCCAGAGCCGTCACGATCGCGTCCGGGAATGCGCCGAACCCGTCCTCATTCCTGTCACACGCGCCCTGCGGCCGTACGGCTGCGCGCCGGCGTTGCCTCACGGTGGCGCTCCCTCTGTCATGCGAACCGCAGCCAGCAGAACAGAGCCACGGTGCCCAAACCTGTCCGATGGCATCGTCGGAGCCGGTGGCCCTGTCCAGAGGACTAGCTCATCGCCGCGCCGTGACGTTCGCTGCAGCGCGGGGTACCATACGAGGGCGCTAGACATGGACAAGCCCCGTGCTCTTCCGGCGCAACAGCGGCCGGACCCGGAGCCGACGGCACGGATGCTGCCGGCGCGCTGCGCGAGATGGATGAAGTCTTTGGGAAGCGTCCGGGACGCGTCGGCGGGATCTCGACAACGGTGCAGGACCGGCTCGACCGCCCGCCCCTCGATCCGTGCGAGGCACGGGGAGATACGGGTCACAGCGCCCTCCCCTCTCCGCGGCCATCGGGCGTCTCCGGAGGGCGGCGTGCCCGCCGACCGAACCTTCCGGCGCTGACGAGGATCGTGCATGCCCCGTTTGGCGATCACCGGCACTGAGCAGCGATACAACACGGTCGCGGCCGTCGAAGACGGCGGGCGGTGGCGCATGATCCTGCCTTTTCCGCAGGCCTCGATCCGGGCCGCCGCCCTGGTCGGCGCTGCGGGGCTGGTCTGCCTGTCCGATGACGGGGAACTCTGCCTGATCGACTGGCGGGCGGGCCGGGATCGCGTGCGGCGCCGCCTGCCGGGCGAGGGACCCTTCAATCACAAGCTGTTCGTCACCCGCGATGCCGACCGGATCGCGGTCTATCGGAGCCATGGTCCGAAGAACGACGAGCAGTACCTCGACGACATCGTCGTCCTGCGGGCGTCGGATCTCGAGATCCTGCAGCACGGGCGCGGACTCGTCTGGCATGCCGATGGCCCTGTCGGGTCCCTGTCGCCCGAGGAGGCCTATCCGCCGCGCCCGGACGGGCCGGCCATCCTGACCATTCACGGTGAGCTGTTCGAGGATCCCGGAGGGCGACTGGCCTTCATCGGCTTCCGGTGCGGGCCGGGCGGGTCGGCCTACGGGCTGTGTCGGCTCGAACGGGCCGGCGCGACGCTGCGCTACGACCCGCTGCCGGACGCGGTGAAGCCCTACTGGTTCAGCCCCAGCGGCCGCTACGCCGTCACGCCGCACTCCGATCCCGCGCGCGGGGGCCCACCGGAGGCAGCGGCCGATACGGGGGACGCCGGCCCTCCCCGCCTCGGACAGGCCGTCGAACTCTGGACAACCGGGCCCGTCGCCCGCGCGGCGACGCTCGTCGCGCGGCCCGGCTCCGAGCCTCCGCGCGCGATCACCGAGGTGGCCTGGGAGCCCGACGAGCGGGCGTTCTGGATCAAGTCGGGGTATTTCTGGGATCGGACCACGGACTTCCAGCGCATCGGCCTGGACGGCACGCGCTCGCCCGTCTTCTCCTTCGCGCGCTACGACGGCGCGAAGGCCGTCTCCGCCTTCGCGGACGTGGCGGATGCGGAGCGGGTCGAGATCCGCTTCTTCAGCAACTCCGTCTACATCCCGCGCTCTCGGTGCGCCGACGCGGCGCCCGCCCGGACGATCACCCCGGAGGAGGACGGCTATCGATCCCGGCCGTCGGCAGGCCCGAGCGCGTCGGCGGTCCGGCGCTTCCTGGCGCGCTCGCAGCCGGTGGTCACCGTCGCGGCGTTCTCGGCCGCCGCCATCGCCGAAGCCCTGGACGCGCTCACCGGCCGGATCCGAGCGGATCTGGGGGGACTCCTGCGGGGCGACGTGCTCGCGTTGACCTTCGAGGTCGGCGGGCGGGCGATGACGGAATCGGCCTTCTTCGCGCGCATCGCCCGCGAGCGCGTTGCCGTGGTCCCGGCGCTGCGCGCACTCCTCACGACTTATCTCGCGGTCCAGCCGGGGGTGGTGGAGGCCAGGAAGCTGTATCGCCAGCTCTGGGGGCCCGAGGACGATCAGGGTGCGCTGGCACCGGCCATGCAGGCGCTGCTCCACCTCGATCCGACGGCCCACGACGTCTTCCGCGACTACCTCGCCCAGCGCGACGGGGAGCACGAGGTCTTCTCCACCGACGTGATGATGAGGACCTACATCGCCGAGGCGGGCTGGCGCGACCGGGCCATGATCCGGTTCGGCGTCTATTTCGCGCTGATCCGGTACAGGGATGGCCTGATCACCCTGAGTGGCGGATTCCTGGAGGAGTACGGCGTCCTCGATGCCGCCGAGGGCCTGCTGGAGCCCGCCGACTTCGCCGCGCTCATCCTCGAGGAACTCGACGGGTTCGCGGCGCGCCCCGATCTCGACTGTCGCCTCGGGAGGGACGACCTCTACCGCGAGCTCCGCGCGAGCCTCGCGACCACCGCTTACGGGCGGACGGTCCTGACGGCGCTCGCGGCCCGATCCGCCGCGTCGTCCCGCCTCGCGTGAACGACCCGCGCGCATCGCGCGGCGGTCCAGCACCCGCGGGGCTGCCGGCCGAACCGACCTGTCCCCACTGACGTCCGGGCCGACAACCGATACGGTGGCGGGCGATGTACAAGCTCCCGCCCGGCAGCCTCTACCGGCTCCGCACCCTCGCGCAGACCGGCGCCCGCTTCTATCAGGTCAGCGGCTACATGCGGCGCATGGAGGTCCTGGGACTGGTTCTCGCGACGGGTCGGACGGATCCGGACACGAAGACCGTCGAGTACCGCATCACTGAAGCCGGCCGAGCCGAACTCGAGGAGCGTCACGGTCCGGCCTGGCCCGGCTCGGCCGAGGACGAGGCCTGACGCGCGGCGACGGCGCGACCCGAGCGCGATGGCCGGTGTCGCAGCCGCCGCGCGGCGCGAGCGGTTCAGGGAGAGGCCGCCGGCAACGGGGCCGTGACCGGGGCCGTGCCGGCGGATCGTCGACGGCTATCGGCTGCTGCCACCGCTGCCGCCCTGCGGCGACGGGCGCTCCGGCTGGTTGGCGTTGCCCGCGGCTGAGGAGCTGTTGGAACGCGTGTCGGCGGCTTGCCCGGTCGGCGACCCCGTCACCGCGCCCGGCGCGCCGGTCGCGCCCGATTGAGGCGTGACGACGCCCGAGGAGGTCGGCGGCGCGCCCGGCGCGGTGGCCGGCGCCTGCGCGTAGGCCGTCCCGGCGAGGACGGCCGCGAGCGGCGCAGCGGCCGAGAGAGTACGCAAGAGAGTACGGTGTTTCATCGGGACCTCAATCATGGATTGAAGTCTTCAACGCCGGATGCGGGAAGAAGGTTCAGGGCGGACGAGAGCCGCCTTCGCGGATCTCGGTCCTGAAACGGCCCCGTCCGGCGATGAGCCGGACGGGGGGTCGCGGGTCGCCCCCGAATCAGGCGGCTCGGACGGTGGCCATGAAGCGCCCCACCTCGGCAGCGAGATGCTCGGATTGGCGCGACAGCTCGGAAGCCGCTCCCAGAACCTGGCTCGCCGCGGCGCCCGTCTCCTCGGCCGCGCCGGCCACGCCGGCGATGTTGCTGGTCACTTCGCCGGTGCCCATCGCGGCCTGGCTGACGTTCCGGACGATCTCCTGCGTCGCCGCGCCCTGCTGCTCCACGGCCGCGGCGATCGAGGTGGCCACGTGGCTGATCTCCTGGATCCGCACGGTGATCGACCCGATGGCCGATACGGCCTGACCGGTGGAGGCCTGAACCCGGGCGATCTGCCCGGTGATCTCCTCGGTGGCCTTGGCGGTCTGCTCGGCCAGAGCCTTCACCTCCGTCGCCACGACCGCGAAGCCGCGGCCGGCGGCACCCGCGCGGGCCGCCTCGATGGTGGCATTCAGCGCGAGCAGGTTGGTCTGTCCCGCGATGGTCGAGATCATGCCGACGACGTCGCCGATGCGCGCGACCGACGCGCTCAGTTCCTGCACCAGCGCGCTGGTCTGGTCGGCCTCGTTGACCGCCACCCGCGCCATGTCGGCGGAGCCGTCGACCTGCCGGCCGATCTCCTGAACCGAGGAGCCGAGTTCCTCGGCGGCGGCGGCGACCGTGTTGACGTTGCTGGCGGCCTCCTCGGCCGCGGCCGCCACGGTGGTCGACCGGCCAGCCGTCTCGGTGGCCGTCGCCGTCATCGTCTGCGCCGTGGCCTGGAGTTCGGTGGCCGAGGACGAGACCATGCCGATGATCCCGCCGACCGCGCGCTCGAAACCGTCGGCGAGCTCGACCATCGTCCGCTTGCGTTCGACGGCCGCCGCCGCGTCGGCAATGCGCCGGATCTCGGCCTGCTCGGCGGCCTTCTGGGCCACCATGGCCTTGATGCCCTCGACCGCCTTGCCGACGGCACCGATCTCGTCGCCGCGGGCGGCCTCCTCGATCTCGGCGTCGACCTCGCCCCTGGCCATCCGCTGCAGCACGCCGACGAGGCTGGCCAGCGGCCGGTTGATCCCGAACAGCACGATCCCGCCGAGGATCCCGAATGCGACGAGAAGGCCCGACGCGGCGATGACCGTGAGCGTCAGCTTGATCTGCTCGGCGACGGCAACGGCGTGGTCCCTGGAGGCTCTGAGCTCCCTGGCGTTCGTCTCGGTCCGCATCTGGACGCCTTCCAGCACTTTGGCCCGCGCGGGGCGGCCCTCGTCGACCGAGATCGTCCGGGCCCCTTCGGCATCGTTCTTCATGCCCAGGGCGATGGCGCGGTCGGCCGCCGCGAAATACGCGCCCATATCGACCTTGATGGCTGCGTTCGCCGAATGCCGAGCCGGGGTGTCCGCGAGGGCGATGAGGCGGTCGATCGCCTCGTAGGCGAGCGTCCGCTCGCGCTGGAAGTGCTGACGCTCGGCAGCCATCGTGGCCGGATCGGTCTGTATGATGATGTTCTTCTCGGAGATCGTCGCGTTGCTCATGGCCAGCGCCATCTGCAGCGCTGTGACGGCGCGAACGGCGGCCACGTCGACGATCTGCTGGGTGTTCTTCTCGAGCTCGTCGATCGCCGACCGCGCGAAGAAGACGATGCCGACGGCGGTCGCGAGCAGTAGGGCGGCCGGTATCGCGATCTTGGTGCCCAATCGCAAATTGCGAAACCGACCCATGACATCCCCTCCAGTGTTCAGGATCGCAGAGAGCTCCGCAGGCTGCTCAATGCGGAAGGCGTTGAGCCAAGATGCGGGTGCTAAACTAAATGCAGGTTAATGATCGCGGTCTTCTTGCCGGGGATATCCTATAGTGATTTGAGGTTGCGCGCTCGGCGTCAGAGCGTGATCAATAAAAACCGCGCTCATCCGGGATTAAAGTTCCGCAGCGTGCTTCACAACCACTGGATAAACTTCCGTCGAGCGCGTGACCGCACGCACGGACACCTCCCGCGGCGGTGTTCCAACGTCGCGACCCTTGCGCAGCGACGCTGTCGGAGGGTGACCATCCGGACGAACCGGAGAAGCACTGCCGGCGAGCCGGGCGGCTGGCTCGGACCGTTGGCGGACCGTCTGCCCGGATGCGGAGGCGATGGGGCGCCACCCCGATCCGATCACACGGTTCCGATGGACGCTCCGACTCGCCGCGGCGGGTGATGCCGGGCCGCAGGTCCGCGCGATCGCGCGCCGTTCCCGACCTGCCGCGGAGCGGGAACGTCCCGTCCGCGCGTGGACCGTTCGCGAGGCACGCAGCCCACCCTCCTCCACGTAGCGGGGAGGCCCGGGCCGCGCCGCATCGGTCAGCGTCTGATAACCCTTTCTTATCAGACGTAGCGTCACGCTCAGGCGCGACCGAGGGAGATAGCCATGACGCTGCCCGCCACGCTTGCCGCCCGCGCCCGCGCCTTCGCCGACGAGGCGCTCTCGGAGAATTCCCGTCGGGCCTACCGCGCCGACTGGCAGCACTACGCGCGTTGGTGCGGCGGCCACGATCTCGCGCCCCTCCCCGCGGGTCCCGAGCAGGTGGCGAGCTACCTCACCTCCATGGCCGAGACCCACAAGCGCGCGACGATCGAGCGTCGGCTCGTCACGATCGGTCAGGCGCACAAGCTCCAGGGGTTGCCGTGGGTCCCGGCCCATCCGGCCGTCCGGGCGGCGCTGCGCGGGATGTTCCGGCGCTACGGCAGGCCGAAGAAGCAGGCCGCCGCGCTCGGCGTGCCCGAAACGCTCCGGATCGTCGCCGCCTGCGAAGGGACGGTCGCCGCGCTCCGGGACCGCGCCCTGTTCCTGTTGAGCTTCGCCGGCGCGTTCCGGCGCTCCGAGGTCGCGCGGATCCGCCACGAAGATCTCGCGTTCCGGGACGGCGCCGTCGATGTCTTCCTGCCGCATTCGAAAGGTGATCAGGACGGCGAGGGCACGGTCGTGACCGTCCTGGCGGGCGGGAGCCCCGCGACCTGTCCGATCGCCGCGCTCCGGCGCTGGCTGCAGGCGGCGCCGGCCGACGGCTACGTCTTCCGGGCGGTCCGGGCGGACGGCACCGTGATGGACGACGGGCTGCATCCGGACTCGGTGGGCCGCATCGTTCAGAAGCGCGCGGCGGAAGCCGGCCTCGTCGCCGGACCGCGCGAGCGCATCTCCGCCCACGGGTTCCGCGCGGGCTTCATCACCGAGGCGTACAGGCGCGGATCGCGCGACGAGGAGATCATGGCGCATTCCCGCCACCGGGATCTCAAGACGATGCGGGGCTACGTCCGCCGTGCCAAGCTCGCCGACGCGCATCCGGGCCGCAACCTCGGCCTCTAGCGCCGGGGCGGCGCTTCGGGCCTTCGGGAAGCCCGCGGTCGCCGCCGCAGCGGCCGTCGACCGTTTCACGGCAGGGAATGGTGAATTGCGACGACTCGCTGTTCCGGAGCGCGCCGCGTCCCTGCATCATGGTCGCGCCGTCGGGTTCGCGCGTCCGGGCCGCGGCCCGGTCAGGCCGATCGCCGTCCCGCACGACGGTCGCGCCGTCCGACCCGGCGGTGACGATCCCGACGCATGCCGTCCCGCCAGGATGAGGCGCGCCATGATGCGAGACACGCACGGAGACGAGATGACGGGGCGCGGACCGGCCCGCGCGACGCGGCGGCGTGTGCTCGCCGGCGGCGTGCTGGCGACGGGCGCGGCGGCGTCGGGCGCCGTGCGGGCGGAGGTCCACCCCGCGCGGGCCGGAGAGGTCCGCCACGGCACGGTCCGGGCCGACGGCGTGGACGTCTTCTACCGGGAGGCCGGTCGTCCCGACGCCCCGGTCATCCTGCTGCTGCACGGCTTCGCCAACTCGTCCTTCTACTTCCGGCACCTCATGCCCAAGCTGGCCGATCGCTTCCGCCTGATCGCGCCGGACCTGCCCGCCTTCGGGTTCACGCACGTCCCGGAGGATCGCGCCTACGTCTACGACTTCGCGTCGCTGTCGCGCACGACGGAGGCGTTCGTCGGCGCGCTCGGCCTCGACCGCTACATCCTCTACACGTTCGATTACGGGGCGCCGGTCGGATGGGATCTGGCGCTCGCCCATCCCGACCGCGTCGCCGGCATCGTGTCCCAGAACGGCAACGCCTATCTCGACGGGCTCGGCGACGCGGCCTGGGCGCCGCTGCGGGCCTACTGGGCCGCGCCGAACGCGGCCGCCGTCGCGGCGATCCGCGCCCGCATGACCCTCGACGGCGTCAGGGCCGCCTACGTCCAGGGTGTGCCCGACCCGTCCCGCATCGAGCCCGAGGCCTACACGCTCGACGCGGCCATCCTGGCGCGGCCGGGCAATGCCGACCGGCAGGTCACGCTCAAGCTCGACTACAAGCGCAATCTCGAGCGTTACCCGCTGATCCAGGCCTTCTTCCGCGCGCGCCGCCCGAAGCTCCTCGCCGTCTGGGGGCGCAACGACGCGTTCTTCATCCCGCCCGGCGCCGAGGCGTTCCGGCGCGACATCCCGGAGGCGCGCGTCACCTTCCTCGACACCGGGCACTTCGCCCTGGAGACGGACGGCGACGCGATCGCGGAGGAGATCCGGCGCTTCTTCTGACCCTCTCCACCGGGTATGGCGCGGACCGGATCGGACCGCCGCATCCGACACTATCCCCGGCCTGATCGTGACCCTACGGTCGCGGACCTGGATCACGGAGATCGGGCGGGTCGCGCCCGTCGAAAGGGAGATCGCGGTGCCGCAACCCCAGTCAGCCTCGTCGGCCATGCTGTTCCACATGGTCTCCGGAGGGCCGCAGCCGGTCGCCCCCTTCAGCCACGCGGTCGAGGTCGACGGCTTCGTCTTCGTCACGGGTCAGATGCCCGACACGCCGGACGGGCCCGGCGTCCTGCCCGACGGGATCGAGGCGCAGACCCGCAACGTGATGGCCAATCTCGCGACGGTCCTGGCCGGCCTCGGCCTGGGCCTCGAGAACGTCGTCGTCGCGCGCGCGTTCCTGACCGAGTTCAAGCGCGACTACGCCGCCTTCAACGCCACCTACAGATCCTTCTTCCCGCCCGACCGGCTGCCGGCCCGCACCTGCGTGGGCACGACGGGGCTCGCCTACGACGCCCTGGTCGAGATCGACCTGATCGCCCACCGCGGCGGCGCGACGTCGCCGTCGTCGGACGCGCGATTGGGCTGAGCCGCATCCTCCGCGCCCGGGCCGATCGGACGCGTCCGCGCTCAGCCTCGCAGCTGGCCGCCGCCGCGCACGACCAGGCCCAGGCCGACACACGCCGCGGTCAGGCCGAACACGACGACGTAGAGATGGTCGACCTGCAGTCCGGCAGCCGGGTAGTAGGCCGACCTCATCCATTCCGCGACCTGCAGGGCCGGATTGAACTTGGCCCAGTAGTACAGCCGTTCCGGCAAGTAGCTCGGCAGGAAGAGGACGCCGCTGGACACGTAGAGGACGATGCTGAACAGGGCGTAGCCGATCAGCCATCCGGGGAAGAAGCCGATGATCGCGACGTTGATCGTGCCGATCCCGATCCCGAGCGCGATCGCGGCGAGATAGCCGCCCACCGCCGTCAGCGGGTCCGCCGGGACCGGGTTCGTGCCGAGCGCGACCAGGACACCGCTCACGACCAGCAGGGCCAGGAAGCCGGTGACGATCTCGACGAGCACGCGGGAGAACACCAGGTCGAACAGCCTGACCTGCGGGTAGTAGGTCAGCGGCCGGTTGACGATCACGGACTTCATGACTTCGCGCGAGATGTACTGGAAGACGAGCACGGGCACGGCGCCCGTGGCGAAGAACAGGGCCCTGTCGTCGCCGAGCGGCGCGGGCAGCTTCTGAACCGTGTAGATCGTGATCAGCACGAAGACGTGCACGCACGGCCAGAGAACGACGACCCCGTAGCCCCACATCGACGCGCCGAAGCGGGTGCGCATGTCGCGCAGCATCAGCGCGTGCAGGACGTGGAGGTAGGCCTCGACCGCGTTCCTCCGCGGCTTCACGCTCGTTCGCGCGCCCATGGACCATGGCCTCTGCTGTCCGACGGCGGTCGGGAGGGGACGACGGTGCGGATGTCCGGAGGGGCCGGGGCGATGATCGAGGTCGGATCCGCCCGGCCGCACCGGCGCCTAGGCGGCGCGCGCCCGCGACGCGTCCCGCAGGCGCGTCGCCGTCAGCCAGGCCGCGGAGACGAGGAAGTAGAAGGCGCCGAACGCCGCGTAGGGCGCGACATCCACGATCCCGGGGACCGCGGCGCCGGCCGCCTGCCGGATGAAGAAGCCGCCGGCGAGCGCCGATTGCGCGCCGCTCAGGACCATGGCCCACTGGGCGCCGGCCCGCCAGCGGCGCGCGCCGGTGAGAAGCTGGAGCAGTCCCGAGAGGATGGCCCAGGCGCCGAACACCGCGAGCACCGCGTTCGGGCCCCGTCCGAGGGCGACCGCGACCGCGATCGCGGTCGCCGCGCTGATCGCCGCGTTGAGGGCCTGGCTGGGACTGCCCGCGAGGCCGCCGTTGCGCCGGGCGTCGGCCAGGTTGGCGAGCGCGTCCCAGGCGGGATAGGCGACCAGGAGCGTCGCGGCGACCGCCGGCATGCCTCTCCCGAAGCCGAGCGCGGCGGCTACCCAGGCCGTGGCGACGCCGGCACGCACGAAGTAGTAGGCGGTGAGCCAGGGCAAGGCAGGACCGCGATCGCGCTGCGGGTCGGTTCTCATCGTCGGCTCCTTCGTGTACTGAGCGCGGCTCGACGGACCGGATCTATTCGTGAACAAGGCAGATGGACACGATAGATGCCGATTTATAGCTTCGTAGATCCGGACGCGCCGAGCGAATACGCGCTTCGATGGGCCCACGTTTAGGATCGGGAGCCGGCGTCAGCCATGTCGGAAACGCTGGAAAACTTGACCGATCTTCCGGAGGGCGGGCCGCGCAGCGCCGCGTCCGGCGACCTGCTGTCCCACGTGCTCGCGCAGATCCGCCTCGCCGGGGACCGCGTCGAGTCCCGGCCGGTCGCGCCGGGCGAGCGCCTGGATCTGGATGCCGGCGCAGGCCACGTCCTCGTGGTGATCGCGGGCGCCCTCATCCTCGAAGGCGACGGCGAGTCCCTCGCGGTCGGCGCCGGCGACCTGCTGTTCCTGCCCCACGGCCTCGGAACCAGGCGATTGGTCGCCTCCGAGGGCGCGGACGTCGTCGTCTGCCGGTTCTGGTTCGATCCCTACAGTCTCCGCAGCATGATCGCGCTCCTGCCGCGGCAGATCTGCATCCGGCGCGAGGAGGGCGCCGGATGGCTCGACGGCCTCGTGCACTTCCTGCTGGTCGAGACGACCGACGCCGAACCCGGCGCGGCCCTGATGATCTCGCGCATCATCGACCTCGCGGTCATCCGCACGCTGCGGACCTGGGTTCATCTCGGCCGGACGTCGGGGTGGCTGGCCGGCCTGGCCGATCCCCGCATCGCCCGCGCGCTCAAGGTCATGCACGAGAGGCCGCTGCAGCGCTGGAGCGTGGAGGCCCTGTCGGACGTCGCCGGCATGTCGCGGTCGAGCTTCTGCGAGCGGTTCAACGCGCTCGTCGGTCGCTCACCCCTGCGCTACCAGAACGAGTGGCGCCTGAACCTCGCGCGGGACATGCTCGCCGCGGGCGAGGCCCGCGTCGGCGAGATCGGCCTGCGCGTCGGATACGAGTCGGAGGCGGCGTTCAGCCGGGCCTACAAGGCGCTGTTCGGCCACTCGCCCCGGGAGGCGACCGGTCGCGCCGCCGGGGCGCGGCCGGAAGGCTGAGTTCCGGCGCTCCGGCAGGCTCCGCCCGGGCCGATGCCGGCCGATCCCGTGTCAGCTCCCGCGATAGGTGGAGTAGCTCCACGGCGTGATGAGCAGCGGGACGTGATACTTGGCGTCCGGGTCCGAGACGCAGAAGCGCACCGGCACGCGGTCGAGGAACGGCCGCTCGGCGCCGGCACCCGTCCCGGCGAAATAGGCGCCGACGGCGAAGACGAGCTCGTAGGTCCCGGGCGTCAGGGCGTCGCCCGCGAGCAGGGGGGCGTCGGTCCGCCCGTCGCCGTTGGTCGTGGCCGACGCGACGGTCTCCCCGGTGCCGTCCCCGCTGCCGTCCCCGGCGAGGCGCCGGAGCTCGACGGTGACCCCGGCCGCCGGCTTGCCGGCGGCCGTGTCGAGGACGTGTGTCGAAAGATGGCCCATCGGCGTCCTCCCGGACGGAAAGGCCCGCGCCCGCGGCCCGAGGCGGGCGAAGGTTCGTCGGGCCGAAGGAGACGGTGGAGACGAGCACGGGGCGGGGGGCTCGGACAACCCGAAAAGCGTCCGGCATTTCCCGAATGATTTTGAAGGTCCTTGGCGCCGCGGCGGGTCGCTGCCGGCCGCGGTTCGGGGCACACCCGGGGTCGCGGCTCGGGCCGAACCACGAGCCGACATCGAGGCCGAACCCGGCCCCACGACAGATCGCGGAGGATCCGTCCCATGTATCCGATCCTGCACGAATGGGGCGGGTTCCTCATTCGATGGACCCACGTCGTCGCCGCGATCGCCTGGATCGGCGCGTCGTTCTACTTCATGCATCTCGACGCCAGCTTGCGCGCCATTCCGGCAATCCCGACCGGCAAGGGCGGCGAGGCCTGGGAGGTGCACGGCGGCGGCTTCTACCAGGTGCGCAAGTATCTCGTCGCGCCCGACCGGATGCCGGAGCACCTGATCTGGCACAAATGGCAATCCTACGCGACCTGGCTGTCGGGCTTCTCGCTGCTGTGCTGGGTCTATTACGGTCAGGCCGACCTCTACCTGATCGATCCGGCGGTCCGCGTGATCACGCCGATGACCGGGGCGGCCATCGGCCTCGGCGCCCTCGCCCTCGGCTGGCTGATCTATGACGGGCTCAACCGCTCGCCCCTGGCCAACCGGCCGCCGCTGCTCGCGGCCGCCGTGTTCCTCACGGTCGTCGCCTTCGCGTACGGCTTCCAGCAGGTCTTCTCCGGCCGGGCCGCGATGCTGCACACCGGCGCGGTGATCGCGACCTGGATGACCGGCAACGTGTTCTTCGTCATCATGCCCAACCAGCGCAAGGCGATCGCCGAGCTGGTCGCGGGCCGGGTCCCGAACCCCGCCTGGGGCAAGCAGGCGAAGAACCGCTCGTCCCACAACAACTACCTGACGCTGCCGGTGCTGTTCTTCATGCTGTCCGGCCACTACCCGATGGCGTGGTCCTCGCCCTACAGCTGGACCATCGTCGGCCTCGTGGTGATCGCGGGCGGCGTCGTCCGCCACTACTTCAACGTGCGCAATGCCGGCGGGGGCGACCGCTGGTGGACCTGGGGCGTCGCGACGGCCTGCGTGGCGGTGGCGGTCGCGATCAGCGTCGCCTCGTCGCCGGGCGCCCGCGAGCAAATCGGCCTGTCGGCCGCCGCCGAGGCGGCCCCGGCCCCGGCCCCGGCGATCAGCCTCGCGGCGGCCGGGACGGGCGCGCTCGAGGGCCCCGCGGTCGACGACGCCGTGATGGCCGTGGTCGGGACGCGCTGCGCCATGTGCCACGCCGCCGAGCCCCTGTGGCCGGGCCTGACGAGCCCGCCCAAGGGCGTGCTCCTCGACAGCCCCGAGCACGTCGCGCGCTTCGCGCCGGCCATCCGCCTGCAGGCCGTCCTGACCCACGCGATGCCGCCGAACAACATCACCGACATGCAGCCCGAGGAGCGCGCGGCGCTCGCCCGCTGGCTCGCCGCGCGATAACCGTCGGACCCCGCTTCCGCGCCAACGCAGGATCCCGCCCGTGACCGCACCGGATACAGACGGCCCCCCGCGCGACTTCGTCGGCTACGGCGCGGCGCCGCCCGACGCCCGCTGGCCCGGCGGCGCCCGCGTCGCCGTCCAGTTCGTGCTGAACTACGAGGAGGGCGGCGAGCGCTCCGTCCTCGACGGCGACCCCCACGCCGAGATCTTCCTCTCCGAGATCGCCGGGGCCACACCCTTCCCCGCGCGGCACATGAGCATGGAGAGCCTCTACGAGTACGGCGCGCGCGCGGGCGTCTGGCGGATCCTGCGCCTGTTCCGCGAGCGCGGCGTGCCCCTCACGGTCTTCGGCGTCGCGCAGGCGCTCGCCCGCAATCCGGCCGCCGTGGAGGCCTTTCTCCGCGACGGCCACGAGATCGCCGGCCACGGCTGGCGCTGGCTGCCCTACCAGGACGTCCCGGAGGCGATCGAGCGGGAGCACCTCGCCCGCGCGGTCGAGACGATCCGGAGCCTGACCGGCGAGACGCCGCTCGGCTGGTACACCGGCCGCGACAGCCCGAACACCCGGCGGCTCGTGGTCGAGCAGGGCGGCTTCCTCTACGATTCGGACAGCTACGCCGACGACCTGCCCTACTGGGTCCGCGTCGCCGGCCGGGACCACCTCGTGGTGCCCTACACCCTCGACACCAACGACATGCGCTTCTCGATCCCCGGCGGCTTCCCGTCGGGCGAGCAGTTCTTCGCGCACCTGCGCGACGCCTTCGACTGCCTCTACGAGGAGGGGGCGAGCGCCCCGAAGATGCTGTCGATCGGCCTGCATTGCCGCCTCGTCGGGCGCCCGGCGCGCCTGCCGGCCCTCGCCCGGTTCCTCGACCACGTCCTGGCCCGTCCCGACGTCTGGGTGACCCGGCGGATCGACATCGCCCGGCACTGGGCGGCCCACCATCCTCCCGGCGCCCCGGCGGCGGGACCGACCCCGGAGAGGACAGGTCCGTGATCACCATCGCCGCGCTCAACGCGCTCGCGCGCGACGCCTTCGTGGACCTCCTCGCCGAGGTCTACGAGCATTCCCCCTGGGTCCCCGAGGCGGCCTTCGACCGCGGGCCCTTCGCGGCGCGCGCGGACCTGCACGCGGCGATGGAGGCGACGGTGGCCGGCGCCGACCGGGTCCGCCAGCTCGCCCTGCTGCGGGCGCATCCCGAACTCGCCGGGCGGGCCGCCCAGCGCGGCGAGCTCACCGCGCATTCCGGCCGCGAGCAGGCGGGAAGCGGATTGCTGGGCGGCCCCTCCCCCACGGTGGCGCGGCTGCAGGACCTCAACCGGGCCTACGCCGAGCGCTTCGGCTTCCCGTTCATCATCGCGGTCCGGGGCCTCGACCGCGACGCGATCCTCGCCCGCCTGGAGCAGCGGCTCGGCAACCCGCCGGAGACCGAGCGGGCCGAGGCCCTGCGGCAGGTCGGACGGATCGCCGCCCTGCGCCTGGAGGACCTCGTCGCGGCCTGAGGCGGCCGCCTCAGACCGCCCGGCGGCCGACCAGGGCGAGCTGCTCGCTCACGTGCTGGCGCAGGGCCTCGTGCGTCATGTCGACGAAGGTCTTGGTCCGGGCCGACAGCATCTTGCGGGACGGGTAGAGCAGGCCGAGCGTCACGCTGGTCGGCGGAGTGTGCTCGAGGACCGGGACGAGCCGGCCCTCGGCGAGGTGCGCCGCGACCTCGAACAGCGGCTTCAGGACGATGCCCTCGCCGGCCAGCGCCCAGGCGGTGAGCGTGTCGCCGTCGTCGGCGTCGATGTGCCCCGAGACCGGCAGGGTCACGGTCTCCTGCCCGTCGACCAGGGTCCAGCGGAACTGCTCGGCGCCGGGATAGCGCAGCAGCAGGCAATCGTGCTGCAGCAGGTCCGCCGGCTCGGCGGGCGCGGGGTGCTCGGCCAGGTAGGCCGGCGCCGCGCACAGGACCCGCTCGATCTCCGCGACCTTCCGCAGGGTGAAGGTGGAATCGCGCATCTGCGACAGGCGGATCGCGACGTCGACCGCCTCCTGCACGAGGTCGAGGAGGTGCTCCGACAGGCGCAGCCGGACATCGGTCTCGCCGTGGCGGTCGCGGAAGCGCGGCACGAGCGGCGCGACGACCCGGCGGCCGAGGCCGAGCGGCGCCGTCACCTTCAGCACCCCGCGCGGCACCGCGCCCGCGGTCTCGACGCTCTTCTCCGCCTGCTCGACCGCCGCGGTGATGTCGAGGCAGCGGTCGTAGAAGATCCGGCCGGCCTCCGTGAGGCTCATGCGCCGCGTCGTCCGGGTGAGCAGGAGGCAGCCGAGATGCTCCTCCAGGGTCTGGATCCGGTAGCTCACCACCGACGGTGACAGCCGCAGCGAGCGGCCGGCGGCCGAGAAGCTCCCCGTCTCCGCCGAGCGCAGGAAGATGCGGATGCTTTCCAGGGAAATCATGGGCGGGGATCGTCAGGAGCGGTTCGGACCTGTCAACGGACTGTCCCGACAATGTGAACTCGGCGTCCGACCCGATCATCCCCCGCGGCGTGACGCTTCGGTCGGTGCAGCCCGCTCCGTCATTGCGAGCGCAGCGAAGCAACCCAGGGCTGCAGGACATCGGGGAACGTGGTGCCGGCTGGATTGCTTCGCTCCGCTCGCAACGACGGCGGAACCGATCTGATCAACCGAAACGGCATCAGAAGACGTGGAACGCGACGCCGGCGAGGAAGCTCTTCTCCTCGGTGCCCTTGAAGGTCGCGGTCTCGACGTTCCCGAACTTGTTGTGCCAGTACTGGAACCCGACGAAGACATCGACCCGGTTGGGCCGATCGTAGACGAGCTTGCCGAGATCGAGCACGAGGTTGGTGCGCGACAGGAATTCGAGCCCGCGGGGCGGGTTGAAGGCGTAGGCGGCCGGGTTGCTCACGCCCCGCCCCTTCGGCAGCACGATGTTGTTGAAGCCGACGAGGCTGAGCGGCAGACCCGTGAAGGTCAGGGGAAAGTTGTAGACCAGCTCGAATTCCGGAACCGTGTCGAAGCTCTGGTCGCGGTCCGGCTGGAGATTGAACCCGTTCCGGTTCCACTCCTTGTAGGCTTGCACGGAGAGGTTGAGAAAGCCCGCCGGCACGTCGAAGGCGAAGTTCAGGCCGCCGACGATGTCGCGCTTCTTCGAGCCGAAGGCGTCGTTCTGGGCGTTGGCGTCGAAGCCGAAGGCGAGCGACACCTCCTTGACGAGGCCGGGAACCGTGAAGGCCTTCGTGCCCGTGAGCGCGTTGAGGCTCAGCGTGCCGCGATACAGCCCGTAGGCTTCGGTGTTGCCGTAATCGGCGAAGAACGGGGCGGCGACGGAGCCCGGCGCGTTGGTGGTGCCGGCCGGGAACTGGGAGCCGGACTTGAGGATGTCGAGGGAGAAGAAGTTCGTCCCGTAGGCCCAGGCATCGGCGTGGGAGATGTTCAGGATGTGCTTGGGCGCCGCGCGGGAGACGAAGCTGCCATCGGGGCGCTGGATCTGGATTCCGGGCGAGACGGTGGGGAACTGGTAGCGGTAGCTGATCTGGGTGTCGGCGAAGAGGAAGAACGGGCCGTCCTCCACCACCGTCGTGGCCTCGGGCGCCACCGGCGCCGAGGAGGCCGTCCCGAGGTCCTGCGCCCCCGCCGCGCACGTCATCCCGAGCGGCAGCAGCGCGGCCGCGATCCGACAAGCCATGGTCATGTCCGCCCCCTCCTCCCGGCCGCCTTCAGTGCGAAGCGTCGGCCCGCAAACCCGCGCGCTGGCGCGCGACCTCGTCCGGCGTGACCGCCTGACCCTGCCCGCCCCACTCGGCCCGCATCCAGGTCGCGAGGTCGGCGAGCGCCGCGTCGTCGATCAGGGCGGCGAAGGGCGGCATGGCCTCCATCCGCTCGTTGCCCGGGAAGCGCTGCGCCGGGAGCCCGACGAGGATCGCCCGCAGGAGGCCGCCCGCGCCCGCGACCCGCATCGCGGCGTTCGTCCGCAGCGGCACGGAAACGTGGGGGATCCCCTCCCCCGCCCCGCCGTGGCAGCCGGCGCAGAGGCCGGCGTAGCTGGCCCGTCCCCGGGCCGCGACCGAAACGGGGATCGCCGCGGGGATCGCCGCGGGGGTGGCGGCGACCGGCGTCTCGGGCTCGGCCGGCAGGGCGTCACGGTCGAACAGGTAGGCGGAGAGCGCCGTGAGGTCGGCCTCGTCCATGTGCTGCGTCGAGAAATGCACGACGTCGAACATCTGGTGCGTCGCGCCGCCCTGGGCCGAGAGCCCCGTGCGCATGAAGTCGCGCAGGCCGTGCGGGGTGAAGCCCATCCGCGCGAGGCCCGCGGGCGTGATGTCGGGCGCCTCGACGCCCTCGATCGTGGCGCCGCGATAGACGGCGTCCGGGCGCATGGCCTGGATCACGGTGCGCGGCGTGTGGCACTCGCCGCAATGGCCGAGGGCGTCGGCGACGTAGCGGCCCCGGTTCCACAGGGGGGAGCGGCCCGGATCGGGCGCGGCGACGGTCGCCGGCAGGCTCAGGAGGTTCCAGGCCGCCAGGGTCCAGCGCTGGTCGAACGGGAAGGCGAGGGTATTGGCCCTGTTCTCCACCGCGACCGGCGCGCGGGTCATCAGGTAGGCGTAGAGGGCGTCGACATCCTCCGGCGTCAGACCGCGATACGACGTGTAGGGCATCGCCGGATAGAGGTGGCGGCCGCCCGGCGCGATCCCGTCGCGCAGGGCCCGGTGGAAGTCGGCGCGGCTCCAGCCGCCGATGCCCTGCGGGCTCGGCGAGATGTTGGTGGCGTGGATCGTGCCGAAGGGCGTCTCCAGGGGCAGTCCCCCCGCCCAGGGGGCGCCGCCCCGGGCGGTGTGGCAGGCGAAGCAGTCGGCCGCGGCGGCGACCTTGGCGCCGCGGGGGGCGAGGCCGCGCACGGCCTCCGCGCTCAGCGGGGTCTCGACGTCGCGCGCGACGACGCTGCGCTCCAGGGCGCCGGAGGCGACGAGGCCGGCCGCCGAGACGGCCACCGCGAGGGCGGCGGCGAGCCCGGCGCCGACGCGCCGCGCGGGGGTGGTGAGGGACGGGATCCGCACGGCGCGCCTCAGGCGGTCACCAGACCGGGGGTCGCCAGCACGAGGTCGCGCACCGCCTGATGGTAGCGGACGTAGCCCGTGCAGCGGCAGATGTGGCGGTCGAGCGCCTCGGTGACGACCCGCTCGACCTCGTCGCGGCGGATCGGCTCGCGGCGCAGGCGCTCGATCAGCACGCTCGCCCCGGTGACGAAGCCCGGCGTGCAGTAGCCGCACTGGAAGGCGAATTTCTCGATGAAGGCCTGCTGGACCGGCGAGAGCACGACGGTGCCGTCCGGCGCGGTGCGGGCATGGCCCTCGACGGTGCGGATGCTCCGTCCCTCGAACCAGTGGGCGCCGGTGATGCAGGCGCGCATCTCCCGCGGGCCGGCCGCCTCCTCCAGCATCACCGTGCAGGCGTGGCAGATGCCCTGCCCGCAGCCCATGCGGCTGCCGGTGAGGCCCAGCCACTCGTGCAGGACGTCGAGCAGGCTCGTGCCGACGGGGACGGGGATCGGACCGACGGCCGCGCCGTTCACGCGGAGCGAGAGGTCCTTGATCTCGATGGCGGCGCTCATGCCAGTGCCTCGCGGATGCGCTCGGGCCGGATGGGGAGTTCGTGGAAGCGGTGGCCGATCGCGTGCGCGACGGCGTTGGCCAGCGCCGGGACGACGGCGATCATCACGACCTCGGCGATGCCCTTGGGCGGGTCGGTCTCGGAGAGCGGCGGCAGGATCTCCACCGTCTGGTTCCACGGGGCCACGTCGCGGGCGCGGGGAAGCTCGTAGCGGTTCCAGTTCCACGTGCCGTCGCCGGGGCCGTCCTCGTAGAGGGGCAGCACCTCCTTGAGGGCGTGACCGATCCCCATGGCGAGGCCGCCCTGCACCTGGCCGGAGACCAGCTCGGGCACGATCTGGCGGCCGCACTCGAGGATCGAGTGGTGGGACAGGATCGTCACGTCGCCGCTGGCGGTGTCGACCGCGACCTCCGCCAGGGTGGCCATCGGCGCGTAGTAGGTCGTGCCGACATTGTTGCGCTGGGTCGGCGGGTAGAAGACCGCCGCGCGGGGCACGAAGTGCCAGCCCGCATCCGCCATCAGGGCGCGGCGCTCGGGCGGGGCCCCGGCGCCGTAGCGCACCGACAGGGCGTCGATCGGCAGGCGCGTCCGGCCGGTTCCGGGCAGGTCGAACTCGGCCTCGGCCCATTGCCAGCGGTTGAAGGTGTGGAGGGTCACGCCCACCGGCAGCCCGAGCCGGTGCGCCTCGGCGGCCACCGCCTCCAGCGACAGCGGCGGCAGACCGCCGCCCAGCACCCGGCCGTCCACCAGCCGCAGGTCCTCGCGGGCGACCACGTGGTAGGAGGCCAGCGCCCCGCCGCCGCCGCCCCGCGCCCAGAGCGCGCGGGCGGCGGGCCAGACGGCGTGGTCGACGAGGAACCGCGCGGCCGTCCGGGTGGCGTGGCCGAGGTAGTAGGCGGAGTTGGTCGCGCTCATCGGCGAGGTGAAGCGCGGCGTCCAGCGGGGGTTCTGCGCCCGGCGGTCCTCCTCTTCCTGGGACGTCGTGTAGGGCTGGTCGGAGGTCTCCAGCGGCATCTCGGGCCAGCGCACCACGCCGAACGCGGTCTCGGCGGGGACCCGGCCGAGGATCTCGGCCACCATGACCGCCTGCGAGGTGGTGACGCCCGGGCCCATCTCGTGGGCGACGTGGCGCAGGCTCAGGCGGCCCCGCGGGTCGAGCTCCAGCGAGGCGACCGCCGCCTCGGCGCCCGTGCCGTAATCCTTGTGCACCTGCGCGAAGCCGACGCCGTAGCGGCGGCCGGGATGGGCGGCCTCGTAGGCGGCCTTGCGCGCCGCCCGGTCCCGCCAGAGCGGGTGCGCGGCGGCCTTCGTCAGGATCTCCGCGTTGCGCAGCGCCCCGGCCGGGACCGCGCCCTGGCTGTTGCGCTGGCCCGAGCGGAGCACGTTGCGCAGGCGCAGGTCGATCGCGTCGATGTCCAGGAGCGCCGCCGCCTCGTCGACCATCATCTCGGTGGCCGACATGGTCTGGAGCGTGCCGAAGCCCCGGGTCGATCCGGCCTCCACGGCCCGCGAGGCCAGGGCGATCGCCTGGAAGTCGCTCTTCGGCAGGTAGTAGATCGACTGCGCCGCGGTGGCGCCGACGAAGGAGACCGCGACGGAGTAGTTGGGGCGCCCGCCGCCGTCGCAGGCGAAGCGCCCGGTCATGGCCCGGAACCGGCCGCTGGCCCGGTCCACCAGCAGGACGTTGTCCATGCGGAAGGCGTGGCGCTTCAGCCCGTTCTGGAACTGCTCGAACCGGTCGTTGGCGAGGCGCACCGGCCGGCCGCCCGCGTAGAGCGCGGCCACGACGCAGAGGAACGGGAAGATGTGGTGGTCCTTCGTCCCGTACCCGACCGTGTAGCCGACCTTGAGATCGACCTCCCTGAGCGGGAACCGGGATTTCGAGACCAGCGCGGCGGCGGCCTCGGCCACGTCGTAGGGCGACTGCGTCGCCATCATCAGGCGCAGCGTGCCGGTGGCCGGATCGTACCAGACGTTGCCGTTGTCGGCCTCCATGGCCGAGGCGTCCGTCGACTGCGACCGGTAGGTCCGCCGCATCACCAGGGCGTCCGCGCCGGCGCCGTCGATCTCGGCGGCGATGGCGGCCGCCGCCGCCATGCCCCGGGCGAAGGGGCCGTCGTCGCCGGCCTTCGGCCAGGCGGGCTCGTCGCCGGAGAAGCCGGCGAAGATCGGGGACTGCGCGAACGGCGAGAACCGGTCGGGCGCGTCCGGCGCGTCGCCCTCGATCCGCACCCAGCGCGAGGCGCCGTAATGGGCCGGCGGCCTGGGACCGGTCTCGGCGCCGTACTGCACGACGTCGTCGGCGAAGCGCAGGGCGCGCTTGGCCGCGGCGAAGCGCGGGAAGTCGGCGTAGATCAGGATCGCCACCGGCTGCCCGAGCAGGCGCGGCGTCTCGCCCTGCGGCACGAGGAACCAGTCGCCGAAGAAGTCGGCGTGCGGGACCGAGACACCGTCCGCCACCAGGTCCTCGTGCCGGACGATCCGGTCCGGCCGCAGGGCTGCCGGGAGCCGCGACAGGTCGAGGCCGGCGAAGCGGCGGTCGGCGCGGGTCGCCGCGACGAGGAAGGCGTGGGCTTGGCCGTCGGGCCAGCCGGCGAGGTCGCGGGCCCGGTAGTCGCGGGAGAAGGTCTTGGCGCCCGTGACCTTGGCGACGGCGTCGAGGCGGTAGCGGGGCCGGCCCGGCGCGGCCCACGGGGAGCCGGCGGACAGGCCGGTCTCGGCGAGCTGCGCCCGGGCCGGGGGCGCCAGGAAGGAGACCTTCACGGCGACGCCCGCCGCCGCGCCGGCCTTCAGGAAGTGGCGCCGCGAGAGCGCCTTGGTCGCTTCGGCCGACATGGCTTCTCCCCTCAGGCCCGGTCCAGGACGGCCGCGTGCGGGAAGGCGGGCTCCGCGTCGGCGACGCGGTGCTCGGCCTCGGCACCGAGACGGTCCGAGTTCAGCAGCAGGTTGAGGACGATCGCCCCGATGGCGCCGAGGGTGATCCCGCTGTGCAGGATCGGCCCGGCCCAGTCCGGCGCCGTGGCGGCGAAGAGCTTCGGCGCCGCCATCGGGATCAGGCTCAGGCCGATGCTGACCGCGACGACGATCTGGTTGCGGCGGTCCCCGAGATCGGCGCCGCCGACGATCTTGAGGCCCGCCGCCGCGACCATGCCGAAGATCACGATGCCGGCGCCGCCGAGCACGGCCGGCGGGATCGACGCCACCGCGAAGGCGACCTTGGGCAGGAGGCTGACGCCCAGGATGATGAAGCCCGCCGCGACCGTGACGTAGCGGCTGCGCACCCGCGTCATGTTCACGAGGCCGACGTTCTGGGAGAACGAGGTGTGCGGGAAGGTGTTGAGGCAGCCCGCGATCAGCGTCGAGAGCGAGTCCGCCATCAGGCCGCGGGTCAGGGTCCGCTTGTCCACCGGGCGCCCGACGATGTCGCCCACCGCCAGGAACATGCCGGTCGACTCGACCAGCGTGACCATCATGACGATGCACATCGCCGCCACGGCCGTCAGGTGGAAGGTCGGCCAGCCGAAGTGGAACGGCGTGACGAGGGCGATGAGCGGGCGCTCGGCCAGCCCGTCGAGGCGGAACAGGCCGAGCGGCCAGGCGAGGCACAGGCCCGCGACGAGGCCGATCAGCACGGCGACGTTGGCGACGAAGCCGGTGGCGAAGCGGCTGACCACCAGGATCACCGCCAGCACGAAGGCCGCGACGCCGAGATGGACCGGGGCGCCGAAATCGGCGGCCCCGAAGCCGCCGCCCGCCCAGTTGATCCCGACCGGCAGCAGCGTGACGCCGATGATCAGGATGACCGTGCCGGTGACCAGCGGCGGGAAGAAGCTCGCGAGCCTGGAGAAGAACGGCCGGAGCAGCAGGCCGAACACACCCGCCCCGATGGTCGCGCCGAAGATGCCCGGCAGGCCGATCGTCGGATCCTGCGCCATCGCCACCATCGGGCCGACCGCCGCGAAGCTGACGCCCATGATGACCGGCAGGCGGATGCCGAAGATCCCCAGGCCGAGGGACTGGATCAGGATCGCGATGCCCGTCACCAGCAGGTCGCAGTTGATCAGGTAGGCGACCGTCTCGGTCGGCAGGTTCATCGCCGCGCCGAGGATGAGCGGCGGCGCGACAGCCCCCGCGCTCATCACGAGCACGTGCTGCATGCCGTAGGCGAGGAGCTTGGGAAGGGGCGGGATCGCGTCGACCGCGTCCACCTCGCGCGTTGTCCTGTCGTGAGACGTCATGGGCGTGTCCTCCGCCAGCCGGGACCTGTCGAGGCGTCGTCCCGTGATGGTGTCGTCGGGGACCCGGCAGCGGTGGCCGGACCTCTTCCGGGTCCGGGCCGCCAGGAGCGGGTGTGGGGCCAGTCGCAGGGCGGGCCGTGGCGGCACGCCCGGGGGCGGGGGAGCGGGCTCTCGGCGGCCGCTCCGGGGTCATGCGCTGCCGACTTGGCTGGCTCTCAAACCTTGCATGGCTGGCCGCGAATGCCATGCCGGGATTTCGGAAGCAGTTTGCGAAAAATCGCCAAGGTGGCCGGTGGCGGCTGCCGTATGCTGCGGCCCGCTGACGGCCCCGAGACGGTGCGCCCGGCACGGCGTTCCTGCTGCCAGAGGGCGGCATCTGGCCGTGGGGAGGCGTCGCGGCCCGTCCGGCGCGGCCTCCAGGGCGCACCCGGAGAGACGCGATGACCTCCCTGCTGCTGACGAACGCCGACATCCTGGTGACGATGGACGCGCAGCGCCGGGAGATCCCCGGCGGCGCGGTCTACGTGGAGGACAACCGCATCGTCGCCGTCGGCCCCGCCGCCGAGGTGCCGCAGCGGGCCGATACCGTCCTCGACCTGCGCGGCCACGCGGTGATGCCGGGCCTCGTGAACACCCACCACCACATGTACCAGACGCTCACCCGCGCGGTGCCGGCCGCGCAGGACGCCGAGCTGTTCGGCTGGCTGAAGGCGCTCTACCCGATCTGGGCCCGGCTCACGCCCGAGATGGTCCGCGTCTCGACGCAGACCGCGATGGCGGAGCTGATCCTCTCGGGCTGCACCACGTCGAGCGACCACCTCTACATCTACCCGAACGGCTGCCGGCTCGACGATTCTATCGAGGGCGCCGAGGAGATCGGCATGCGCTTCCACGCCGCCCGCGGCGCGATGAGCGTCGGGGAGAGCGCGGGCGGACTCCCGCCGGACTCGGTCGTCGAGGACGAGACGGCGATCCTCGAAGACACGCGCCGTCTGATCGAGCGCTGGCACGATCCGGAGCGCTTCGCCATGCGCCGGATCGTGGTGGCGCCCTGCTCACCGTTCTCGGTCAGTCGCGGCCTGATGCGCGATGCCGCCGAGCTGGCCCGGCACTACGGCGTCTCGCTCCACACCCACCTCGCGGAGAACGACGACGACGTCCGCTACAGCCTGGAAAAATTCGGGATGACGCCGGCGGAGTACGCCGCCGACCTGGGCTGGACAGGCCCGGACGTGTGGCACGCCCACTGCGTCAAGCTCGACCGCGCCGGCATCGCGCTGTTCGGCCGGACCGGGACCGGGGTGGCGCACTGCCCCTGCTCCAACATGCGCCTCGCCTCGGGCATCGCGCCCGTCCGGCAGATGCGGTGCGCGGGCGTGCCGGTCGGGCTCGGCGTCGACGGCTCGGCCTCCAACGACGGGTCGCACATGCTGGGCGAGGCGCGGCAGGCCATGCTGCTCGCCCGCGTCGGCTTCGGACCGGCGGCCATGACCGCGCGGGAGGCGCTGGAGATCGCGACGCTCGGCGGCGCGAAGGTGCTGAACCGGGACGATATCGGCGCGCTGGCCCCCGGCATGGCGGCCGACATCGTCGCCTTCGACCTGCGCGGCCTCGGCATGGCGGGGGCGCTGCACGACCCCGTCGCCGCCCTCACCTTCTGCGCGCCGCAGACGGTGGCCTGGAGCGTCATCAACGGGAAGATCGTGGTCCGCGAGGGCCGCCTGACGACCCTCGACACCGGGGCGCTTACCGCCCGCCACAACGCCCTCGCGGCGGCCCTGGTGCGCGGCGAGGCGTAGGCCGCCCTACCCATCCTCCGCGGAGGGGCTCGCGGATCCAGACATCGGGTTCGGCGACGCGGCTCCAGGATCGGGCGCGCGTCCCTGTCAGCGTCAATGTCCGCTGGAGATTTGAGAAGATCCTGGCACGCAGAGATGGAGTCTGGAGTAATGCCCTCTTATAATCTCTTCGATTGATAATTCATGCGCGGCCGTCTTTGCGAGCGGAGCGAAGCAACACAGAGCCGCGCAACGTCTGTAAAGGTCGCGCGACCCTGGGTCACTTCGCTTTGCTCGTGATGACGGCGAGGAATGCGTCGACCGCAGCATCCGGCCGGAAAGCGTATTACCTTCGGGTCGAGCCTGTCAGACATCCACCTCCGTCGCCAGCCCCTTGGCCACCGCGCGGTCGACCGCCACCGCGGCGACCGCGAGGTCCTGCAGCCCGACCCCGGTGCCGTCGAACAGGGTGATCTCGGACTCCGAGACGCGGCCGGGGTGATCGCCGTTGATCACCGCCCCGATCTCCACGATGGAATCCGCGGCGAGGAGCCCCCGCGCGACAGCGTGCTGCGCCTCGCCGATGCTGACCGACTGCGCGACCTCGTCGGTGAACACCGTGGCGGCGGCGAGCAGTGCGGCCTCCACCTCCTGCTTGCCGCGCGTGTCCGTCCCCATGCAGGCGACGTGCGTGCCCGGCCGGACCTGCGCGGCTTTCAGGATCGGCGCGAAGGAGGACGTGATCGTCACGACGACGTCGGCCTCGGCGCCGAGGCGGTCGAGGTCGACCGCCTCGAACGGCACGCCGCGCTCCCGCGCCACCGCCTCCATCCGGCCGAACATGCCGGGATGCAGGTTCCACGCGAGGACCCGCTCGAACGGCCGCTGCGCCAGCGCGGCGCGCAGCTGGAACGCCGACTGGTGGCCCGCGCCGATCATGCCCAGCACCCGCGCATCTTTGCGGGCGAGGTGCCGGACGGAGATGGCGCAGGCCGCGGCCGTGCGCAGCGCGGTGAGGAGGTTGCCCCCGACGACGGCCCGGCAGCGGCCGGTATCGGCGTCGAACAGGAACACCGTCGACTGGTGGTTGGTCAGGCCCTTCGCGGCGTTGCCGGGCCAGAAGCCACCGGCCTTGAGGCCGAGCGCGAGGCTGTCCCGGTCGAAGCCCGACTTGAAGCCGTAGAGCGCGTCGGCGTGGCCGATGGCTTCCCGGACGACCGGGAAGTTGCCGGCTCGCCGCCGCGCCATGGAGGCGAAGACCTGTTCGACGGCGGTAAAGCACTCCGCCTCGGTCAACAGCCCGTCGATCGCGTGCTCGGGAACGATGATCATCGCGGATGTGTCCTCAATTCGTGAGCCGGCATGTCGCCCCCGTCATCGCGGGCGTCGCGAGGCGACCCAGGGCAGCGGGCCCCGTCGAGGCGCGTCCCCGGATCGCTGCGCCGCGCTCGCGATGACGGACGGTGTGCAGGGTGCGTCAGTAGGCCTTGCCGCGGGCCGAGACCGGCCAGAGCGTCTCGACCCGGCCGTTGCGGACGCCGACATACCAGTCGTGGACGTTGCAGGTCGGATCGCAGTGGCCGGGGACGAGGCGCAGACGGTCGTTGACCTTCAGCCGGCCCTCGGGATCCTCGATCACCCCGTGCTCGTCCGAGCACTTGATGTATTTCACGTCGTCGCGGCCGAAGACGAAGGGCAGGCCCGAATCGACCGACTGCACCTTAAGTCCCGCGTCGCAGATCGCCTTGTCGGCCTTGGCGTGGCTCATCACGCTGGTGAGGATGAACAGGGCGTTCTGCCACTCGCCCGCGTCGATGCGCTTTCCGTCCCGGTCGCGGATACGCCCGTAATCGGCGTCCATGAACGCGTAGCTACCGCATTGCAGCTCGTTGTAGACGCCGGATCCCGCCTCGAAATAGTAGCTGCCGGTGC
Organism: Methylobacterium sp. UNC300MFChir4.1; assembly: GCF_900110155.1. Lineage (NCBI taxonomy): Bacteria > Pseudomonadati > Pseudomonadota > Alphaproteobacteria > Hyphomicrobiales > Methylobacteriaceae > Methylobacterium > Methylobacterium sp. UNC300MFChir4.1. The sequence goes on along the minus strand of NZ_FOCS01000006.1, from coordinate 122,392 downwards.
CGCCGCCGCTGACGAGCTCCGGCTCGAGGCCCTCCCGGTTCAGCGCCGCGACGGCGTCGCGCACCTGGGCGATGGCCGCGTCGAGCTTGGCCCGACGCTCCTCGTAGCCGTCGATGTGCTGCATGGCGCCCTGGTAGGCCTGGAGTCCGGCAAAGCGCAGGTTCGGCGCGGCCGCGACGGCCCGGGCGATCGCCACCACCTCGGGGCTCGTCCGCACGCCGCAGCGGCCGGCGCCGCAATCGATCTCGACGAAGCAGTCGAGCTGCGTGCCGTGCCGCTGCGCCGCCGCCGAGAGGTCGGCGACGTTCGCCACGTCGTCGAGGCAGACGATGATGCGGGCGCCGTGCAGCGGCAGCCGCGCCAGCCGGTCGATCTTGCCCGGGTCGCGCACCTGGTTCGAGACCAGGATATCCTTGATGCCCGCGCGGGCGAAGACTTCCGCCTCCGAGACCTTCTGGCAGCAGACGCCGCAGGCGCCGCCGAGGCTCTGCTGAAGCTTCAGGATATCGACGGACTTGTGCATCTTGCCGTGGGCGCGGTGGCGCATCCCGTGCGCCTTGGCGTAGTCGCCCATCTTGCGGATGTTGCCTTCCAGCGCGTCGAGATCGACGATCAGGCAGGGCGTCTGGATCTCGTCCTCGCGCATACCGGGCAGCGCGGGGACGTCGAAGCCGACTTCGAGATCGGCGGATCGGGCGTTCATGTGCATCGTGGGCCTCCCGTTATTGCCAGGGCAGCGCGTCGAGATCGACGTTCCCGCCCGTGATGATCACGCCCACCCGCTTGTTCGCGAAGACGGGGCGGTTCTTCAGCACCGCCGCCAGGGCGACGGCGCTGGACGGCTCCATGACGATCTTCAGCCGCTTCCAGATCAGCTGCATCGCCGCGACGATCTCGGCCTCGGAGACCGTGAGGATATCCGCGACGTGGTGGCGGACGAAGTGCCAGGTGAGGTCCTTCAGCGGCACCTTGAGCCCGTCCGCGACCGTCACCGGCGCGTCGTCGGCGATGATCCGTCCGGCCTTCAGGCTGCGATGGGCGTCGTCGGCCTGCTCGGGCTCCGCCGCGTAAACGGCGATGTGCGGGGCGAGCCCGGCCAGCGTCAGGCAGGTGCCCGACACCATGCCGCCGCCGCCGATCGGGGCGATCACCGCGTCGAGATCCGGGACCTGCGCGATCAGCTCGCGGGCGCAGGTTGCCTGCCCGGCGATGATGCGGGGATCGTTGTAGGGATGCACGAACTCCGCACCGGTCTCGGCGACGACCTCGGCGAACACGGCCTCGCGCGATGAGGTGGACGGCTCGCACTCCACGACCCGGCCGCCGTAGCCGCGCACGGCGTCCTTCTTCGCCTGGGGCGCGGTGCGCGGCATCACCACCGTGCAGGAGATGCCGCGCCGGCCCGCCGCGTAGGACAGGCAGGTGCCGTGGTTGCCCGACGAGTGGGTCGCCACGCCCCGGGCAGCCTGCGCGTCGGTGAGGCTGAAGACGGCGTTCGAGGCGCCCCGCGCCTTGAAGGCGCCGGCCTTCTGCAGGTTCTCGCACTTGAAGAACAGCCGCGCGCCGGCCGCTTCGTCGATGATCCGCGAGGTCAGGACCGGCGTCTCGTGAATGTAGGGCCGGATGCGCTCGTGCGCGGCCAGGACGTCGTCGAGGGTGGGCGTGATCAGGGCGCTTGCCATGGCGCGCCCCCTCAGGCGGCGGCGCGCAGGGCGGCGGCCGGGGCGCGGCGGTACACCGCCTGCGCGGCCGCGACCCCCGATCCCAGCGCGATGCGCAGGCCGAGATCGGCCATCGCCATCTCGGCGGCGGCGATCCCCGACAGCGCCATCACGTCCGTGAGGCTGCCGAGGTGGCCGATGCGGAAGACCTTCCCGGCGACCTCGCCGAGGCCCACCCCGAAGGCGACGTCGTAGTGGCGCGCCGCGTGGGTGACGATCCGCGTGGCGTCGAAGCCCTCCGGGGTGCGGATCGCGCTCACCGTGTCCGAGTAGAGGTCCGGGCGCGCGGCGCAGAGTTCCAGGCCCCAGGCGGCGACGGCGGCGCGGATCCCGTCCGCGATGCGGCGGTGCCGGGCGAAGACGGTCTCGAGCCCCTCGGCCAGGAGCAGTTCCGTCGACAGCTTCAGGCCGTTCAGGAGGCCGACCGCCGGCGTGTAGGGATAGGCGCCGTTCGGGTAACCCTTCGCCATGTCGCGGATGTCGAAATAGGTCCGCGGCAGCGTCGCCGTCGCCGTGGCGGCCAGGGCCTTGGGCGAGAACGCCACGATGGCGAGGCCCGCGGGCAGCATGAAGCCCTTCTGCGAGCCCGTCACGGCGACATCGACGCCCCACGCGTCCATGCGGAAATCCATGGACGCGATCGAGCTGACGCCGTCGACCAGCAGCAGGGCCGGGTGGTTGCTGGCATCCAGCGCGCGGCGCACGGCGGCGACGTCCGAGCGGACGCCGGTCGCCGTCTCGTTGTGCGTGACGAGCACGGCCCGGATGCGGTGCGCCTTGTCGGCCGCGAGGGCCTCGGCGAAGCGATCCGCCGGAAGCCCCTCGCCCCACGGGGCCTCGATGACTCGGACATCGAGGCCGTGGCGGCGGGTCATGTCGATCCAGCGGTGGCTGAACATGCCGTGGCGCGCCGCCAGCACCGTGTCGCCGGCGCTGAGCGTGTTGGAGAGCGCGGTCTCCCAGCCGCCCGTAGCCGTCGACGGGAAGATGAACACCTCGGCGTCCTCGCTCTTCAGGACCTTCTTCACGCCGGCGAGCGCCGGATGAAGGATCTGCGCGAACAGCGGCGACCGGTGATCCAGCGTCGGCATGTCGGCCGCGCGGCGAAGCACTTCCGGCATATTGGTCGGGCCGGGAATGAAGACGGGATTCTGTGCGAACATCGGCGGCGCTCTCCTCCAATACGGGAACGATAGCACCGCCGACACCGTATTGATATTTTCTTGAAAAACTTTTTCATCAACGGGCGAAGCGCGAAAAGACACGCCGTGGCAACGTCTTACCTTTTTCCGTTGTGAGAAAAATTTTTCCATCCTAGGAATTGCGCGGGATCGGCGAAGGCGAGGACGGCATGGATTCGGGAAACCGGCGGCGCGGGCGGCCGAAGGGGTTCGGCGGCGCCAAGCCGGCGGCGACCATCCAGGCGCTCGACCGCGCCCTCGATGTCCTCGACGTCCTGGCGGGCGGCGACGGGCTGACGCTCTCGGAACTGGCCGGCAGGCTCGAGCAATCCGTGGCGACCATGCACCGGGTCCTCGCGACGCTCGAGCGCCGCGGCCTCGTCGAGATCAGCGCCGACAAGCAGGAGTGGCACGTCGGTGCGGAGGCTTACCGGCTCGGATCGGCGTTCCTGCGCCGCCACAACGTCGTCGAGCGGAGCCGGTCGATGATGTGGACGCTGATGCAGGAGACCGGCGAGACCTCCAATCTCGGCGTCGAGAAGGATGGCAACGTCCTGTTCGTCAGCCAGGTGGAGACCCACGAGACGATCCGCGCCTTCTTCCCGCCGGGCTCCCTGTCGCCGCTGCACGCGTCGGGCATCGGGAAGGCTCTGCTGAGCACCTACGCGCCGGCCCGGACCGAGCGCCTGTTCCGGGGAAAGACCTTCGCGCGGTTCACCGACAAGACCATCGGCTCACTGGACCAGCTGCGCGACGACGTCGAGGCGACCCGCCGCCGGGGCTACGCGATCGACGATGAGGAGCGGAGCATCGGGATGCGCTGCGTCGCCGCCCCGATCCTCAACGTCCACGGCGAGGCCATCGCGGGGATCTCGGTGTCGGGGCCGACGCACCGGCTGTCCGACGAGAAGCTGCGCGCGATCGGCGAGCGGGTGCGGAGAGGCGCCGCCGCGGTCTCGCGCGCCCTCGGAGCGCCCGCCGCGACGATGACCGCGACGCCCGACGCGCCGGGCGCGCCCGACCGGGACTGACCAGCGGTGCTCCAGTGCGGCGAGGCGCGCCCTAGCGCTCGGGATGTCGGCGGCGCGGATCGACGGTGCCGACCGCCGACGGGGGCCTGCCGTCGCCGTCGAGGATACCGGCGCGCCCGTCCGGCGCCGTCCGCGGATCCGCGAGCGTCGCGCGGCCCTGGAGGCCGCCGGGGGCGGTGACGGCCGGGATGCCGGCGGGGGCGGTGAAGCTCTGCGCCAGGGCGGGCCCGGACAGGCCGATCCCGATCACGGCGCCGATCAGAAGACGAGAGGTCATGGCGGAGGTCCAGCTCAGGTCTGTCGCCGGGATCATCCCGGTCGCGTTACGCCTCGATGTGGGATCCGCGACCCCGGGGTCCAACACGCGGGATGAGCCCCCGTGCACCCCGCCGGCCCGGGCGGTGCCGCCCCGCGGCCCGCGTCCGCCCCGCAGGGCTCCGTGACCGTGGCGGGCGAAAGTCCGGAACGGAGAAGCCGAGCTTCGAGTTGAGGGGCCGCTGAATCAGGGGCCATCCGTGAGACCGTCTCTCCTCGCCACGCTCGGGCTGCTGCTCGTCGCCTACCCGCACGCGTCCGGGGCGCAGGGCGTTCCGGACTCGCGAGGCGTCCAGAGCGTCCAGAGTGTCCAAGACGCGCAGGATGTCCGGGGCCTGCCGGCCGCGACCGTCGAGCCGGGCGAGCCTCGCCCGGGACCGCCCCCGCCGCTCCCGGACATCTCGGACCCGAACGGCCGGGCCGGCGAGGCCCTGAACGAGCCCGGCGAGCGCTCCGGCATCCCGAAGGCCCTGCGCTCCTCCGGATCGAAGGCGGGCGGGCCGGCCAACGATCTCAACCCGAGCGGGCAGGCAGAGGCGCCGGCACCGCCGAAGGGCGACCTGGGCCGGGTCATCGCCGGCAAGGAGCTGTTCCACGGCAATTACTGCGGCACGGGTCAGCGCGGCGAGGGGCTGCCGCCGACCGACGCCCTCGATGCCGCGTGCATGCGCCACGACGCCTGCTACGACGCGGCGGGCTACCGTTCGTGCGCCTGCGACGCGACGCTGAGGCGCGAGGCTTCCACCGTGTCGGACAGCCCGGACGCGGCGCTGGAGGTGCGGCGCCGGGCGCTGAGCGTGATCGAGGCTACCGCCGCGATGGCGTGCCGCGCGCCCTGAGCGCCCGCCGCGATGCGGGGATCTCGCCCCGGTGACGCCACCATGGACTTGCATCCCGGCGCATGCCTGCTTTCACGGGCCGCAGTCGAAGTCCGGTCTCGCCCCTTGTCCCACCGCACCGCATCGCAGGGTTCTGTCGCGCCCGCCGCCCGCCGCGGGGCGGGCGCGGCGCGCTGGATCCCGCCCGCGATCCTGGCCGCCGGCCTCCTCGCGACCGGGCTGAGCACGGCCCTCACCTGGCAGGCGGCGGCGCTGCGCGACCGCATGACCTTCGAGCACGCCACCGAGATCGAGCTGCGCACGGTCGAGGACCAGTTCCGCACCTACACCGCCCTCCTGCGCGGCGCCGCCGGCCTGTTCGCCGCCGAAGGCGCCACCGTCACGCTGGCCCAGTTCCGGGCCTACGTGCAGCGGATCGAGCTGCAGCGCCTCTATCCCGGGTTCCTCGGCATCGGCTTCACGCCGACCCTGCCCGCCTCCGCGCGGGAGACGTTCGCCGCGCGCGCCGCGGCCCTGGGCGTCGAGAATGCCCGGGTCCGGCCGCCGACCGACAACCCGATGATCAGCCCGGTCCTGTTCGCCGAGCCGCCGAACCCGCGCAACCTCGCCGCCATCGGCTACGACGTGATGTCGGACCCGGTGCGGCGCGACATGGTCGAGCGGGCCCGCGACACCGGCCAGCCGGCCGCCTCGGCGCGGATCCAGCTCGTGCAGGAGATCGACGCGAACAAGCAGGCGGGCTTCCTCGTCGCCATGCCGGTCTATGCCGGCGGCGCCGTGCCGCCGGACCTCGAGGACCGTCGGCGACGCTTCCTGGGCTTCGTGTTCGGTGCCTTCCGGGCCGACGACCTGTTCAACAGCATCGTGGCGGCGGAGGCCGAGGAGGACGCGGCCTTCGCCATCTACGACGGCGCGCCGAGCGAGGCGAACCTGCTGCACCGGTCCGCGCAGGCCTCCGCCACCGGGGCGGGGCGCCTCACCCGCGAAGCGCATCTGGAACTCGGCGGCCGCACCTGGACCGTGGCGTTCGCGCAGCGCGTCTCGCCCCGGCGCGGCTCGGCGCTGCCGGAGATCTGGCTCGTCTGCGGCGGCGGCCTGTTCGCCACCGCCCTGCTGGCCTTCGCGGCCTACCGGCAGCGCCGCACGCAGGACGAGATCCGCCAGCTCAACGCCTCGCTGGAGGCCCGCGTCGAGGAGCGGACGCGCGATCTTCGGGCGGCGGCCGACCGTCTGCGGCAGGCCGGGGAGGAGCGGGCGCGCATGGAGGAGGCGCTGCGCCAGTCGCAGAAGATGGAGGCGGTGGGCCAGCTCACCGGCGGGCTGGCGCACGACTTCAACAACCTTCTGGCGGGCATCTCGGGCTCGCTGGAGCTCATCGAGGCCCGCATCGCCCAGGGGCGGTCGAAGGATGTCGGCAAGTACATCGCGGCCGCCCAGGGCGCCGCCCGGCGGGCCGCGGCGCTGACCCACCGCCTGCTCGCCTTCTCGCGCCGCCAGACGCTGGCGCCCAGGGCGATCGACGCCGACCGGCTGGTCCGCGGGATGCTCGACCTGATCCAGCGCACGGTCGGGCCGAGCGTCGAGGTGCGGCACGTCGGGGCGGACGGGCTCTGGGCCGCGCTCGCGGACCCGTCCCAGCTGGAGAACGCGCTCCTGAACCTCTGCATCAACGCGCGGGACGCGATGCCCGGGGGCGGCCGGATCACCATCGAGACCGACAACCGCTGGATCGACCGGCAGCAGGCCGACGCCCAGGACATGCCGGAGGGGCCGTACCTGTCGCTGTGCGTGTCCGATACCGGCACCGGCATGCCCCCGGAGGTCGTTGCCCGGGCCTTCGACCCGTTCTTCACCACCAAGCCGATGGGCGAGGGCACCGGCCTCGGCCTGTCGATGATCTACGGCTTCGCCAAGCAATCCGGCGGGCAGGTCCGGATCACCTCGACGGTCGGCCAGGGCACGAACGTGTGCATCTACCTGCCGCGGCACTTCGGCGAGGCGGACGCGGACGGGCCCGACCCGGGCAGGGGCCTGATGGCGCAGGCCGAGGCGGGCGAGACCGTGCTGATCGTGGACGACGAGCCGACGGTGCGCATGCTGGTGACGGACGTGCTGAGCGACCTCGGCTACACGGCGATCGAGGCCACGGACGGCGCGGGCGGGCTCAGCGTGCTGCAATCGGGCGCGCGGATCGACCTGCTCGTCACGGATGTCGGCCTGCCCGGCGGCATGAACGGGCGCCAGATGGCCGACGCCGCCCGGGTCGGCCGACCGGAGCTGAAGGTGCTGTTCATCACCGGCTTCTCCGAGACCGCGCTGCCGGGCGACGGGCGTCTCGAGCCCGGCATGGCGGTGCTGACTAAGCCCTTCGCCGTGGAGGCCCTGGCCGCCCGCATCCGCGAGCTGATCGCGCGCTGAGCCGGGCCCGCCGCGACGGCGGCGCATCGCCTGTCTCGAGGTGCGCCGGATCGGCGCAGGGCGCCCTCGGGCGGCACGGCCGCGGCCACCGCCGCCCTGCCATTCGTTGAGATCGCGGCCCCGGAGGCCTATGCAGGGACACCATGGAACTCCAAGCGTCCACCGCCCGTCCCCTGGCGCCCCCCGTCCGCACGCCGTCGCCGCGCGGGCCCGCTGCGCCGTTCCTGCCCATGAGCCGAGCCGAGATGGCGGCCCTGGGATGGGAGTCCTGCGACATCGTGCTGGTGACCGGTGACGCCTACGTGGACCACCCGAGCTTCGGCATGGCCATCATCGGCCGGCTGCTCGAGTCGCAGGGCTTCCGGGTCGGCATCATCGCCCAGCCCGACTGGCACTCGGCGGAGCCGTTCAAGGCGCTCGGCAAGCCGAACCTGTTCTTCGGCGTCACCGGCGGCAACCTCGATTCGATGGTGAACCGCTACACGGCGGACCGGCGGTTGCGCCACGACGACGCCTACACGGCCGGCGGCGAGGGCGGCCGGCGCCCGGACCGCTGCACCATCGTCTACACGCAGCGCTGCCGCGAGGCCTTCAAGGACGTCCCGGTCGTGCTCGGCGGCATCGAGGCGTCGCTGCGCCGGATCGCGCACTACGATTACTGGTCCGACAAGGTGCGCCGCTCGATCCTGGCCGACGCCAAGGCGGACCTGCTGATCTACGGTAACGCCGAGCGCGCCGTGGTCGAGGTGGCGAACCGCCTCGCGGCCGGCGAGGCGCCGCACCAGCTCGACGCGATCCGGGGCGTCGCCCTGTTCCGCCGCGTGCCTGCCCACTACACCGAGCTGCCCGCCGACGACCTCGACTCGACGGACGAGGCTGCCACCCGCCGGCCCGGCGAGACCGTGATCCGGCTGCCCGCCTACGACGAGGTCAAGGACGACAAGGAGGCCTACGCCCGCGCCTCGCGCGTGCTGCACCGGGAGGCCAATCCCGGCAACGCGCGCCCCCTCGTCCAGCGCCACGGCGACCGCGACCTGTGGCTCAACCCGCCGCCGATCCCGCTGACCAGCGACGAGATGGACGCGGTCTACGACCTGCCCTACGCCCGCGCCCCGCATCCGTCCTACGGCGACGCGAAGATCCCCGCCTGGGACATGATCAAGTTCTCGGTGACGATCATGCGCGGCTGCTTCGGCGGCTGCACCTTCTGCTCGATCACCGAGCACGAGGGCCGCGTCATCCAGAACCGCTCGGAGGGCTCGATCCTGCGCGAGATCGAGCGGATCCGCGACAAGACCCCGGGCTTCACGGGCGTGATCTCGGATGTCGGCGGGCCGACGGCGAACATGTACCGGATGGCCTGCAAGGACCCGAAGATCGAGGCGGCGTGCCGGCTGCCCTCCTGCGTCTTTCCGGACGTCTGCCCGAACCTGAACACCTCGCACGACGACCTGATCCGGCTCTACCGCAAGGTCCGCGAGGTGAAGGGCGTCAAGAAGGTGATGGTCGCCTCGGGCGTGCGCTACGACCTCGCGGTGAAGAGCCCCGAATACATCAAGGAGCTCGTCACCCACCACGTCGGCGGGCGCCTGAAGATCGCGCCCGAGCACACCGAGCGCGGCCCCCTCGACAAGATGATGAAGCCGGGGATCGGCACCTACGACCGGTTCAAGGAGATGTTCGACGCCGCCGCCAAGGAGGCGGGCAAGAAGTATTACCTGATCCCGTACTTCATCGCGGCGCATCCGGGCACGACCGACGAGGACATGATGCACCTCGCGCTCTGGCTCAAGAAGAACAACTACCGCGCCGACCAAGTCCAGACGTTCCTGCCCTCGCCGATGGCGACCGCAACCGCGATGTACCACACCGAGATCAACACGCTGCGGGGCGTGAAACGCGGCGGCAGCGAGTCGGTCGAGGCGATCAAGGGCCTGCGCCAGCGCCGGCTGCACAAGGCGTTCCTGCGCTACCACGACCCCGAGAACTGGCCCCTGCTGCGCGAGGCGCTGCGGGAGATGGGCCGCGCCGATCTCATCGGGCCGCGGCCGGACCAGCTGGTGCCGTTCTCGCAGCCGCCGGGGACCGGCGCCGGGGCGGGCCGGACGGGCGGCCAGCCGCGACCCCGCTACACGGGCGGCGGCCAGCGCTTCACCACGAAGGGCGTGCCGCTGCGCAAGTGACGGTTCGTGACGGGTCCGGCGCGCCGTAACGAATTGATACGCGCCGGCCATATTGCCGCGCGGCCGGCCGGTCAGCCTCACCGGCGGTCGACACGGAGGTCGCGATGGCTGTCGCCTGCCCTGTTCTGACGCCCAAAGAGCGCGAGGCGTCCGAGATCCTGGACGCCGCGCAGCGCGCGATGATGGAGACGGTGCAGGCGGCGGTGGCGGAGGCCGCCGCGCGGGTGCGCCAGCAGAACCTCGATGCCGGCCTCGACCTCGCCCCGCCGCCCCGGGCCTATTTCGAGTCCGTGGTGCACCAGCGGATGTACCTGACGCTCTGCGGGGCGGCGGTCGGCACGTTCGCGGGCGGCGACGCCAGGACGGCGATCGGCCTCATCCGGAATCAGCAGCTGATCGCCAACCGCTACTGGGGGGCCGGGATCGCGGTGACGCCGAGGGCGCCGTGACGGCGGCGCCCGAGAGCGCCGCCGGGATCGTCCTAACGCGCGTCGACCGGCTCGCCGGGATCAGCGCCTACCCGTGGACCCTGACGCGGCGCGTCTTCAGCCCGCAGCAGGCCGAGGCCGAGGCGCTCGTCCTCGGCTGGATGGCGGAGGCCGGCCTGTCGGCCCGGCGCGATCCCGCCGGCAACCTCGTCGGCCGGATTGAGGGCGCGGTTCCGGGCGGCCCGGCCGTCGTCGTCGGGGGCCACGTCGACACGCGCGAGGATGCCGGCCGCTACGACGGGACGCTCGGCGTGCTGATCGGCATCGCCGCCGTCGAGCGCCTGATCCGGCACGGACCGCCGCCGCGCCACGCGGTCGAGGTCGTCGCCTTCGTCGCGGACGCGGCCGGCCGGTTCGGTCCCCGGCAGCTCGGCAGCCGGGCCGTGGTCGGGCGGCTCGCCCCGGACGCGCTGGACTGGGACGACGCCTACGGCGTCACCCTGCGTCGCGCCCTGGAGGCGCACGGGCTCGACCCGGCGCGCCTCGCGAGCGCGCGCCGGGCCTCGGACGCGATCCTGGCCTATCTCGAGGTCGCCGCCGAGGCCGGCCCCGTGCTGGAGCGATCGGGAGCGCCGGTCGGGATCGTGCCGGCCCTGTCGGAATCGACGATGCTCCGGGTCACGCTGACAGGCGCCGCCGTCGACGCGGCGGCGAACCCGATGCCGGGCCGGCGGGACGCCCTCGCCGGGGCGGCCGAATGCGTCCTCGCCGCCGAGCGCGTCGGCCTGGCGCGGGAGGGGGTCACCGTGACGGTCATGCGCCTCGACGTCGCGCCGGTGCCGACCTTCGTGGTCGCGGGGTCGGCGACACTGGGCGTCCGCCTCGATTCCGCCGACGACGGCGCGCGGCGCGCGGCCGTGGCGGAACTCGCCGCGGCGCTCGAGGCGGTCGCGGCGCGGCGCCGGCTGGGGATCGCCGTCGAGCGCAGCGTCGATCCCGATGCCACCCGGTGCGATCCCGGTCTGGTCCGCCTGTTCGAGGAGGCCGTCGCGGCCGCGGGACACCGCGCCGTGCGGCTGGCGCAGGGCGTGACCACCGACGCGTCCCACATGGCCTTGCTCGGACCGATCGGCCTCGCGCTGATCCGCTGTCGAGGCGGAGTCGGCTGGGGGGCGGCGGGGACCGTCGACCCGGCCGACGTCGCGGTCGGCCTCGACGTGCTCGCCGGCGTTGTCGGCGCGCTCGCGGGCGGCGCGCCCTCCCCGCGCGAGCCGCGGGACGGGCACCTCAGCCCGTCTTGGCCGGCAGGGTGAAGAGGTCGACGAAGGACCGCGCCAGGTCGGCGGGGCCCGCGACGGCGAGCGTCCCGCCGGCGCCGTCCCGGTCCAGCGGCGCCTTGCCGTAGATCGTGCGGCGCATCGCCATCGTGTCGCCGGTGAAGGCGAGGTCGGGCGCCTCGGCGACGCCCCGCCGCACGCGGATCCCGCCGCCGGCCACCGTCGCGACGAAGTCCTCGCCGGGGAAGTGGAAGGCGACCGTCGCCGACAGCGCCGACGCCCGCCCGCGGTCGACCAGGGCCTCGAGCGACATCATGGCCGACGCCCCCGACATGAACAGGCTCGGATCGTGCCGCGGCGAGCGGGCGGCCCAGCGGCCCAGATCGCGCATCAGCGGCGCGGCCTCGCGGCCCCAGTCGGTGAGATCGTAGACCTGCACGTTGGCCGGCGACGGCAGCCGGTAGCGCAGGGCGATGCCCGCCGCCCCCAGGCTCTCTAGCCGCTGCGTCAGCACGTTCGCGCTGATCCCCGGGAGGTTTGCCCGGATCTCGCTGAACCGCCGGGGGCCGTAGACCAGCTCGCGCATGATCAGCAGCGACCAGCGCTCGCCGATGAACTCCAGCGCGAGGGCCGTGCCGCAGGCGTCGTCGTACAGGCGCTCGCGAGGCCGGGATGCTAGATCGGTTATTTTTTCTGACTTCATGGTTGCTTTGTGTAACCGAGAATGCGAGCCTGGGCAAAGCGGGGCCGGAGGGGGCGCCGCGCAGCGGCCGCAGCGGCGATTGTCACGGAGGAGCGCCCGATGCCACCCGCCGAGGGGACACCCATCTGGTTCGAGCTGAACGCGTCCGACCCGGACGCCGCGCAGGCCTTCTACGAGGCGGTCGCCGGCTGGCGCGTCGCGCCGTCGCCGATGCCCGAGCACGGCGGCTACCGGATCGCGGAGGCCGACGGGGCGCCCGTGGCCGGGATCCGGCGGCCGATGCCCGAGGCCCCCGGCCTCCCCGGCTGGGCGGTCTACCTCGCGACCTCGGACGTCGACGCCCTGGCTTCCCGCGCGGTCGATCTCGGCGGCGCGGTCCGGTTCGGGCCCGTCGACATCCCCCATGTCGGCCGCTTCGCCATGGTGAGCGACCCGCAGGGCGTGGTCTTCGCCGCGATGAATCCGGCCCATGCCGGCGCGAGCCGGGCCTTCGGGCCGGTGCCGCTCGAGACGGAGCGGACGCGCGGCCACGGCGTCTGGATCGAGCTCGCCACCCCCGATCCCGCGGCGGCCCTCGCCTTCTACGGGGCGCTGTTCGGCTGGGAGAAGCTCGGTGCCATGCCGATGGGCGACTTGGGCGAGTACGCCTTCATCGGGCGGGGCGACCTGCGCCCCGGTGCGGTGATGTCGAGCGCGGCCACCGGCGCGCCGGCCCGCTGGAACTGGTACATCCACGTCGCCGACATCGACGCCGCGCTCGCGACCGTCCTGGCGGCGGGCGGCACGGTCCTCCAGGGACCCGACCCGATCCCCGGCGGCAGCTACGCGGCCAACATCGCCGATCCGGCGGGCCACCAGCTCGGCCTCGCCGGCCCGCGGCAAGCCACGTGAGGAGCGTCCGGCCATGACGAGCGACAAGCTGACGACCTGCCTGTGGTTCGATCGCGGCGAGGCCCGCAAGGCCGCGGAATTCTACGCCGCGACCTTCCCCGACAGCCATGTCGGCGCGCCCATGAACGCCCCCTCGGATTTCCCCGGCGGGTCCGCGGGAGACGAACTCACGGTCGCGTTCACCGTCCTCGGCCGTCCGTTCGTCGGCCTGAACGGCGGCCCGGCCTTCCGGGCCAACCAGGCGGTCAGCTTCATGGTGCTGACCGACGATCAAGCGGAGACCGACCGCTACTGGGACGCCGTCGTGGGCCACGGCGGCGCGGAGAGCGCGTGCGGCTGGTGCACGGACCGCTGGGGCTTCTCCTGGCAGATCACGCCGCGCGCGCTCCTGCACGCCAACAGCCACCCCGACCGGGCTGCGGCCCGGCGCGCGTTCGAGGCCATGATGACCATGCGCAAGATCGACATCGCCCGGATCGAGGCTGCCCTCCGCGGGGACTCCGCCCATGCGTAAGATCACCGGCTCCCTCTTCCAGTCCCTCGACGGCGTGATCCAGGCACCGGGCGGTCCGGAGGAGGATCAGACCGGCTTCGCGCACGGCGGCTGGACCTTCCCTTACTTCGACGCGTCGCTCGCCGGGCCGATGGGCAAGCTGCTCGGCGGCGATTACGAGCTGCTGCTCGGCCGGCGCACCTACGAGATCTTCGCCGCCTACTGGCCGCACAACGCCGAGCAGCCGATCGGCGCGACCTTCAACGCGATCCGCAAGCATGTCGTCACCGGAAGCGACGCCGCGCTCGACTGGAACAACAGCCGCCGCCTCGCCGGCGACCCCGTCGCGGCGGTCACCCGCCTCAAGGAGAGCGAGGGCCCCGACCTCCTCATCCAGGGCAGCAGCAGGCTCTATCCGGCGCTGCTTCCGGCGGGCCTCATCGACCGGCTCGTCCTGATCACCTTCCCGGTCATGCTCGGCCGCGGCAAGCGCTGGTACGCGGACGACCCGGCGGCGGCCCGCACCTGGACGCTGGTCGAGCAGAGCCACTCGCCGAAGGGCGTCCACGTCGCGGTGCTCGCGCGGGACGGGGCGGTCCAGACCGGCAGTTTCGCCAGCAAACCACCCAGCGCGGACGAGATCGCGCTCCGCGAGCGCCAGGCGGCGGGTCGCTGGTAGACCGCCGCCTGCGGCAGCGACCGGCCGGCCGCGCGCGGCACGGGGTCGTGACCCGTCGGAAGCCGGCAGGTCCCGTGTCAGCCCTCCCCTCCCTTCACCCCTCTTGGCGGCCGCGCCGCGGCCGGGGTAGCCTGCCGCTCGCCCCGGAACCGGGATGGTGAACGCATCGCGGACGACCCACCCCCACCGTGTCCCTGACCGGCGCCGGGTCGGCAATGCGGGCACCGACGGACCGACGCCGGCTCGGGGAGAGGACCATGACGACCGTCGATCAGGCCAAGACCATGGCCAAGCGGCTGCGCGCCGCGCTGGCAGCCCGCGACCTCGCCGTCCCGCACGCGGCCGCCCTCGAACTCGTCGCCGCCGGGCTGGGCTACGACGACTGGAACACCGCCTGCGCCGTCCTGGACCGGGACGCGGATGACGGCCCCCGTTTCTTGGAGGCGGTGCCGGTTCTGCGCATCTTCGACGAGGCCAAGGCGCGCGCGTTCTACTGCGGCTTTCTCGGCTTCACGCCCGGGTTCGAGCACCGGTTCGAGCCGGGTCTGCCGCTCTACATGGAGGTCGCCCGCGCGGGATTGCGGTTGCACCTGACCGAGCACCACGGCGACGCCACCCCCGGCTCGACCGTGTTCGTGCCGATGCGCGGCATCCGGGCCTATCACCGGGCGCTCACCGACCAGCGCTACGGCTATGCCCGGCCCGGCATCGAGCAGGCGCCCTGGGGCGAGGTGCTGGAGGTGGCGGATCCGTTCGGGAACCGGTTGCGATTCTGCGAGCGCCGAACCGGGTGACCGGTCGGGCGGGCGGTCCGATCCGCCGCCGACCCAGCATCTGGACTCGATCGGCACCTGACGGCGACGACGGCGTTCAGAGCGACGCCCGAGGCGTGGTGTTGCCCTCGATCGCGAAGGCGGCCTGTGGGGAAAGGCCGATCCCGGGCGCATCCCCATCGCCGGCCGGGTCCCGATGCCGCCGGCGTGCTGGGCCCGCCTCCAGTCCGAAAGCGGATCGTAGGTGCCGGCCCGGAGCCCGTGCTGCAGCGCTCTCACCGCGACGGAGCCGCACGCTCGTATGGGTGCTCCCATAACGACCTTGACGTGGGTTAATAGGGGCGATCTGAAAAACTTATTGAACATAGACGCTGGGTCTAATATCTGACAATTTTTAGATCAATATTGGGAGAGTCGGCCACATCGCTTTGGTGCGCGCCTGCCTTTATGGAATCGATTGAATTGCGTTGGAGGGAGCAATGACTGATTTTTTCAAGCAAATCATTCATGCGCCACAGTTACTTATTACCTGGACAATGTTTTTCGGGTTCGGACTGGCATTTTATGTAGCTTATATTGCAAAGAACCGCGCGAAATTCTCATTCCGTGGACTTGCAAAGCACTGCGTGCCGTTCAATGTCCTCACGGAAAAAAGCTTCCACACAGATGTAAAAATATACATCATTGGAAAATTGACAGGCAGTTTCATCGTGATACCTGCCATATTTCTCACTGCTGTTTGCTGCAATGCATATAGTTCTCTCGCGCATCTAATTTTCCCGGATTTCAAGAACCTCGAGTTTAGTATTTTTTATGCCAGTATTTGCACGATCGTCGTGTTCGTTGTCGTAGAATTCTCGGATTTTATCTGCCATTATGTTGAGCATAAAGTGCCGTTCCTGTGGGAGCTTCATAAAGTCCATCATTCGGCGCAAACTCTGAACCCTCTGACATCGAAGCGAGGCCATCCCGTGGGGATGGCGCTCGAAGCCATCGTTCGAGGGCTTCTGACTGCCGTGCCCGGTGGCTTGTTCATGTTCCTGTTCGGTCTCAGCGTCATTGAGGCAACGTCACTATCTTGGGTCGCATCGAAAGTTTTTATTCTTCTCACTCTCGATCCGCTGAAGCATTCGCATCTTCCGATAAGCTTGGGGTTCTTCGATAAATTCCTGATCAGCCCGCATATGCACCAGATACATCACAGCAAGGTGCAGGCGCATTGGGACAAAAATTTCGGTACAAATTTGTCTATATTCGATTGGATGTTCGGGACTGCCTACAGACCGAGTCGGAACGAGATGCCGGTATTCGGCATCTCTGGCCTCAAAGAAGAAACGTTGATGAAATACAACTCTCTGTACGGGTCCTATGTCGCGCCTCTGACCAGGAGCTACAGAAAGATCCGGAAAATGTTCAATCATGAAACAGGCTCAACCGAGCGATCGGCATCCTAGCTGGGGGCTCATTCAGGCCCATGCGATGACACGGGAGACGAGCGCGACGGCGGCGAGATGATCATGGGTCAAGCGATCGTGGTGGGTTGTGACGGGCCGCCAGTTTCTGAGGTGTCCGCAAAGGCCCGCGATTCGATTGCGCCGCCGGTCGGCGATCCGGCTGTGCTTGTAGGGCACCGTCCGCGTGGCCGTGGACGGGATGGTGGCGATCAGTTCGGTGGCTCTTGAGCCAATCCCCCAGGCTCTGCGCGTCGCAGGCTCTGTCGGCCGTCAGAGCCCGCGATGAGCCACCTGTTGTAGCGGTTGTGGATCGTCGTGTGGGTGCCGTGGGCGGAGGGCGTGTCCTGCCAGCGGCAGCCGACCTTCGGGATGTGCCGGATGCCGCTGATCACCCGCCTGTCATCGATCCGAGGTTTACCCGGTTCGCCATGCGGCAGAAGCGGCTCGATCCGCGCCCAGGCGTCGTCCGAGAGCTAGAACAACCGCGCCATCGCGATCCTCTCGCGCGGAGAACTCCACAATCAGGAAGAGGACGCGAGCGGACGCAGATCGTTGTATGAGTGCCCGAACCAGAGGAGGAGGGCCGCGATGGGCGTCGATATCGCGCGCGTGAAGGCGCTCATCGCGACGTTGGAGGCGGTGACCTCCGCCCCCCATTTTCACAGGACGGCCTTCCGGACGCCGCGCAAGACCTTCGCGACGCTGGACGAGGTGGGCCACGACATCAACCTGATGTTCGACCCGGACCTGCGCGACTTCTTCTGCGAGCAGGTGCCGGCGGCTTTCAGCCCCGTTCCGGGCGGCTGGGGGCGGATGGGCGCGACGCGGTGCGACCTCGCGATCGTCGACGAGGCGACCCTGATGTCGGCCCTGACGGCGGCCCACCGGCTCGCCGCGCCGAAGCCGCGCACGCGGCGCGGCGGCGCCTGAGACCGGCGCCCGTCGCCCACGCCCCGCCGACTGTGACGGTCCCGACCCCCAAGGTTGGGCCGGGATCCGTCCGCCGGCCAGACCTCAGGCCGGGATCCGTCCGTCGGGCGTGTAGCGGTCGACGGCCCGGGGGAGCTCGCGGGACAGCCGGGAGAGCAGCTCATCGCGGGACAGTCCCGTCCGCTGGGTGAGAGCCGTGAGGACGTCGGGTCCGATCGCCTGTTCCAGGTGGTGCGGCGCGATTTCCTGGTTCGGTCCCGTCTTGACCCAGGACTGGGCGGCCGTCCCGTGACCGGCCTGCTGGAAGCGGTCCAGCATCTCGCCGAGGCCGCTGTGCAGGAACCCGCCGGGAGCCTCGCCGCGCCTGTCGCCCAGCAGGCCGCCGAGGAGACCGCCCAGGCCGGCACCGGAGCCGCTGTTGGAGCCGTCGGCTGGGCCGCCGGGGCCCGCCGGCGCGGTCTGACCGGCGCCGCCCAGCAGTTCCTCGAGCTTGTCGCGGTTCTGGTAGCCTGCCAGGGCGAGGAGGCCCAGGAGCGCCGTCATCGAAGGGTAGCCATCACTCATGGTTCGTCTCCCGCTGCGGGCAGCGGGCCCGCGCCCGTTCGCCACGCGACGCCAACCAACGCGCACGGACCCGATTGCGATGCGGGCGGCCCCGCCGAGGCCGGCGCGGCCGCATCGCGAACGGCTCTAGCCCGCCGCGGCACCGACGGGGTTGTCGACGCCGATCGGGTAGGTGCCGTGCCCCGCCCGCACGCGGCCGTCCTCGAAGACGAGCACCTCGCTGACGCTCACACCCTTCTGATTGCGATACTGGATCACCAGCGTGTCGATGCCCGCGAAGACCTGCTCCACCGCAAAGTGGAGGTCCGGGATCCGCCGCAGGGCCTCCGTCCAGTAGGCGCGCAGCGCATCCTTGCCCCGCACCGTTCCGCCCGAAGCGGGAACGATCCGCGCGGCGCCCGGCGAGGTGAACACGGCGTCGTCGTGGAAATGGGCCAGCACCCGCTCGACATCGTGCGCGTTCCAGGCGGCGCACCACGCATCGGCGAACGCGTTCCAGTCCAACGGGCGCGGCATCCCGGTGATCTCCATGCAAGTGCCGGACTCGGGCACCGCATGACGGGCCGACGGGAGGCTACCGCACGCTCGCGGCGATGGGTAGGCCGACGGGCCCCGGGACAGGACCGGCCGAGGGGCTGCATGCCCTCGGCGCCGGCGAACCCGGCCGGAGGTCGGCTCAGCGCCACCCGAGCGCGGGGGCCACGTGCGTGAGCAGGCTCTCGATGAGGTGGGCGTTGTAGGCGACGCCCAGCTGGTTCGGGACCGTCAGCAGCAGGGTGTCGGCCTCCGCGATCGCCGCGTCGGCGCGCAACTCGTCGACCAGCCGGTCCGGCTCCGCGGCGTAGGAGCGGCCGAAGACCGCCCGCATGTTGTCGATGATGCCGACCTGGTCGCTGCTCGTTCCGCGCCCGAAATAGGCGCGGTCGAGGTCGTTCACGAGCGCGAAGATCGAGCGCGAGACCGAGACCCGCGGCGTGCGGGCGTGCCCCGCATCCTGCCACGCCTGCCGGTAGCGGCGGATCTGCCTGGCCTGCTGGACGTGGAACGGCTCGCCGGTCTCGTCCGCCTTCAGGGTCGAGCTCTGCAGGTTCATGCCCTGCTCCGCCGCCCAGATCGCGGTCGCGTCGGAGGCCGATCCCCACCAGATGCGGTCCCGCAACCCCTCGGAATGCGGCTCCAGGCGCAGGAGTCCCGGCGGGTTGGCGAACATCGGCCGCGGGTTGGGCTCGGCGAACCCCGTTCCCTTCAGGAGGTCGAGGAAGACCTCGGTGTGCCGGCGCCCCATATCGGCGTCCGTCTCGCCCTCGGCCGGGGCGAAGCCGAAGTGCCGCCAGCCGTCGATGACCTGCTCGGGCGAGCCGCGGCTGAGCCCGAGCTGCAGGCGTCCGCCCGCGATGAGGTCCGCCGCGCCGGCATTCTCGACCATGGAGAACGGGTTCTCGTAGCGCATGTCGATGACGCCGGTGCCGATCTCGATGCGCTTCGTCCGGGCGCCGACTGCCGCCAGCAGCGGGAAGGGCGAGGCGAGCTGGCGCGCGAAATGGTGGACCCGGAAATAGGCGCCGTCCGCCCCGAGCTCCTCCGCGGCGACCGCGAGGTCGATCGACTGGAGGAGTGTGTCGGCCGCATTGCGCGTCGCCGACCCGCCGTTCGGCGACCAGTGCCCGAAGGACAGGAACCCGATCGTCTTCATTTGCAGAACCTCTGCGCGCCCGCCTGCCGGGACCGGCGATAGCCGCCGGAATCCGGCCGGGCAAAGATCCCGCGCCGCGGGGCTGACCCGCGCGGCTGGCCGCGCGCCCGGCGATCCGGCAGACTCGGTCCCGGTGACCGGGCCCGGTGATCCGGCGGGCCGGCACGAAAGTGGCAGGGGCACCGGCGGGCCCGTCCCGGGGACCGGCGCTCGGGGAGGCGTAGCGATGGACCGCGTGTCCGCCATCTCAGCAGCTGTGCGCGCGCAGCGCGGCCGGGTCGAGGCCCTGTTCACGGAGCTAGCCCGGTGCGGCCGGACGGAGCCCGGGTTCACCCGGCCCTCCTACAGCTCGGAGGAGACCGCGGCGCACGCGGCGGTGGCGCGCTGCGCCTCCGATCTCGGCCTCGCGATCGCCCGGGACGCTGCCGCCAACACCGCCATGACGCTGCCGGGGCGGGACCGAACCCTGCCTCCGATTCTGATCGGCTCCCACCTCGACACCGTGGCCCAGGGCGGCAACTTCGACGGCGCCGCTGGCGTGGTGGCCGGGCTCGCCGCCGTCGCGGCCATCCGCCAACTCGGCCTGGAGCCGGAGCGGGACATCTCTGTCCTGGGCATCCGCGCCGAGGAGAGCGTCTGGTTCCAGGTCTCGTATATCGGGAGCCGTGCGGCGCTCGGAGCCCTGCCGGACGGGGCGCTCGACGCGGCCCGGATCGACACGGGCCTCAGCCTCGCCGACCACATCGCCCGGGAGGGTGGCGACCCGGACGCGTTCGCCCGCGGCCCGGCGGCCTTCGACGCAGCCGCGATCCACGCTTTCCTGGAGGTGCATATCGAGCAGGCGCCGAGCCTCGAGGAGGCCGGGATCCCGGTCGGACTGTGCACCGGGATCCCCGGCAACGTCCGCTATCCCGACGTCCGCATCGCCGGCCGCTACGACCATGTCGGGACGCCGCGCCGCTTCCGGCGCGACGCGGCCATGGCCGGGGCCGAGATCGCCCTGGCGCTGGACCGGGTCTGGGCGGGGCGCGAGGCGGCCGGGTGCGCGATGGCCGTCACCTTCGGCCGGTTCCACACCGACGCCGCGGCGCACGGCCTGACCACGGTCCCGGGCGAGTTCCGGTTCAGCCTCGACATGCGGGCCTACGCGGCCGCGGTGCTGGCGGAACTGGAGGCGGCGTTCCTGGCAGCGGTGGCGGAGGTGTCCGACCGCCGCGGCGTGACGGTGACGCTGGGTCCGCGCGCCGAGGCGGGCGTCGGCGCCGTCGCGCCGCGGATCCGTGACGAGTTCGCGGCGGCCGCGGACGCCCTCGGCATCGCGACGCGGCCCCTCGGGAGCCCGGCCTCTCACGACGCCGCCGCCTTTGCGAAGGCCGGCGTGCCGATGGCGATGCTGCTCGTGCGCAACGCCAACGGCAGCCACAATCCCCGCGAGGCTATGGCGATCGACGACCTGCTCGACGCAGTGGCGATCCTCACCGCGTGGCTCGTGGCGGAGACCTGCGGCGCCTGACCGGATGCGCGTCGACCGGCGAAGTGCTCGTCGGGTCCGCCACCGCACCGACAGGTCCGAGGCTCCGCAGGACGTTCGCGGAGCGCCGGGAGGCGCCGCGCTGTACGCGGCGGGCCGTCCGATGCGGGCCCAGTCGTCTGGCCGGGCCGGCGATGAGGCCCGCTAGACCTGCCACACGGTCGGCGCGGGCCGTCAGCGTCGGACCAGCGTGAACGTGAGGTCCTTTGCGACCGACCACCAACGGATGTTGCCGTCGTGGACGGCCCGGTAGGTCCCGGAGGTCACCAGAGCGCAGAGGCGCTTGAGCGCCTCGAGGCGCGAGGCCGACCTGTAGACGGCTTCCCGCTCGTCGAGCTGGTGCAGCGCGCGCTGCAGCGACCCGACCGCGCGGTCCCGATCGAAGAGCGGGAAGGCTCCCGCGGTCGCGTCCGGCAGACGTATGACGATCCGGATCATCGCGGCGGTCGCGTACCGGGAGGGATCCGATCCGCCGGCCGCGCTCCTGGGCCTGGGATGCCGCACGCGCGTCCCGTCGCCGAACAGGTTGTTGCCGTGCTGGCGGTAGCGGACGAGCGGGACATCGATCTCCACGACTTGCCCGACGACTTGCCCGACGACTTGCCCGACGACTTGCCCGACGACTTGCGCGAGGAACGTCACCCACCGATCGTGCGCGATCATCGCGCTCGGCACGATGAAATCGATGAAGCGGTCTTCGATATCCCATAGGTCAGGAGATCGCGGCGGAAGACGATCGAGAAGCCGAAGAACGTCAGCCAGGGATCGTAGCTCAGCGGCGGCTTCACGCCATCGCGCTGGATCCCCTGCGAGAATAACCGGAGCGCGCGGTTGCCCGCGTCGACGCTCAGGGCTGTGTGGGCGATCATGGACACGGCGCGATCATCGATGTGGCGCGAGCAAAGCTCGATCTTCCTCGGGTCCCAGATGTCGTCCTGATCGCAGAAGGCCACGAAATGCCCGCGTGCGCGCAGCGCTTCGCACAAGAAACTGTCCCGAAAGCCCAGTGCGGGCGAGTTTCGGAATATTCGAATTGAAATCTTGCTTGAGGGCACAAATTATTGAACAATTTCAAGGGTATTCTCGGTCAATTTGTGGTCTGAGAGGATGATTTCCAGCGGGCGCACGGTTTGCGCGACGAGGCTGTGCAGCTGCTCGCGGAGGAACGCGGAACCATTATGTGTTGCGATGACGACCGATATACTGTGTTCGTATCGCATCATACCCTTTCAGATCGGAGAGCAAAGCAGTATCACCAAGTGATGAGGATAATATTGCCGCCACTGTGACTGCGCCTTCGAGCCTGCGCGACGGCAGAGAATGCGCTCCCGGGCTCGACCGCGCCATCGCCCGCTGACAAAGTTGAACATTGCGCGGCTCTGGACGGCACACGCGGTCTGTCCGCTCTCTACGTGCGCCTCTTTCATACCGGGCACTGGCTGGATGTGCCGTGGCTCGCCGTCAATGGAGGACTTTCCGTCGATACGTTCTTCACGTTGAGCGGCTTCGTCCTTGCCCGTGCTTACAAGGATCGAAGGGACCGGCTGTCCAACATGGACTTCCTTTTGCAGCGTCTCGTCCGGTTGATGCCCGTCATCGCGCTCTCGCTCCTCATCAGCGCGCCGTATGTCGCGCTGCGAAATTCCATGACGTCCGGCGCCACCTACGCCAGCCAGATCGTCGTCGCCGTCCTTCTCGCGCTCCTCAACATCCCCTACTTCCATGCCCCGCCGCGGATCGGCGGTCCTCAGGTCTTTCCATTAAACGGCCCACAGGTCTCGCTGTTCTTCGAGATCGTGGCCAACGCGTTCTGGTGGTCGATCCGATACCTCAAACCGGTTTACGCGTCGGCATCTCTCTACATCGTGTCCGCTTGCTTCGTCATGACCGTGTGAATCGACGGCGATCAGACGGATAACTTCATGGGCGGATTCGGCCACGTCGGGTGGTCCTTCTTCGTCGGTGTCTTCTGCTACCAGATCAAGGATCTGCTCGCTCGGCGGGCCAACCTGACGCCGGTCTTCTACGTCCTGCTCGTCGTGATGGTGATCATCTTCACCATGCCGTACGAACTGAACCACACGCAGCGGATGCTCTGGAAGCTGCTGCTGGCCCCCCTGCTCGTCGTCGGCGGATCGTCCAGCACCCTGTCGGACCCGCTGAAAGACCTCTCGACCCTCGGCGGAGACCTATCGTATCCGATCTACGCCCTGCATTTTCCGATCTTCTCGTGGATCCACGGCCTGTACCAGAAGCTGAGCGGCGGGAAGTCGGCCGCGATCGAGGCCGCAACGCTCTTCGCAGCGACGTTGATCTTGAGCTACCTGGCGCTGCGCTTATACGACCGGCCGATACGCACCTATCTCACGCGCCTGCTCAAGGCGTCCCGAAAGCCGATCATCCCCCGGATCGATCGCCGGTGTCGAGAGCGGCCTGATGGCCTCTGAAGGGGATCATCGTGGCTGCGGCGCAGGGCGCGGCGTGGCGGAAGCGCCGGTCACCTCCGGCGTGATCGAACGCGCGCCGCGTCCCTGAATACGGTCCCTCCCTTCGGACCGTCCCTGCAGGCCGCGGTTATCCGCGACGCCTCACCGCACCGACAGGGTGCGCGGCAGGTCGGACAGGGGCTCGACCCCGTCTGCGGTGACGATGACGGTCTCCGAGGCGCCGACCGTCCAGGCGCCGTAGCGGCGCAGGGTGGCCGGCAGGTGGAAGACCATGCCGGGCTCGATCGGCCGGTCCTGTCCGGTGAAGAGCGAGAGCAGGGCACCCTCCCCCCAGTCCGGCGCGAAGGCGACGCCCATCGAGTAGCCGATCCGCTTGCGGAAGGCCGGGCCGTAGCCCGCCGCGTCGATCACGGCCTGCGCCGCCGCGTGCGGGGCGGCGCAGGGATGGCCGGGCCGGATCGCGGCGAGCGCCGCGTCGAGAGCGCGCAGGGCGCAGTCCATCATCCGCGACGCCTCGATCGGCGGCGGACCGATCCAGACGCTGCGCATCAGCGCCGCGTGGTAGCGGGCGTGGCTGCCAGCGAGCTCGAGGAAGACCGCGTCGCCCGGCTCCAGCCGGCGCCGCCGCCACGTCATGTGCGGCAGACCGCTGCGCGGTCCCGACGCGACCAGGGGCTCCATCG
The DNA here is from genome assembly GCF_900110155.1 of Methylobacterium sp. UNC300MFChir4.1. Lineage (NCBI taxonomy): Bacteria > Pseudomonadati > Pseudomonadota > Alphaproteobacteria > Hyphomicrobiales > Methylobacteriaceae > Methylobacterium > Methylobacterium sp. UNC300MFChir4.1. The sequence goes on along the minus strand of NZ_FOCS01000006.1, from coordinate 98,158 downwards.
CCATGGCCTCGGACCCGGCGACCGTCGCGGCCGCCAGCATGGCGGCGGCGACGGCGTTCTCGTCGGTGCCGGCCGCGCAGGCGTCGAGCCCCGCGGCGAGACCGGCCTGCGCGTACCGGGCGGCGGCCCGGATCGCCGCCAGTTCGGCCGCCGACTTCACTGCCCGCAGGGGCGCGAGCAGTCCGGATCCGTCGGGCAGCGGGCCGCTTCCGAGGGCGGCGTCGATCCGCGCCGCGAGCGCCGGCGCGACGAACCAGCCGTCCCGCTCCAGGGCCGGCCGGGCGACCCCGCGCCCGCGCACGAGGGCCGCCAGGGCCGCGGCCGGGTCGGCGCCGTCCGGGTAGGCCCGGATGTCGTCGAGCCACGTGTTGGCGGCCGCGCCCGGCAGTTCGAGCTGCCGGACCAGGAGGGCCGGGTCGCCGTCCACGGGCACGAGGAGCGCCTGGAAGGCGAAGTAGCCCGCCGTCTGGCGGCCGGTCAGCCAGTAGATCGTCTCCGGGCCGGTCACCACGAGGGCGTCGTGGCCGGCACCCGCGATGGCGGCCCGGGCCGCCGCCTGCCGGGCGGCGAACTCCGCCTCCGGGAAGGCCGCCTCGCGGCCGCGCAGCTCCGTGAACTCGTGCATCGCGCCGCCCTCGTCCCAGACTTCGCTCAGACTTCGCTCAGACTTCGCTCAGGCGCCGGATGATGCCCTGCTTGAAATTCTCGAGATGGGCCGCGATCGCGTCCGCCGCCGCCGCCGCGTCCTTGGCCCGCAGGGCGGCGACCACCGCGAGGTGCTCGCGATGGACCGCCTCGAACCGCTCGGGCATCCGGCTCAGGTTGAACATCTGCGTCTTGAGCCGCAGGTCCTTGATCGTCTTGGCGAGGGTCGCGTTCTGGCTGTGCTCCGCGATCAGGTCGTGGAAGCGCCGGTCGACCTCCCAGTTGCCCGGCGCGTCCGGGTCGCCCGCCGCCAAGAGTGCCTCCATCTGACGCTGCAGGTCCGCCAGCACCGCGTCGGCGATGCGGCCGGTGGCCAGCGAGACGCTCTCCCGCTCCAGCAGGCGGCGGACATGCAGGATCTCGATCAGCTCGCGCAGGGAGAATTCCTTGACCACGAGCATCCCGCCGGGTTGCCGCTCGATCAGCCCCTCGGTCTCCAGCCGCGACATCGCCTCGCGGGTCGGGGTCCTGGAGATGTCGAGCATCTCGGCGAGGCGGCGCTCGTGCAGCACGGTGCCGGCCGGAAGGTCGCGGCGGACGAGCATGTCGAGCAGGCGGTCGTAGGCCATCTGGCCGAGGCTCTGCTCGCGCCGTGCACTGAGCGCCGTCGTGTACGACGCGGCGTCGAGGGTCTTCATGGTGTCCTCCCGGAGCGGCCGGCTCAGCCGCTCCCCATTCTTGTTCTCGCGCGTCCGCCGTGCCCGCTCACATGGCGGGCGTGCGGATCGGCTCCTTCGGGGCCGGATCATAGCCGATCAGCGGGGTGACGAGCTTGGCGTAGGTACCGTCCGCGACCATCTCGCCGAGCGCCTTGTTGACGGCGGCGTGCAGGTTCGGCTTGCCCTTCTTGATAGCGAAGCCCTTCTGGACCGTGCTCAGCGGGGTCTCGATCATCACCAGGGGCAGCTTGCGCGCCTTGATGGCGTAGTTGCCGGCCACCGCGTCGTTGATCACCGCGTCGATGTTGCCGCCGACGAGGTCCTGCATGGCGTCCGCGGCCGTCTTGTAGCTCTTCAGGGTGGCGCCGTTCTCCTCGGCGAGCTTGCCGAAGGTCGAGGCCGAGAGGGCGCCGACGTTGCGGCCCTTGAGATCCGCCGGCCCCTTGATGCCGGTATCCTTGCGGGTGACGATCCGCGCGCCGGATTCGAGCCACCCGTCCGCGAAGGCGACCTGCTTCTGTCGGGCGGGGGTGATGTCCATCGACTCGCTGGTGATGTCGTACTGGTCGGCCATCAGGCCCACCAGCAGGGCGTCGAACTTGATGTTGACCGGGCTGTACTCGAGCCCGAGCCGGCGGCAGACCTCGCGCATGACCCGGACCTCCAGCCCGTCGAGCTCGCCGCTCGGCGTGCGCATGCTGAAGGGCGCGAAGGTGCTGTCCGTCGCCACGATCAGCTTGCCGGGCTCGATCAGCTCCAGCTTGCCCTCGGCCGCGCGGGTCGCGGGGGCGGCGAGGATCCCTGCGCCGAGGCTGGCGCAGAGGGCGGCGAGGGCGAGGACGTGGCGGCGGTTCATGGCGGTCTCCGGTCTCGGGACGGGGCGGGAAGGATCGGCCGCGGCCCGTCCCGCGGCGGGGGGCTCAGGACAGGCGGGCGTAGCGCCGCTCGAAATAGGCCGAGAGCTGCGACAGGATCGACGTGAGGCCGAGGTAGATCAGCGCCGCCGCGATGTAGAAATCGAACGGCCGGAAGGTCGTGGCGATCATGAGCTGCGCGTAGAGCGTCAGCTCCACCACCGTGATCGTCGACAGCAGCGAGGTGTTCTTCACCGCCGAGATCGCCTCGTTGGTCAGCGATGGCAGGATCATGCGGAAGACCTGCGGCAGGACGATGCGCACCATCATGATCCGCGGGTTCATGCCGAGCGCCAGCGCCGACTCGATCTGGCCCCTCGGGATCGCCGCGAGGCCGGCCCGGATGGTCTCGGCCACGTAGGCGCCGCTGCTGACGCCCAGCGCGATGATGCCGGCGGTCACGGGCGAGAGCTTCACCCCGATCTGCGGCATGCCGAAATACACGATGAAGACTTGCACGAGGGTCGGCGTGCCGCGGATGAACCAGACGTAGAAGCTCGCCAGCGCCCGGAAGGGCGCGAAGGACGAGCGCTTGCCCAGCGCCCCGAGCAGGCCGCAGGCCCAGCTCACCAGGATGCTCGCCACCGTGACGCCGAGCACCACTAGGGTCGCCGAGAGGAAGCCGGGGCCGTAGGTGACGACCTCGTCCGAGAGGGTGATCCACCACTCCTGCAACGCCGCGACGCTCATCGCTGTCCCTTCTCCCCGGTGATGGGCCGGCGGCTCACGCCGTCTGTCCCGGCGCGGCGGGCTGGTGCAGGACGCGCCGGAGGAACTGGCGCAGCCGCTCGCTCCGGGGCGCGCTGATGATGGCGTCGGGCGGCCCGTCCTCGGCGATCACGCCGCCGTCGAAGAACAGGGTGCGGGTGCCGACATCCCGGGCGAAGGCCATCTCGTGGGTGACGAGCAGCATCGTCATCCCGTCCGCCGCGAGGGAGCCCATCAGCGCCAGCACCTCGCCGACCAGCTCCGGATCGAGGGCCGAGGTCACCTCGTCGAACAGCATCACCTTGGGCGCCATCGCCAGGGCGCGCACGATCGCCACGCGCTGCTGCTGCCCGCCTGAGAGCTTCGACGGGTAGGCGTGCCGCTTCTCGTAGAGGCCGATGCGCTGGAGCAGCGCCTCCGCCTCCGCGACGGCCTGCCGGCGCGGCATCCGCCGCACCCGGATCGGCGCCTCGATGACGTTCTCCAGCACGGTCATGTGCGGCCAGAGATTGTAGCTCTGGAAGACCATGCCGATCCGCGCCCGCAGCTCGCAGAGCTGCTGCGGCGTCGGCTGGCGGCGGGCGCCCTGCTCGTAGTCGAAGGCGAAGCGCTCGAAATCCATGAAGCCGGAGGTCGGCGTCTCCATGAGGTTCAGGCAGCGCAGGAACGTGCTCTTGCCCGAGCCGCTCGCACCGATGATCGACACGACCTCGCCCTCGTGGATGTCGAGGGAGATGCCCTTCAGGACCTCGTTGGTGCCGTAGCTCTTGTGCAGTTTCCTGATCTTCAGGAGCGGGGGCGCGGCCGTCTCGATCTGAGCCATCGTCGAACCTGATATCGTGCGATCACGGCGCAGATCAATGCTTCGATCAGCGTGCAGAACGCGTTACGTGACTGTGTTATTGTGCATCAAATCTCTCAATGTGGAGATTTAATTTTTCATCCGGCGACGTTTTACATTGCCAAGCTGGATGGGATGCCTTAGCAGAGCCGGTATACCGCCGGCATTCAAGCGGTATTTTTGAGCATGGCTGCCTCCGACATGGTCATCGAGCTTCCGGACCCCGGTATTCCCTTCGCGACCGCGCCGGGCGCGTGCCTCATTGTTCAGCCGATGGACCGGGTCGGACCCGCGCGGCAGCCGGCATGACCCGGCTCGCGATCGATTCGGATCTCTGCGCGGGCCTGTTCGCCGAGCTCCTGAGCTTCAGCCAGGACGCGCCGGGCGTGACGCGGGCGGCCTACGGCGTCGGCGAGGAGCGCGCCCACGCCCTGATGCGAGCCACCGGGCTGGCACTCGGGCTCGCCGCCGAGACCGACGCGGCCGGCAACCTGTTCCTGACGATGGCGGGCCGCGACCCGGCACTGGCGCCCTGGATGGTCGGCTCGCACGTCGACACGGTGCCCCACGGGGGCAATTTCGACGGCGCGGCGGGCGTGATCGGCGGCCTCGCGGCCGTGGAGGCCCTGCGCCGGGCTGGGATCGTGCCGGCGCGTCCCGTGACGGTGGCGGTGTTCCGGGCCGAGGAGAGCGTGTGGTTCCCGGCCTCCTACGTCGGCAGCCGGGCCGCGCTCGGCCTGCTGCCGCCGGAGGTGCTCGACCTGCCCCGCGCCGATACCGGCCGGAGCCTGCGCGACCACATGGCCGAACTCGGCCTGTGGCCGGGGGCGGTGGCGCGGGGCGAGCGGCTCCTCGATCCGGCGCGGATCCACGGCTTCGTCGAGATGCACATCGAGCAGGGCCCGGCGCTGGAGGCGGCCGGGCTCCCCGTGGGCTTCGTCACGGCGATCAGCGGCAGCTTCCGCTACCGCAAGGCGGCCTGCTTCGGCCGCTACGGCCATTCCGGCGCCGTGGCGCGGGGCGAGCGCAGCGACGCCGTCTTCGCCCTCGCCGACCTGATCACCGGCCTGGACGCGCTCTGGGGCGCGCTCGAGGCGGAGGGATGCCCGGCCACGATCACGCTGGGCGAGGTCGCCACCGACCCGGTCCAGCACGCCTTCGCCAAGATCCCCGGCGAGGTCCGCTTCTGCCTCGACGTGCGCAGCACCGAGCCGGCCGTTCTCGACCGGGTCGAGGCGGCGCTCGCCGAGCATATCGCCGACATCGAGGCCGCCCGCTCGGTACGCTTCGTGCTGGGCGAGCGCACCGGCAGCACGCCGGCGCGGATGAGCGCCGCGCTGGTCGAGGCCCTGTCGGGCCACGCGCGCCGGCTCGGGACGCCGTTCCGCACGATGGCGAGCGGGGCGGGGCACGACACCGCGACGCTGGCCGGCCAGGGCGTGCCGAGCACGATGATCTTCATCCGCAACCAGAACGGCAGCCACAACCCCGACGAGGCGATGCGGATCGAGGATCTCCGCGCGGCCGCGACCCTGGTGGCCCACCTCGTCGCCGAAGCCTGACCCCGCGCGCGAGAAAGGATGCACCGATGATCGTCGATCTGAACTGCGACATGGGCGAGGGCTTCGGCGTCTACCGCCTGGGCGACGATTCCGAGATGCTGACCGTGGCGACCTCGGCCAACATCGCCTGCGGCTTCCACGCCGGCGACCCGCTGGTGATGCACGAGACCCTGAGCCGTGCCGCCGCGAACGGCGTGCAGGCGGGCGCCCACCCGAGCTTCCTCGACCTCTGGGGCTTCGGCCGGCGGCCGATCCACGGCGAGCGCCCGGCCGACATCGAGAAGGCGGTCCTCTACCAGGTCGGCGCCCTCCTGGCGCTGGCGCAGGATGCCGGCTGCCCGGTGCGCCACGTGAAGACCCACGGGGCCATGGGCAACATGGCCAACGAGGATGCCGACCTCGCCCTGGCGGTGGCCCGGGCGATCCGCACCCTCGACCGCGACCTGATCTTCGTGGTCATGCCCGGCCTGGAGACCGAGCGGGCCGGCGAGAAGCTCGGGCTGCCGATCGCGCGCGAGATCTACGCCGACCGCGCCTACGCGGATGACGGCACTCTGGTCTCGCGCAAGCTCCCCGGCGCCGTGCTGCACGATCCCGAATCCGTCTCGGCGCGCGTGGCGCGGATGCTGGAGGACGGGGCGATCACCTGCCTGTCCGGGCGGCGCATCCCGACGCGGATCGACACGGTCTGCGTCCACGGCGACACGCCCGGCGCCGTCGCCATGGCGCGCCGCCTGCGCGATGACTGCGCCGCCAAGGGGATCGCCCTGCGCCCGATGGCCGAGGTGCTCGATGTCTGAGGCCGGCTACCGCCTCCTCGATAGCGGCGACCGGGCGCTGACGGTGGAACTCGGCCGCGCGGTCGACCCGGCCGTCAACGCGCGGGTCATCGCCCTCGACGCGGCGCTCCGCGGCGCCGCCCGCCCCGGCCTCCTGGAGACCGTGCCGACCTACCGCTCGCTCCTCGTCCTCTACGATCCGGACCTGCTGCCCCGGGACGACCTCGTCGCGCTGATCGCCGCGCACTGGCCGCCACCGGACGGGGCGGCGGGGGCGCTGCGCCGCTGGCGGGTGCCGGTCCATTACGGCGACGAGCACGGCGCCGACCTCGCCGACCTCGCCGCCGGGGCCGGACTCAGCCCCGAGGAGGTGGTCGCGCTCCATGCCGGCCGCGACTACCGCGTCTACATGATCGGGTTCGCCCCCGGCTTCGCCTATCTCGGCGGCCTCGATCCCCGGCTCCACGCGAGCCGGCGCACCGATCCCCGGCCCAAGACCCCGGCGGGCAGCGTCTCGATCGGCGGCAACCAGACCGGCGTCTCGCCGCCCCTGGAGCTGCCGAGCGGCTGGCAGCTCATCGGCCGCACGCCCGCGCGCTCCTACGATCCGGCCCGGGCCGAGCCGTTCCTGTTCGCGGCCGGCGACCTGATCCGGTTCGAGCCGATCGACCGCGCCGCCTTCGACGCCCTCAGCGAGGCCGCCCGCGCCGGCGAGACCGTCGCGACCCTGGAGCGGATCGATGCCTGAGGGCCTGCGCGTCATCGCCCCCGGCGTGGCCTCGACCCTGCAGGATGCCGGGCGGCCGGGCTACCTGCGCTACGGCATCTCGGGGTCCGGCGCGATGGATCCCGACCTGCTGGCCCTGGCCAACGGCCTCGTCGGCAACCCGCTCGACGCCGCGGTGATCGAGATGGCGATGGTCGGTCCGACCCTCGCCTGCGAGACGGATATCTGCCGCGTCGCCCTCGCCGGCGCGCCCTTCGCGATGAGCCTGAACGGCCGCGCCCTCGACCCGTTCACCGCCCACGACCTGCGGCGGGGCGACCGGCTCGTCCTGGGCGGACCGCGGCAGGGCCTGCGCGCCTGCCTCGCGGTCGCCGGGGGCTTCGCCGTCGCGCCGATGCTCGGCAGCGTGGCGACGCACACCCGCACCCGCCTCGGCGGCCTCGACGGTCATCCCCTGGCCGCGGGCGACCTGCTGCCCCTCGCGGCGCCCGCGCCCCGCGACCGTCCGCTGACCCTGCCGCCGGCCCACCGGCCGACCTTCGGTGGCCCGATCCGGGTGGTGCTCGGGCCGCAGGCCGACGGCTTCACCGAGGACGGCCTGCGGACGTTCCTCTCCGAGCCTTACACCCTCACGGCGCGGGCGGACCGGATGGGCTGCCACCTCGACGGGCCGCCGATCGCCCACGCGGACGGTTTCAACATCGTCTCGGACGGGATCGTGAACGGCTCGATCCAGGTGCCCGGTCACGGGCGCCCGCTGATCCTGCTGGCCGACCGCCACACCACCGGCGGTTACCCGAAGATCGCCACCGTGATCTCGGCGGATCTCGGCCGCCTCGCGCAGGTGCGGCCGGGGGAGACGATCCGGTTCGCGGCCGTCGCTGTCGCGGAGGCCCACGCCATCGCCCACGCCGCGCGAAGCGCTCTGGCCGCGCGGCTGACGGCGCTGGTGCCGGCCGGCGGCGGCGATCTCGACAGCGCGTTCCTGCTGTCCTGCAACCTCGTCGGCGGCGTCGTCTCGGCGCGTGCCCCCGATCCGGCGCCCTGACGGCGCCGCAACCCCCTCTCAACCGAGCCCAGCAAGCAAGAGACCGTCGATGCTCACGCCGTTCCACCTCGCCTACCACGTCACCGACCTCGACGCGGCGCGCCGCTTTTACGGGGGCGTCCTCGGCTGCCAGGAGGGCCGCAGCACCGAGACCTGGGTCGATTTCGACTTCTTCGGCCATCAGCTGTCGCTGCACCTGGGCGAGCCCTTCGCCACCACCCGGAGCGGGAAGGTCGGCGACCACACGGTGATGATGCCGCATCTGGGCGTGGTGCTGCCGCTCGACGCCTGGGAGGCGCTCGCCGGCCGCGTCGAGGCGGCCGGCATCGCCTTCGACATCCCGCCCGTCGTCCGCTTCGCCGGCGAGCCCGGCGAGCAACGCACGATGTTCTTCTTCGACCCGAGCGGCAACCCGATCGAGGTCAAGGGTTTCCGGGATCTGGCCGGCGTCTTCGCGCACTGAGGCGCGTATCCGCGAAGCGGCCCGCCGCCGGAGCGGCGACGGGCGGCCAGGACGCGACGCCCGTCAGGCGCGGCGGGCGTTTTAGAAGACGAACTGGCCGTCGACCACGTCCCGGAGGTCGCGCCGGAAGGCCGTCCGGTAGAAGTACTGGCCGGTCGGCAGGTACGGCACGTCGCGCATCGCCAGGGTCTGCATCCGGGCCGCGATCGCCTGGCGCGCGGCCTGGTCCGGCGCCTCGATCCAGGCCTCGCGCAGGCTCTCCAGTTCGGGCAGGTCCGGCCAGCCGAAGAAGCCCTTCGGTCCGCCGCAGCGCAGGACCTGCTCCACGACCGGGTTCGCCATGTCGAGGCCGGTCCAAGTCGTGGTGAAGATGTTCCAGCCGCCCTGGTCGGGGGGCGCCTTGCTGGCGCGGCGGGTGACCAGCGTGCCCCAGTCGGACACGACGTACTGCACGTTCATCCCGAGGCGCTGGAGCAGGTCGTGCATGATCTCGCCGAGGGCGCCGAGCACGGGGTTCTCGCTCGTCGACATGAGCACGACGCGCTCGCCCTGGTAGCCGGCCGCCACGAGGTCGCGCTTGGCCTTGGCGAGATCGCGCGGCCGGGTGAGCACGTCGAGCCCGGCATCGGTGGCCATCGCGGTCCCCGGCGTGAACAGGCCGACATCCTTGCGCCACAGCTTGGGATCGTCGCCGGCGGCCGCCGCCATGAAGTCCGCCTGGGACAGGGCCTCGAGGACCACGCGCCGGACCGCGGGCTTGTCGAAGGGCGGGTGGAGATGATTCATCACGCCGGTGCCGAGATTGCCGAGCGGCGAGGCGAGCTGCGTGGCGATCTGCGGGTGCGCCTGAAGCGTCGGCACGAGATCGCTGATCGGGTTCTCCCACCAGTCGACCTCGCCGTTCTGGAGGGCGGCCGCGGCGGTGCCGGGGTCGGGCATGACCTGCCACTCGACCCGCTCGAAATGGACCCGCTTCGGCCCCGCCACCCAGGAGACCGGGCCGTCCTCGCGGGGCCGGTAGTCCGGGTTGCGGTCGTAGACCACGCGGGCGCCGACGAGCCGCTCCTTGGTGTTGAACCGGAACGGCCCGGAGCCGATCAGCTCGGGGATCTGCTGGGCCGGGTCGGTGGCGGCGAGGCGCTCGGGCATGATGACGAGGACCGGCGGACCGAGCTTCGCCAGCGTCTCGAGCATCAGCCCGTAGGGCCGCTTCAACCGGATGACGAAGGTGCGGTCGTCCGGCGCCTCCAGGGCGTCCGTGCGCGCCATCAGGGCCTGCCCGAGGCTGTCGCGTTGCGCCCACCGCCGGATCGACGCGACGCAGTCGCGGCCCCGCACCGGCTCGCCGTCGTGGAATCTCAGGCCCTCGCGCAGCCGGAAGGTCCAGCGCCGCCCGTCCTCCTCGACCGTGTGGCCCTCGACCATCTGCGGCTGCGGCGTGAACTGCGCGTCGAGGCCGTAGAGCTGGTCGAAGACCATCAACGCGTGGTTGCGCGTGACGTAGGCCGTGGTCGTCACCGGATCGACGATGGTGAGGTCGGATTGCGGCACGAAGCGCAGGACGCTCGCCCGGCCGCCCTGGGCGAGGGCCGGGCGGGCCGGAAGGAAGGGCGCGGCGGCCGCGACGGCGGCACCGCCGAGGAAGGTTCGTCGCAGCATGGGGTCACTCCTGGCGTTCCGGGGCAGGCGGGCGGGGACGGGTGCGCCGGGCGGGATCCCTAGCGAGGATGCCTTCTGCGGGCGCGCATTCCGCAGGAACACAACCTGCAAGCGCCATTCCGCCCGGCTCGGTCACGGGACGCGGACGGCCTCTTCGGCCCGCCGGCGCAGGGCCGCGCGGTCGATCTTGCCGGTCGAGGCGAGCGGCAGCGCCTCGACGAACCAGACCCGACGCGGGTGCTGGTAGGCCGGCGCGTGTTCGAGCGCGTAATCCTTGAGAGCGGCCTCGTCGACGGTGGCGCCGGGCCGGCGGACCACGAAGGCGACCGGCTTGGTGCCCTTGATGGCGTCGTCCACCGGCACCACGCAGGCTTGGAGCACCGCGGGGTGGCGCTCCAGCACCAGCTCGACCTCGCCCGGAAAGATGTTCTCGCCGCCGGAGACGAACATGTCGTCGGTCCGCCCGAGGAAGTAGAAGAACCCGTCCGCGTCGCGGCGGAAGACGTCGCCGGTGTCGTAGAACCCGTCCGCGGTGATCGGGACGGGCACGTCCGGCCGGTTGTGGTAGCCGAGCATGATCGCGGGGCTGCGCATCTGCAGGATCCCGGTCTCCGGGGCGTCCGGTCCGACGAGGCGCACCGCCACCTGGGGATGCGGCACGCCGACCGACGCGACCGGCGTCGGCAGGCCGTCCGGATGGTCGCCGAACACGACCGGGCCGCCCTCGGTGGTCCCGTAGGCGTTGAGGATGCGGGCGTTCGGCAGGAGGGCGCGTATCTGCCGGGCGAGGGTGTCGTTGACCGGCGCCGAGCCCATCCGGACCGTCCGCACGCCGGTGAGGTCGGCTTCCGCGAGGAGATCCGGCTCCCGCAGCATCATGGCGATCATCGGCGGCACGGCGGTGAGCCACGTGCAGCGGTACCGGTCGATCGCCGCGATGTAGGCCCGCGCCTCGAATTGCGGCAGCAGCACCATCGTGGCGCCGGCCGCGCAGACGAGGAGCGCCAGGGCGAGCGCATTCATGTGGTAGAGCGGCGCCGCCACGAGCAGCCGGTCGTCGCGCAGGTCCGTCTCCGCGGCGCGGGTCCGCGCCACCCAGAGGTGGCTGGCATGGCTCAGCCGCACGCCCTTCGGCCGGCCCGTCGAGCCGGACGTGTAGAGGAACAGGGCCGCCTCGTCGGGCTCGGGCACGACCGGCACGAACGGACCGGGGTCGAGCCAGGCCGCGAAGCCCTCCGGCCCGTCATCGTCGAACCCGGCGATCCGGATATCGGGGCCGAGATCGGCCAGCAGCGCCCGGCGCGGGCCGTCGCAGAGCACGAGCCGCGCCCCGCAATCGGCGAGCACGGCGGCGATCGTGGCCGGCGGGAACTTGTGATTGACCGGGACCGGGACCACGCCGGCGCGCATCGCCCCGAGCAGCGCCGCGATCGTGTCGGGCCGGTTGGCCGCGAGGATCGCGACCCGCGCGCCGCGGGCGATCCCGCCGCGCAGCAGGCCGCGGGCGAAGGCGTCGGCCCGGGCGTCGAGGCCGGCGCGGGTCATCACCGCGGGCTCGCCATCCGGGCCGACGCCGATGATCCGCGGCCTGTCCGGCGGCCCGGACCGGTCGACGAGGTCGCCAAGATTGGTCGGCCCCTTGGACACGCGCGTCATGGGGCCGCCCTGCACACGAGACGGAGGTCGAGGGCCGGTAGCGTCAGCGTGGCCGCGTCCGGCCCGTGCCGAACCCAGGCCGCCTCCGGGAGCGCGCCCGCGCGGGCTTCGAGGGCGTCGAGGTCGCGGAAGCGCAACGCCAGGGCGGAGAAGCGGGCGGCCGGCCCCGGCGCGATCGCGACCCGCGTCTCCCCGAGCCGGAGGGTCCAGCCGTCACCCACGGCCTCGGCCGGCGCACCGCTCGCGGCGGCGTAGAGACGGGCGTCGGCCTCCGGTGCCGGGCTCTCGATCGTCAGCGCGTCGAGCCCCGTGAAGCCGTTCGGATGGTCGAGCCATTCGGGGCGCCAGACGAGATCCGGGGTCAGGTGCTCGCAATGGTAGAGGCGCCCCGCCGGGAACCGGTCGGCCGGCACCCGCACCGTGCGGAACCGGGCCGTCGCCTCGCGGCCGTCGACGGTGACCGGGCGCGAGAAGGCGACGGGCGGTCCGGCCGCTAGCCCCAGAGCGGCCAGCCGCGCGTGGGTCGCGTCGGCGTCCCGGCTGGCGACGACGAGCCCGTTCAGGCCGAACGGGCTGTCCAGGACGTCCTGCCGCTGCGGACCGGTCTCGGGCACGCCCACGAGCTCCAGGTAGGGGCCCGCCGTCATCATCAGGTGGTTGATGGAGCCGAGCGAGTGGTGGCCGCGGGGCGTCAGCCGGAAGCCGAGGGCGGCGAACAGGTCCGCCGCCTCGTCCATCCGCCGCAGCACGTTGATCACGACGTGGTCGAGGGCCCCGTCCGCCGGGGCGACGGGGTGCGCGCTCATTTCGCCGGCGCGGTCATGTAGACGCCGCGGCCGCTCGCGAGCAGGCGTCCCGCGTCGTCGAGGATCTGCGCCTCCGCCACCGAGAGCTGGTTGCCGAACTTCACCACGGTGCCGCGGCAGGTGAGATCGCCCTGCATCGCGGCCCGGTGGTAGTCGACCCGCAGGTCCACGGTGGGGACGCCGCGGCCGGTCTTGGAGACCAGCGCCCAATCGGCGGTGAGGTCGACCAGCGTCGCCAGGATGCCGCCGTGGACGTAGCCGCGCTCGGCGTTGACGACCCATTCCGGCCGCCACGTCGCCTTCAGCTCGATCGTCCCATCGCCGACGGCGACGACGGAGAGGCCGAGCCACTGGTGGAACGGGCCGCGCAGCAGCAGCGCCTCGACCTGCTCCTTGGTAAGGGGGGTGTCGGACATGGCTTCGAGATCTCCTCGGGCGGGGCTGGGGGCGTGGACGCGCGGCGGACCGGCCTCGGGCGGTGTCAGGGGGTGACGACGATCTTGCCCATGACCTCGCGGTCGCGGATCATCCGCAGGCCCTCGGCGGCCTCCTCGAGGGGCAGGAGCTTGTCGATGGTCGGCTTCAGCGTGCCGGCCTGGATCATGTCCATCAGGGCCGACAGGTTGTCGTCGTAGAAGCTGTTCGAGCCGATCACCTTGAGCTCGAAGCTCCAGATGTAGCGGAGATCCTCCTTGGGATCGTGCCCCGCGGTGGCGCCGCAGACCAGCAGCGTGCCGCCGCGCTTCAGGCACTTGAGCGAGGGCACCCAGGTGTCGCCGCCGGTGAAGTTGATCACCACGTCGACCCCGCCCTCGTAGGTCCGGCGCTGCGGCTTGCCGTACTGCTGGATCGCCCACTTGGAGAAGTCGGTCTCGCGGTAGTTGACGACGTGGTCGGCCCCGAGGGCCGTCAGCGCCGCCATCTTCTCCGCGCTGCCCGCGCAGGCGATCACCTCGGCGCCGAGCTGCTTGGCCAGCATCACGCAGCCGGTGCCGACGCCGCCGCTGGCGCCCAGGATCAGGACCTTGTCGCCGGCCTTCACGGTGTTGTGGGTGATCAGCATGCGGTGGGCCGTGCCGTAGGCCACTGGCAGGGAGGCCGCGTCCGCGTAGCTCACGTCCGGCGGCATCGCGATGAGCTGGTCCGTCGAGACCCGGCAATACTCGGCCATGCCGCCGTCGAGCATCTCGCCCATCAGGCCCTTGGCCTTGTTGAGCGGGTTGACCAGCACCCGGTCGCCGACGCGCCACTCCGCGACGCCTTCGCCAAGCTCGACGATCTGCCCGGCCATGTCGAGGCCGATCACCACCGGCATCGGCACCTTGATGCCGGGCATGCCCTTCACGGTGAACACGTCGTGGTAGTTGAACGAGGACGCGCCGACGCGGATCAGGACCTCGCCCGGGCCGGGGGACGGCCTCGGATAGTCGTCGACCACCTTCAGCGTGTCGATGTCGCCGTGCGCCTCCAGCACGAGCGCCTTCATCGTCTGAGCCATCGTGGAAACCCTCTTCTGCAGGTCGGAAAGGCTACGGGATCGACTTCGACCGCTCGTAGGGGCCGGGGACCAGGGCCGTGTCCGGCAGGCTGCCCTGGACGGCGCCGACCGCCTTGAACACGTCGAATTCCCGCTTCAGCGAGGCGATGTCGGCGGGCTCCAGGCTGACCGTGTAGATGCCGTCCCAGAGGCCCGCGTAGGCCGCGGCGTCGGCGTCGCTCAGGTTCGCGGCCGCCTTCAGGATCTTGGCCACGCCGGGCTTGTCGGCCTGGCCGAAGGCGTAGGCCTTGCGCATCGCGGCCACGACCTTGGCGGGCGCGTCCGGATTCTGCGTCATCCAGGCATTGCGCATCAGGCCGACGCCGAGGACCGGCGGCGCGTCCTGCTTGGTGAGGCGCTTCCACTCCTCCCGGAAGGTGCCGAGCCGGCGCAGCTTCACGTCCGGCAGGAGCGCGAGGGTCACGGTGCGCAGGGCCGCGGCGTCGATGTCCTTCTGGACGAGGAATTGCGCCAGCCGGGAATCGTTGCCGGGGACGGCCTGGTAGTCGGCGGGCTTGAGGCCGTGATTGGTCTCCAGGATCGCCGCCGCGATGGCGGCGGTGCCGCTGCCGGCCGGCGAGGTGCCGATCTTCCTGCCCTTGAGGTCGGCCATCGCCTTGATCGGCGAGTCCTCCGGGACGACGAAGTCGAGGTCGGCCACCTGGGTCGCCAGGACGATGCTCATCGGCAGTCCATCGGCGGTGACGCTCAGCGCCGTGCCGGCGCTCGCCGCGATCGCGAAATCGATCGCCCCGGCGGCCATGGCCTTGGTCGGCGCGTTCACGTCCGGGAACTTGACGTACTCGGCCGTCAGGCCCTCCTTCTCCATGAACTTGCCGGCCTCCAGCACGGCGCCGAAGCCGAGGCTGATGCCCGAGCTCCAGTAGCCGATGCGCACCGTCTCGGCGCGCGCGAGGCCGGGCAGGCCGACCGCGCAGAGCGCGGCGACGGCGAAGGCGCGGATTCGTTTCAAGGCGTTCTCCAGGAGCTGCGATGGGAGGACGTGCGGCGGGCGTGTCCCCGGCTGGCGCCGGCCGTCACGGCTGCGCCACCTTCTTCCAGGCGAACAGGCGCTGCTCGGCCGGCTTCAGGACGAGCGTCTCGAGCCCGATCATCAGGGCGACGAGGGTGAGGGTCCAGGCGAAGACCTGGTCGGTCTGGACGAGGTCGGCCGCCTGCCGCAGGCGGTAGCCGATGCCGCTGCTCGCCCCGAGCGATTCCGCCACGAGGACGACCCGCGCCCCGAAGCCGATGGCGAGGCGCGCGCCCGCGAAGAAGGCGGGCAGGATCGTCGGCAGGTAGATCTTGGTCAGCACCTTGCGGCGCGGCATCCGGAAGGTCCGGGCGAGCTCGAGATGCTCGGCGCTGACCGTGCGCGTGCCCTGCCAGACGTTGGTCAGGATCAGCGGCATCGCGGTCATGAACACTACGAAGATCGTGGTCCAGTTCGAGAGGCCGAACCAGATCAGCGCGAAGATCGCCCAGATCGCGGAGGAGACGGTGTTGGTCACCGTCAGCACCGGCTCGAAGAAGCGCCCGAGGCGCGGGCTCGCGCCGAGCAGCAGGCCGAGCGGCAGCCCCACGAGGGCCGCGAAGGCGAGGCCGGCGCCGATCCGGCCCAGCGTGATGCCGAGATCGGCGGCGAAGCTCGGCGTGGCGACGAGGCCGAGCCACGTGTGCCAGACCCGCGCGGGGCTCGGCAGGACGAAGCTCGGCGCGTGCAGCGATCCGAGCTGCCACGCGGCCAGCGCCAGGGCGAGCAGGGCGAGCCGCTGGAGCAGCACGCCCGCCCGGCGGCCGGCACCGGACGTCCGCGTCCGCCGGATCAGGCGCGGCGGGGTCTTCACGAGCATCGCGCGCTCGCCGCGGAGAGGCTGATGCGCAGGCGCCGGACCTCCTCGGCGACCTCCGTCGAGAGCGGGTCGCGGGGGTACGGCAGATCGATCGCCCGGACGGTGCCGATCCGGCCCGGCCGCGGGTGCAGGACGACCACTTGGCTCGCCAGCACCACCGCCTCCTCGACGTCGTGCGTGACGAAGACCAGGGTCATCGCCCGCAGGCCGGCGATGCGCAGCAGCTCCGCGTGCATCTGCGCGCGGATCTCGGGATCGAGCTTCGAGAACGGCTCGTCGAGGAGCAGGATCTTGGGCTCGGTCACGAGGCTGCGCGCGAGCGCCACCCGGCTGCGCATGCCCCCCGACAATTCGTGCGGGTAGGCGTCGCGGAAGGCCTCCAGCCCGACGAGCCGCAGGGTCTCGTCGACCCGCCGCGCCCGCTCCGCCCGGCCCATGCGCCCGGCCTCGAGGCCGAAGGCGACGTTCTGGGCGGCCGTGCGCCAGGGCAGTAAGCGGTCCTCCTGGAACATGTAGGTCATGGCCCGCCAGTCGCGGAAGGCGTGCGACGGGATGCCGTTCAGGAGGACGGCGCCCTGGTCGGGCTCGACCAGCCCGGCGATCATGTTGAGGAGGGTGCTCTTTCCGCAGCCCGACGCGCCCAGGATCGCGACGATCGCGTGCTGCGGGATCGCGATGTCGACGGTGTCGAGGACGTGGAGCGGCCCGCCCTCGCGCCGGTCGAACCACTTGCTGACATGGTCGAGCTCGACGGCGTTCACGGCTCGCCCCCGTCGACCCGGGCCGGCCGCACCGGCGCCACCACCGCGGTGTCGCGCAGGCTGGCGATGACCTTCTCCAGCGTCATGTCGCGGAACGTCTCGACGTGGCGGCGGGCCACCAGGGCGGCGCTGTCGGCGTCGCCCGCCACCAGATGCTCGATCAGCGCGGTGTGGTCGTTCTCGATGTTCGGCCGCACCCCCTGCACGCCGAAGCCGAGGGCGACGAGGCGGGTCATCTCGTCGAGGAGGCCCGACAGCGTCCGGTACAGGCGCCCGTTCCCCGCGGCCGCGGCGATCGCGAGGTGGAAGCCCCGGTTGGCCTCCAGGAAGAAGTCGATCTGGTTGCCCATCTCCACCGTGATCTTGCGGCGGCAGGCCTGCTCCAGGCGCTCCAGATGCGCCCGGTTCACGCGGCCGGCGGCGCCCCGCGCCGCGAGGGGCTCGAGCTCCATCCGGAGGGCGAAGACCTCGTCGACATCCTTCACGGTCACCGGGCTGACCCGGTAGCCGTGCCGCGGCATCGAGCTGACGAAGCCTTCCTGGGCCAGGCGCTGGAGCGCGATCCGGCAGCTCGCCTTGCCGATCTCGAACCGCTCCATCACCTCGGCCTCGGTGAAGCGCGTGCCGGGCAGGAGGCGGCAGGCGACGATCTCGCGGCGCATCAGGTCGTAGGCCTGGTTGCCCTTGCGCGTGGCGTCGGGGACGGCGAGCACCGTCGTGGTCGGGCGAGCGGGTCGGGACCTGTCATCGCGGGTCGTCATCGCACCTCGCTGTTCGGGCATTGAGGCTCCCACAGCATGCTGTGAGCTGCTCACCGCACGCAGGACATGTGCCAACCCCGCGCCGGCCCGCCCGCGCGCGGCGCGCATCGGCGGGCGGAACGATGGTCGGGTGCCGGCATTCGTCGCGCGGTGGGAAGCTCAGATGCGACGCGTGATCAGCTCAGCGCGCGCTGTGGGCATTCCATGCCGTATTTATGCGCAACGTCTCCGCGTTCTGTAAATGGAATGCGCGTCCAATTTTCGCGAAGATATTGGAAGAAAGAGCTTTTCGCGGCGCTCCGACGCAGAACGATCTGTGTTTTCTTTGAGCAGTGAGGCGTTCTGCCTGCCGCGTCGGCGACGCCCTACAGGATGTCGGGCTGGCCGCGCCGGTGCTCGTGCCCCGCGATGACGCGGCGCAGGAGCCGGGTCAGGGTGTCCTGCTCCGCCGGGGTGAGGGCCTCGACGGTCGCGGCGTGCGCGGCCCGCGCCGCCGGCTCCATCGCGCCGTGGAGCGCGGCGCCCTCGTCCGTCAGCCGGCAGACCTGCGCGCGGCGGTCGAGGGGCGAGGTCGTGCGGCTCACCAGACCGCGGGCCGCTAGGCGCTTCAGGGCGCCGGTCGTCGTCGTCCGGTCGAGGGCGACCGCGCTCGCGAGCGTCGTCTGATCGGCCTCCCCTAGATCGCGCAGCAGCGAGAGCAGGCTGTACTGGAGCGGGGTGACGCGAAACGCGGCACAGCGTTCGGCGAAGAGGCTGACGTGGATCTGGTGCATGCGGCGGGCGAGGAAGCCCGGGCGCTCGGCCAGGGGCCAGTGCCGGGCGTCCGCCGCCCCTGACGCGGTCCCCGCTTCCGCCAATCCCGCCGCGCAGCCGGCATCCGGGACCTCATCCATCGTCCGCCTCCGCAGAACGGTTCCAGCCTTGGCACGCGGTGTGCAACGCCGGAATACGAAGCATGCTTCGCTTTTGGCAAGGGCGAGGCCGGCGCGCGCCGGCCGGGACCACGAGGTCGACATGGACAATCGCCGCTATGATCTGGTTCTGCGGGGCGGGCGGGTGATCTGCCCCGCCTCCGGCATCGACGGCATCCGTGACGTGGCGGTGCAGGACGGGCGCATCGCCGCCGTGGCGGAGACGATCCTGCCCTCGGCCGCCGCCGAGGTGGTCGACGTCGCGGGCAAGCTCGTCCTGCCCGGCATGATCGACACCCACGCCCACGTCTACCAGTACGTCACCGGCCGGTTCGGCCTGAACCCCGACATGGTCGGCGTGCGCTCGGGCGTGACGACGGTGGTGGACCAGGGCGGCCCGTCCTGCATGACCCTGCCGGGCTTCCGCCACTTCATCGCCGAGCGCTCGGAGACGCAGGTCCTCGCCTTCCTGTCGGCCTACCTCGTCGGCGGCCTGGAGGGGCATTTCTACCCGAACCTCTACAGCCCGGACGGCGTCGACATCGACGCCACCGTGAAGTCGGCCACCGAGAACCGCGACCTCGTGCGCGGCATCAAGGGCCACGCCGAGATCGGCGGCTTCGCCCGCTGGGGCATCAAGGTGATGGAGATGGCCGCCGAGATCAGCCGGCGCGCCGACCTGCCGCTCTACGTGCATTTCGGCCAGCTCTGGGGCCTGCCGGAATCGGGCGCCAACGGCGAGGATGCCGACACCATCGTCGAGCGGGTGATCCCGCTGCTGCGGCCCGGCGACGTGCTGGCCCATCCCTTCACCCGCCACCCGGGCGGCTTCATCAACGAGCAGGGCGAGGTCCACCACATCATCCGCCGGGCCATGGAGGCCGGGCTGAAGGTCGATGTCGGCCACGGCAGCCACTTCTCCTACCGCGTGGCCCGGGCGTCCCTGCCGGCCGGCGTGATCCCCTACACGCTCGGCGCCGACATGCACGGCTACAACACCGAGGTGCCCGAGGTGACGAAGCCCGCCGGCACTCCGGACGAGCACCACGACGACGAGAACCACCCCTTCCTCGGCCAGGCCCGGTTCAGCCTGACCCAGGCGATGAGCTCGATGATGGCGCTCGGCATCCCGCTGGAGGAGGTGGTGCCGATGGTGACGTCGCACCCGGCCGAGATGCTGCGCATGGGCGACCGGATCGGCGCCCTCAAGGTCGGCTACGCGGCCGACGTCTCGGTGCTGCACGACGATCGCGGCCGCTTCCTGCTGCGCGACAACGAGGACACGCGGGTGATCGCCGACCGCCTGCTGCGCCCGGCCTTCTGCCTGCGCGCGGGGAAGCGCTTCGAGGCCGACTCGCCGATCCTGCCCCAGGCGATCGCGGCCTGAGGTGGCGCCGGTGAACGCCTTCGTCCTCGACGACCCGACCCCGCCGGACCCGCGCCGCCGCTGGGACAGCCTGGACTTCGCGGCCCGGGGTGCCTGCTACGACAACAACGCGGGCGTGCCCGACAGCGCCGCGCAGGTCGCGGCCCGCAACGCGGCCTCCGCGACCTACCGCGCGGCGCACCCGGCCGGGCTCGACATCCCGTATGCCGCGGGGGACCGCACCGCCTTCGATCTCTACCCGGCAGCGGACGCGCGGGCCCCGTGCCTCGTCTTCGTCCACGGCGGCTACTGGCAGCGCAACGCCCGGGCCGACTTCGCCTGCTTCGCGGAGGGTCTGAACGCCGCCGGCTGGTCGGTGGCGATGCCGGGCTACACCCTGGCGCCCGAGGCGAGCCTCACCGGCATCGTCGCCGAGATCGGGGCCGCCCTCGACTGGCTCGCCGCGCACGGGGCGGCGCGCGGGATCGGCGGCCCGATCGTCCTCGCCGGCTGGTCCGCGGGGGCGCAGCTCGCCGCGCTCCATCTCGGGCATCCCGCCGTGGCCGCGGTCCTGGCGATCTCCGGCGTCTACGACCTCGCGCCGCTCCGCGAGACCTACCTGAACGAGAAGCTCGGCCTGACCGACGCGGAGATCGAGACCCTGTCGCCGCTGCGGCTGCCGGTCACGCCGAAGCCCATGACGGTCGCCTACGGCAGCCGCGAGCTGCCCGCCCTCGTCCGCGACGCGCGCAACCTCCACGCCCTGCGCAGCGCCGCCCACGCGCCGGGCGCTCTGCTGCCGGTGCCGGGCGCCGACCACTTCTCGATCCTCGACGGGTTCCGCCGGCCCGACGGCCTCCTGGTCCGCGCCGCGCAGGATGCTCTCGGAGGCGCCCGATGAGCCGCGAGGGTGTCGGGGCCTCCCTGCCCCGCAAGGAGGACGACCGCCTGATGCGCGGGCGCGGCCAGTATGTCGGCGATCTCCGCCTGCCCGGCATGCAGGACGTGGCATTCGTGCGCAGCCCGCTCGCCCATGCCCGGATCCGCGCCGTCCACGTGCCGGAGGCCTACCGCGACCGTGTCTTCACCGCCGCCGACCTCGACGGCGTGCTGCCGATCCGGGCGGTCTCGGGGCTGCCCGGCTTCAAGGTGTCCGAGCAGCCGGTGCTCGCCACCGGCAAGGTCCGGCAGGTCGGCGAATTGGTGGCGATGTGCGTCGCCCCGACCCGCGCGGAGGCCGAGGACATCGCCGCCGCCGTCGTGCTCGACTTGGAGGAGCTGCCCGCAATCCACGACATGCTGGCTGCCCGCGCGCCGGGCTCCGCCCTCGTCCACGAGCACTGGGGCGACAACGTCTTCCTGGAGACCCTGGTCGATATCGGCATCGAGAGTGCCCTCGACGCGCCGATCAAGGTGAGCCGCACCATCTCGACGGGCCGCCAGTGCATGGCGCCGATCGAGGGCCGCGGCACCGTGGTGAGCCTCGATCACCGCCTCGACCAGCTCGTCGTCCACACCGCGAGCCAGATGCCGCACATCGTGCGCAACGGCCTCTCCGAATGCCTCGGGATCGAGCAGGGCCGCATCCGCATCGTCTCGCCGGATGTCGGCGGCGGGTTCGGCTACAAGGCGATCCTGCTCGCCGAGGACGTGGCGCTGGCGTGGCTCGCGCTCCGCTGCGGCCACCCTGTCCGCTGGCTGGAGGACCGGCGCGAGCACCTGACCGCCAACGCCAATTGCCGCGAGCACCATTACCGCATCACGGCCTACGCGGAGCGGGACGGGACGCTGCGCGGCATCGACTGCGAGGCCACCGTCGATTCCGGCGCCTACTCGGCCTACCCGTTCTCGGCCTGCCTGGAGGCCGCGCAGGTCGCCAGCATCCTGCCCGGCCCCTACGACTTCCCGGCCTATCGCTGCCGCACGTGGTCGGTGGCGACCAACAAGTGCCCGATCCTGCCCTACCGGGGCGTCGCGCGCACCGGCGTCTGCTTCGCCCTGGAACTGGTGCTCGACGCCGTCGCCCGCGCGGCGGGGGTCGCACCCGAGACCGTGCGCGAGAAGAACCTCGTGCGGCCTGAGCAGATGCCGTTCGAGAACATCACCAGGAAGCACTTCGACAGCGGCGACTACCCGGAGGCGCTGGCCCGGGCGCTGAAGGCCGTCGACGTGGCGGCAATCCGCGCCCGCCAGCGTGAGGGCGAGGCGGACGGGCGCCGGATCGGCCTCGGCCTCGCGATCTACTGCGAGCAGGCCGCGCACGGCACCTCGGTCTATTCCGGCTGGGGCATCCCGATGGTCCCCGGCCACGAGCAGGCGAGCGCCCGCCTCACCCCGGACGGCGGCCTGGAATTGCGGATCGGCGCCCATTCCCACGGCCAGGGCCTGGAGACGACGCTGGCCCAGGTCGCCCACGAGATCCTGGGCGTCCCGGTGGCGCGCACCCGCCTCGTCCACGGCGACACCGCCATGACCCCCTACTCCACCGGCTCCTGGGGCTCCCGCGTGATGGTGATGGCCGGCGGCGCGGTCGCGGCGGCCTGCGAGGAGTTGCGCACCCGGGCCGTGCGGATCGGCGCCCACCTGCTCCAGGCGCGGCCCGAGGAATGCCGGTTCGAAGGTGGCCACGTCGTCGGCCCCTCCGGCGATGTCCCGCTCGAGGCGATCGCCCGCACCTGGTACCGCCGCCCGCAGGACCTCGCGCCCGACACCGATCCCGGCGGGCTCGAAGTCACCGCCGGCTACAAGCCGGTGCGCGATTCCGGCACCTTCTCGTACGCGGCGCACGCGGCCGTGGTGGCGGTCGATCCCGATCTCGGGGCGGTGGAGATTCTCGACTACGTCATCGTCGAGGACGGCGGCACGCTGGTGAATCCCCTCGTGGTCGACGGCCAGATCTACGGCGGCCTCGCGCAGGGGATCGGCACGGCCCTGTTCGAGGAGATGCGCTTCGACGCCCGCGGCCAGCCGCTGGCCTCGACGTTGGCCGACTACCTCCTGCCCGGCGCCGCCGACGTGCCGATGGCGCGCATCGACCACATGGAGACGCCCTCGCCCTACACGCGCTTCGGCCAGAAGGGCATCGGCGAGGGCGGCGCGATCGCGCCGCCGGCGGCGCTCGCCAACGCCGTGAACGACGCCCTCGCGCCGCTGGGCGTCGAGCTGCTGCACTCGCCCCTCACCCCCCGGCGGATCGTGGAGGCGGTGCTCGCCGCCCGTGATCCCGCCGAGACCGCGCGGGAGGCCGCATGAAGCCCGCCGCCTTCGCCTGGGAGCGCCCCGACAGCCTGCCCGCGCTGCTGGCACGCCTCGCCGAAGCCCCCGCGGGCGTGAAGCTGATCGCGGGCGGCCAGTCCCTCGGGCCGATGCTGAACCTGCGCCTCGTCGAGCCCACCCTGATCCTCGACATCACCGGCATCCCCGAACTCCGGGACGCGCGGGTCGAGGGCGACACGCTCGTCCTCGGGGCCTGCGTGACCCACGCCGATATCGAGGACGGGCGCGTCCCGGACCTCACCGGCGGCGCGCTGCGGCGGGTCGCGGCCGCCATCGCCTACCGGCCGGTGCGCAACCGCGGCACGATCGGCGGCAGCCTCGTCCACGCCGACCCGGCCGCCGACTGGGTGAGCGCCCTGACCGCCCTCGGCGCCGAGGTCGAGATCGCGGGGCGCAACGGCCGCCGCACCCTGCCGGTGGAGCATTTCGTGATCGGCGCCCTCGAAGTGGCGCTCGGCGCGGACGAGATCCTGGTCGCGGTGCGCGTCCCGGCGCTGCCGGCGGGCGCGGCCTGGGGCTACGTCAAGCACTGCGCGAAGATCGGCGAGTTCGCCCACGCCATCGGGGCCGTGCGCCTCGAGCCCGGCGCGGGCCGGGGCCGGGCCGTGATCGGCGCGGTCGAGGGGCCGCCCGTGCTCCTGGCCGATGCCCGCCCGCTCTTCGGCGGCCGCATCGGCGCCGACTTCGCCGCGCGCTTCGACCCCCGGGCCGCCGACCTCGCGCTGCGGGAGGCCGGGATGGCCGACGCGGTCGAGCGGCACATCCACGTCACCGTCCTGAGCCGTGCGGTGGCTGCGGCGGCTGCGCCCGATCCCCGATCCGACACCCTTCCGGAGGCCGCATGAGCGCTGCGCTGGCCGAACCCGGGCCGTCCCGCCTGGCGCTGACGGTGAACGGCCGCGCCGTACGGGTCGCGGCCGAGCCGCGCAGCCATCTCGGCGACGTGCTGCGCGACGGGCTCGACCTCACCGGCACGCATCTCGGCTGCGAGCACGGCGTCTGCGGCGCCTGCACCGTGCTTCTCGACGGCGAGCCGGCCCGCGCCTGCCTGACCTTCGCGGGTACCTGCGCGGGCGCCGCGGTCACGACGATCGAGGGCCTCGACGCGGACGCGATCGCGGGCGAGCTGCGGGCCGCCTTCAACCGCGAGCACGCGCTCCAGTGCGGCTACTGCACGCCCGGGATGCTGGTGGCCGCCCGCGACCTGGTCCTGCGGCTGCCCGAGGCCGACGAGCGGCGGATCCGCGTCGGCCTGTCGGGCAACCTGTGCCGCTGCACCGGCTATGCCGGCATCGTCCGGGCCGTGATGGCGGTGATCGCGGACCGGCGCGGGCGCGGCATCCCGCCCGAGACCGGCGCGGAGCGCGCCCTCGGCCCAGTCGGCGCCCGGGTCGGCGCGGCGCCGGTCGCGCCCCTAGAATCGCCGGCGGATCGGATCGCCCCGGCGGCGCCCGCGGCCGTCGCGGACCTGTCCGACGCGTTCACCCCGGCCCACGGCTTCACGCAGGTGCTCGACCTCCCCCACCCGCCGGAGGCCGTCTTCGCCCTGCTGGGCGACCTCGCGGCGGTCGCCGCCTGCCTGCCGGGCGCGGTGCTGACGGCGCGGCCCACCCCCGACACGGTCGAGGGCGGCCTGCAGGTGCGGATCGGGCCGATCGCCGCGACGTTTCGCGGCCGCGCCCGCCTCGAACGCGACGAGGCCGCGCGGACCGGGGCGGTCCACGGGGCCGGCAACGACGCGGGTGGCCGCTCGGCGACCGAGGGCCGGATCCGCTACCGGGTCGAGGCCGGGCCGACGCCCGGCACCGCCCGGGTCGACCTCGACGTCGGCTACACCCTGACCGGGCCGCTCGCGCAGTTCGGCCGGCCCGGCCTCGTGCGCGACCTCGCCGGCCGCATCGCCGCGGAGTTCACCCGCAACCTCGATGCCCGGCTCTCGGGCGTCGCGGCGCCGGCGCCCGCCGGCCTCAACCCGCTCCGCCTGCTCCTCGGCCTCGCCCGCGCGCGCCTCGCCGCGTGGTTCGGCCGCGCCTGATCCCATCCCGCCCCAACGCACCGGAGACACGCGAATGCTAGGCAGGTTCACCCTCACGACCGCGATCCTGCTGGCGCTGACGGCCACCGGCGCACGGGCGGAGGCGATCCGAATCGGCGTCAACGAGCCGCTGACCGGGCCGTTCGCGGCCTCGGGCACCTACGTGGTCAACGGCGCCAAGATCGCCGCCGACGAGATCAACGCCAAGGGCGGCGTTCTCGGGAAGAAGCTCGAACTCGTGATCGAGGACAACAAGAGCAACCCGACCGAGGCCGCCGCGGTCGCCGAGAAGCTGATCACCAGCGATAAGACCCCGGTGATGATGGGCGCCTGGGGCTCCAGCCTGACGCTGGCTGTGATGCCCAAGCTCGCGGATTACGAGACGCCGATGCTGGTCGAGACCTCCTCGTCCGGCAAGATCACGACCTCCGGCAACCCCTACGTGTTCCGGATCTCGCCGCCCTCGTCGCTCGAGGCCGAGACCTTCGCGCCCATGGTCGGCCGCCTCGGGCTGAAGAAGGTCGACTTCCTCGTCCTCAACAACGATTTCGGCCGCGGCGCCGCGACCGATTTCGGCAAGATGCTCAAGGACAAGGGCGTCACGGTCGGCCTCGTCGAGACCATGGACCAGGGCGCGCAGGACATGAGCGCCCAGCTCGCCAAGCTGAAGGCGTCGGATTCCGACACGATCATGATCACGAGCTCGGTCGATCAGCTCGTGCTGCTGTTCAAGCAGATGGCGGCGCTCGGCCTGAAGAAGCGGGTCATCACCACCGGCGGATCCCAGAACCCGGACCAGATCATCGCCCAGGCCGGCGCGGCCGCCGACGGCACGATGCACCTGACGACCTTCCTGCCCTGGTCGCCCGACAAGACGCCGGACCCGAAGGCTACCGAGGCCTTCATCGCCGCGTGGAAGACGCGCGGCTTCGACTTCGCCGGCGTCACCGAGAGCTTCCGCGGCTACGACGGCATCCGCGCGATCGCCCACGCCATCGAGAAGGCGGGTTCGGCCGATCCGTCCGCGATCACCAAGGCCTTCTGGTCGGTCGACTTCGTCGGGCTCAACGGGCCGATCCGCTTCGCCAAGGCCGGCCCCGCCGGGAAGGAGAGCGGCCAGAGCAAGCCCGACGTCTACCTCATCGAGATCAAGAACGGGACGGTGATCGTGCCGGCGCTGTGAGCGCCCCTGGGCCGGCGCTCTGATGCCGGCCCCCTCGCCCGTCCGCCGGCCTCCGGGCCGGGGCGCACCCTCGGAGGCCGCCCGTGAACGAACTGATCCAGCACCTCGTCAACGCCCTCATCCTCGGTGGCACCTACGCGCTGCTGGGGATCGGCCTTACGCTGATCTTCGGGATCATGAACGTCGTGAACTTCACCCACGGCGCGCTCTACACGGTCGGCGCCTACGTCATGTACCTCGCGGTCGCCGCGCTGGGACTGAACTTCTTCCTGGCGCTTCCTGTGGCGATCCTAGGCGGGCTCCTGCTCGGGGCCGCGATCGAGCTCGTGTTGCTGCGCCCGTTCCGGGGCTCGGACATCGACACCACCATGCTGGTGATGATCGGCGCCGGCATCGTCCTGCAATCGGGCACGCTCTGGACCTTCGGCGGCGTCGCCAAGGCGATCCCCGCGCCCTTCCCCGAGGCGCCGCTCCAGGTCGGCCCGGTCTCGGTGTCGTGGCTGCGGCTGTTCGTGCTCGGGGCGGCGCTGACCTTGATCGCCCTCACCTACGCGCTGATCAACCGGACCAAGCTCGGGCTCGCCATGCGCGCCGCGTTCCAGGATTCCGACACGGCGGCGCTGATGGGCGTCGACGTCCGCCGGATCTACACCGCGACCTTCGCGCTCGGCTCGTCGCTCGCCGCGGCCGCCGGCGCGCTCCTCGGTCCGGTCTACGTCGTGTTCCCGCAGATGGGCGGCCTCGCCGAGCTCAAGGCCTTCGCCATCGTCATCCTGGGCGGGCTCGGCAACGTCACCGGCGCGGCGATCGGCGGCTTCATCCTGGCGCTCGCCGAGGAGCTGGGCGCCGGCTACGTCTCCTCCGGCTACCGGGACGCGATGGGCTTCCTGATCATCATCGCGGTCCTGCTCTGCAGGCCGACCGGGTTGTTCGCCAAGGCGGAGCGCATCGGATGAACCGGCTCCTCCCCCTCGCCCTGCTCGCCGGCCTCGTCGCCCTGCCCCTGGGGCTCGGCGCCAACCCCTACCTCCTCAACGCCCTGATCGTGACCGGCATCCTGACGATCGGCGCCATGAGCCTGAACCTGCTCCTCGGCTTCACCGGGCAGCTCAGCCTCGGCCACATCGCGTTCTTCGGGATCGGCGCCTACGTCAGCGCGCTGACCAGCCTCGGCTTCGACGTGGATCTCGGCTTCGGCATCCGTGCGGTCCACGAGCCCTGGCCGGCGGTGGTCGGCCTCCTGCTGGCGACGGCGGCGGCGGGCGCTTGCGGCTACCTGATCGGGCGGCTCTCCTTCCGGGTGCGGGGCGCCTACTTCGTGATCGTGACGATCTCGTTCGCCGAGGTCGTGCGGCTCGTGGCGCTCAACTGGGTGGAGCTGACGCAAGGGCCGCTGGCGCTCACCAACATCCCGGCCATCACCCTCGGCCTGCCGGGCCTCGGGATGTGGACCCTCAAGACCAAGCTCCAGAACTACTACCTCGTGCTGGCCGTGGGGACGCTCTGCTACGCCGTGATCGCCCGCCTGGTCGGCGGGCGCTTCGGCCGGGCGATGCGGGGCCTCAAGGAGAACGAGCCGCTGGCGCTCTCGGTCGGCATCAACGCCACGCGCACGCTGACGGTGGCGGCGGTGATCTCGGCCGCCATGGCCGGCGCGGCCGGCAGCCTCTACGCCCATTACCTGCGGATCATCGATCCCGACGTGTTCCTGTTCGCCACCACGGTCACCATGGTCATCATGGTGGTGGCGGGCGGCAAGGGCACCCTGCTGGGCCCGGTCGTCGGCGGCCTGATCTTCGGCCTGCTGCCGGTGGCGCTCCGCCCGGTCATGGCGCCGGAGGCGCAGTGGATCGTCTACGGCCTCGTGCTGATCGTGATCCTGTTCGTGATGCCGCGGGGCATCGTGCCGGGATTGGCGGCGCTGATGGGCCGCCGGCCGGCCCCGGCCGCGCCGGTCCTCGAGGCCAACCCGGCGGTGCAGCGATGAGCGCGATCCTCTCCGTCGAGCATGTCGGCGTCCGCTTCGGGGGCCTCGTCGCCATCGCCGACCTGCATTTCGACGTCCACGCGGGCGAGATCATCAGCCTGATCGGCCCGAACGGGGCCGGCAAGACGACGGCCTTCAACGTGATGACGGGCTTCCTCAAGCCCAGCCAGGGCGCGGTCCGCTTCCGCGGCACGTCCCTGAAGGGCCTGCCGCCGCACGCGATCACGCGGCTCGGCCTCGCCCGCACCTTCCAGCGCACCAGCGTCTTCCCGGACGACACGGTGTTCGACAACGTGATGATCGGCCTGCACCAGATGGGCGCCGCGGCGGGCCGCGCGCCCGTTCTCGACGCGCTCCTCGGCCGCGCGGGGGCCGGCGAGAGGCAGCTGCGCGCCCGGGCCGCGGCGCTGCTCGACTGGGTCGGGCTCGCCGGACGGGCGCAGGAGAAGGCCGGCGCCCTCGCCTACGGGGAGCAGCGCCTCGTCGGCGTGGCGCTGGCGCTCGCCACCGAGCCCGCCATGCTGCTCCTCGACGAGCCGGTCTCGGGGATGAACGCCTCCGAGACGCGGGTCTTCGTGCGCCTGATCCGGCAAATCCGGGAGCGCGGCGTCACCATCCTGCTCGTCGAGCACGACATGCCGATGGTGATGGAGGTCTCCGACCGCATCGTCGTCCTCAACTACGGGCGCCTGATCGCCGAGGGGCCGCCGGACCGGATCCGCAGCGACCCGGCGGTGATCGAGGCCTATCTCGGCCAGGGCAGCGCCGCCCGGCAGGCCGCCGCGGCTGCCGCGCAGGAGGCGGTCCATGCTTGAGATCCGCGACCTCGTCTGCGGCTACGGCCACGTCACGGCTCTGAAGGGGCTCACGATCGACGTGCGCGCGGGCCAGCTCGTCGCCCTCGTCGGCGCCAACGGCGCCGGCAAGTCCACGACGCTCCGGGCGATCTCCGGCCTCGTCCCGCCGCGCTCCGGCGCGATCCGGTTCGCCGGCCGGGACATCGCGGGGGCGGAGCCCCGCCGGATTTTGGCGGCGGGCATCGCCCATTGCCCGGAGGGCCGGCGCGTCTTCCCGCAGATGACGGTCGCCGAGAACCTCGCCATGGGCGCCTACCTGCGCCGCGACCGGGCGGCGGTCGCGGCGGACCTGGCGCGCATCTACGGGGAGTTCCCGCGCCTCGCGGAGCGGCGCGACCAGGCCGCCGGCACGCTGTCGGGCGGCGAGCAGCAGATGCTGGCGATCGGCCGCGCGCTGATGGGGCGCCCGAAGCTCGTGCTGTTCGACGAGCCCTCCCTGGGGCTCGCCCCCAACATCGTCGAGCGGATGTTCGCGGTGATCGGGGCGATCCGCGACGCCGGCACGACCGTGCTCCTCGTGGAGCAGAACGCCTTCGCGGCTCTCGAACTCTGCGACTACGCCTACCTCCTCGAGACCGGCCGCATCGTCCTCGAGGGGCGCGGGCAGGACCTCATCGCCGATCCCCACGTTCGGGACGCCTATCTCGGTGGCTGAGCGGGATCTGCCGGGGCGGATCCGCCTCGGCCCGGTCGACCTTCTCGGCGACCGGGACCTGCTCACCGTCACCGCGGGCGGCCGCCGCCTGCTCCTCGTCCGGGACGGGGCCCGGATCGTGGCCGCCGAGCGCGCCTGCCCGCACGAGGGGGCCGACCTCGCCCTCGGACGCTGCGTCGCGGGCCGGCTGCACTGCCCCCGGCACCAAGCCTCGTTCGACCTCCGGGACGGTGCCGTCTCGCCGGGCTGGTCGTTCCGGGCCCTGCGCCTGTCCGCGGTCGACGCGGCGCCGGACGGGCTCTGGCTCAGGACCGGATCCGGCCTTCTCGCGCCGGACACCGCGTCGCCGGGCGGCCGCGGATTCCCCGCCGGCCCGGAGTTCCGACGGTAGAGCGACCGAGATCAGCCGATCCGTCTCGCTCTACGGCAGCGAGGTCGGGATCGCGGCGCTCACCGCCTGTCTCGTGCGGACGAACGGCCCGCACGCGCGCCTGCTCGCGCGGGGACGCATCGCGAGGACGGTCGCGGGTCCCTCCGACCGCTGAGGATCGGCGCTGATCGCCCGTCCGAAGGTGTCGGCCCAGGACAGCCTCGTCACGTTGTCCGGGGTCGGAGCGGGCGGAGCTTCCCGGTCGGCCGCCCGGCCGCGCTTGCGGGCCGCGGCACCGATCCACCGCACGATCAGGGGACCCTTCGCGTCGAACGTCGGATCGGACGCGGTCCGGCCGATGCCTCGTCTCTGACGGCGATGAACCATGGAATTCCCTCGAATCGACTTGGGAGGGCCGCGCGCGCGGTCCGACGGACGTCACCGCCCGCGATCACCGGACCGTCGCCGCGACGGCAGCGGTGTGAAGCGCGGGCCGCGCGGGATGGCGGACGCCCTCGCCCAGCATCCGATCCCGTCCGCGTGGTCTCCAGCTGCATGTCCGGGCGCGCGCGATCGAATTCCTCGACCCGTGGCTTAGCCGATCGGGATGGCTTCGTGGACCAGTCCACATGGACTGGTCCATGACCCGTGACGGCGCCTGTGCGGTTGCTCTAGACAGGATCCGCATGGCGCAGGAAGCAATCCTCATCATCGATGACCACGCGCTGTTCCGGTCCGGCATCGTCTCGATGCTGTCGACGGCGTTCGATGAGATCCCGGTTCTCGACAGCCCATCGCTGCACGAGGCGCTCGCCATCGTGGCCGTCGTCCCGACGATCGTCCTCCTCGACATCCAGTTGCCGGGCATCGGCGGGCTCGAGGGGATGGGCCTGCTGCAGCAACGCTGGCCGGCCGCCCGGATCGTCGTCGTGTCCGGCCTGGATCTGCCCGATACCGTCAGCACGGCGCTGGCGCAGGGCGCCTGCGCGTTCCTGTCCAAGACCGACCGCCCCGAGCGGATGATGACGGTCCTGCGCGAGATGCTCGCCCGGTCGTCCGCGGTCCCGCGGGTCGGGGGCGCCCTCTGCCCGACGCTCACGCCGCGGCAGGCCGAGGTGCTGACCCTCGTCGGGCGCGGATTGTCCAACAAGATGATCGGACGCAATCTCGGTCTGTCGGAACACACGGTCCGCGGCCACGTGCAGGGTCTGCTGTCGGTCCTGGGGGTGACCCGGCGCGCCGAGGCGGTGTTCAAGGCGCAGCAGTTCGGCCTGATCCGATGAGCCCGTCGCAGGAGGAGCGGATCGCGGCCGAGCAGTTGCGCCTCGTCCTGGACGGCGTCACGCAGTCGGTCGCCGTCGGTTTCCTCGTCTCGACGCTCATGCTGGCCGTGCTGTGGAGCCTGGTGCCCCACGCCGTCCTGCTGAGCTGGTACGGCGCGTTCCTCGTCGAGCGGTTCGGGGCGGCCGCCTACGCGCGTCGTGTCCGCGCCGCGATCGGCGAGCCCGACCGCGCCCGCCGGGTCGAACGGGTCATCTTCCTGAGCAAGATCGTCGAGGGCGCGATCCTGGGATCGCTGATCTGGATCGCGCTGCCGCTCCAGGTCCCGGCGGTGAGCATCCTGACCATGTCGCTGCTGGGCGCGACCTGCAGCAACGGCGTCTCGCTCCTGGCGCCGCGGCGGCACCTCTACCTCGCCCTCGTCGTGCCCGTCGCCGTCCTGGCCGCGGGAACCCTCTGGTCGCTCGGCGGCGCGCCCTACCGCGCCCTGGCTGTTTGCTCGATCCTCTTCGTGGTCGGGCAGTACGGTCAGGTCGTGCTCGCCAGCCGCCGCGTGCGGGAATCGATCGAGCTCCGCTTCGAGAACGCGGCCCTCGTGGAGCAGCTGCGCGCGGAGACCGCCGCGGCGCACCGGGCCCGCCGCGACGCCGAGCACGCCAACACCGCGAAGTCGCAGTTCCTCGCGGCGGCCAGCCACGACCTGCGCCAGCCGGTCCACGCCCAGGGCCTCTTCCTCCAGGCGCTGAGCCAGACGGATCTCGCCGCGCCGCAGCGGCGAATCCTGCAGAACGCCCAGACCGCGAACGTCGCGTCGACCGACATGCTCAACACGCTTCTGGACTTCTCGCGCCTGGAGGCCGGAGTCATCACGCCGCGGCCCCGCGCCTTCGAGCTCCAGCCGCTCCTCGACAAGATCGAGAACGAGCTGGCGCCGCTGGCCGACGCCAAGCGCCTGATCTATCGGACGCCCCAGACGGACCTGGCGATCGTCTCGGACCCGGCCCTGCTGGAGCTGGTCCTGCGCAATCTCGTCCTCAACGCCATCCGGTACACCGAGCGCGGCGGCGTCCTCATCGGCTGCCGGCGCCGGCGCGCGGGCGTGTCGATCGAAGTCTACGACACCGGGATCGGCATCCCGGTCGACAAGCGCGAGGACATCTTCCGGGAGTTCTACCAGCTCGGGAATCCGGAGCGCGATCGTCACAAGGGTCTGGGGCTGGGACTCGCGATCGCGCGCGGGATCGCCGCCTCGCTCGATCACTCGCTCTCCCTCTCGTCGAAGGTGGGGAGCGGCAGCGTCTTCCGCATCCTCGTCCCCCGGACGCTCGATGCCGGGCGGGACGCCAGGCTCGACGACGCGCCCGCGGCCGCCATCGCGGAGAGCGGCGGCCTGGTCGGCGCCCGCATCCTGATTGTCGACGACGATGCCATCGTCCGCGACGCGATGGTGGCGCTCCTCTCCGGCTGGGGTTGCCTGTGCTGGGCCTTCGAGGACCCGACCGACGTCACCGAACGGCCGCCGCAGGGGCCGCCGCCGGACGCGCTGATCTGCGACTACCGCCTGCGCAGGGGCCAGACCGGCGCCGAAGCCATCGCGACGCTGCGGCAGCATTGGGGACGGCCGATCCCGGCGATCCTCATCACCGGCGACACCGCGCCCGTCCGCATGCGGGAGGCCTTGGACAGCGGGGTCCCTCTGATTCACAAGCCGGTCCGGCCCGACCTTCTCCAGAAGGCGCTCGCCGCGCTGATCCCGCCGGGCCGGCCACCCGTCGGTCCCGTGGGCGCGGAGGTTCGGCGCGGACCGGAGACGACGGATCTCGTCCGCGCGGAGGGATAGCGGGCGCCTCACGCGGCGCCGCGGACCCTCGAACGCCCGCCGCGCCGCCGTCGCGGTCTCGCCGCGCGGCCGGCGCCAGCGTCAGCGGGACGGCTCGGCGGCAGCCTCGGTCCAGCTCGGGAGCGGGAAGGTTCGATCGTAGGCGAGATTGAACACGAAGGCGTAGGCCACGTAGAAGGCCGCGATCGCCAGATCCATGAAGAAGGCCTCCACGAGGCCGATGCCGAGATACCACGCGATCGGCGGCAGCAGGATCAGGAGCAGCCCCGCCTCGAACAGCACCGCGTGGGCGACCCGCAGGACGAGGCTCTTGCGCGTGTGCCCGGCGAGCCGCTGCATCGTCCGGTCGAAGCCGAGATTGTAGACGTAGTTCCAGCTCGTCGCGACGAGGGCGCTGCCGATTCCGATCACGCCCATGTCGGCGGCGTGCAGGCCGAAGGCCGCGGTCCCGAGCGGGACTATGAGGAGCAGCCCGATCACCTCGAACAGGATGGCGTGGCGAATGCGGTCGCGGGTGGTGCGCATGGTCTCGCTCTCGAGAGGCGGATTGGTCGGCCGCTCTCTATCTGCGATAAGGCGATCCACAAGTTAGGAAGTATCGGATAAACAGATAGATGGCGGTCTCGCTCGACCAGCTCCAGGCTTTCGTAGCGGCGGCCGAGGCCGGGTCGTTCTCGGGCGCGGCACGGGTGCTGCGGAAGGCGCAGTCGGCCGTCAGCACGCAGGTGGCCAACCTCGAGACGGATCTGGGGCTGGCGCTGTTCAGCCGCGCGGGCCGGAACCCCGTGCTGACCCCGGCGGGCGAGCGGCTGCTGCTGGAGGCGCGCGTGGTGCTCGACCGGCGGGAGCACCTGATCGGTGTGGCGAGCAGCCTGGAGCAGGGCGTCGAGAACCGGCTGGTGGTCGCCATCGACGAGCTCTACCCCGAGCACGCCCTCGGCGCCCTCTTCGCCAGCTTCGCCCAGCGCTTCCCCTTCGTGGAGCTCGAGCTGCTCTTCCCGCTGATGGAGGATGTCAGCCGCATGGTCCAGTCGGGCGCCGCCGACCTGGGCGTGATGTGGCGCCAGGAGGGGCTCCCGACGGAGCTCGGGTTCCGGACCATCGGCTGGGTGCCGCTCAAGCTGGTCTGCGGCCGCGATCACCCGCTCGCGAAGGAGCGGGTGGCGTGGGAGGAGCTGAAGCGCCACCGCCAGATCCTCGTGGCCGCCCGCGGCGACGGGGCGGAGAAGCGCCGTCTCCGGGTCGCCGCCGAGGTGTGGTGGGTGGAGAGCCACTGGGTCATCCTGGAGATGGTGAAGCACGGGATCGGCTGGGCCTTCGTCACCGACCACGTCATCGCCGCGTCCCTCACGGCGCCGTACCTCGTGACGCCCGACCTCCAGTTCGATGAGGGCGACTGGCCGATCGCCCTGGAACTGGTCTGGCACAAGCAGCGGCCCTGCGGCCCCGCCGCGGCCTGGCTCCGCGAGCGTTTCGCCGCGGAGCGCGTCGGGATCCACCCGGGCGGGACCTGAGCGCGGTGCGGGACGGACGCCTGCCGGGCCCCGCCTCGGCGATACGCCGCTGTCGACGGTCCTGACGGGCCGGCGAGATCCCGGCCGTCGAGGACGTCCACCCCGCGAGTCTAGACGCAAAAGACCTTCCGTGCTTCTATCCATTCGAAATTCCTATGGGTCGGCCCATGGAACTCCGGCATCTTCGCTACTTCGCCGCGGTGGCGGAGCATCTCAGCTTCACCGCCGCCGCCCAGAGCCTGGGCGTGTCGCAGCCGCCGCTGAGCCAGCAGATCCGCGATCTCGAAGTGGAGATCGGCGTCAACCTGTTCGAGCGCTCGAGCCGGCGCGTCGTCCTGACCGCGGCGGGCGAGGATTTCCTCGGGAACGCGCGGGCGGTCCTCGCGCAGGTCGCCGATGCCGTCGACCGGGCGCGGACGATCGGCACCGGAACGGCCGGCATCCTCAACATCGGCATGACGAGTTCCGTCCTCGCGGGGCCGGCCGGTTGCCTGATCCGGGCCTTCGAGCAGCGCTTCCGGGCGGTGGACGTG
Organism: Methylobacterium sp. UNC300MFChir4.1; assembly: GCF_900110155.1. Classification (NCBI taxonomy): domain Bacteria; kingdom Pseudomonadati; phylum Pseudomonadota; class Alphaproteobacteria; order Hyphomicrobiales; family Methylobacteriaceae; genus Methylobacterium; species Methylobacterium sp. UNC300MFChir4.1. Next base: position 62,911 of record NZ_FOCS01000006.1, on the reverse strand, counting down.
CGCATCCACGAGATGGCGCCGGCCGACCAGATCGCGGCCCTCAAGGCGAACCGGACGGATCTCAGCTTCCTCCGCAGCCCCCCCGAGGATCCGGATCTCGTCGCCCACCTGGCGTGGCCGGAGCGGCTCTGCGTGGCCGTGCCGCGCGAGCACGCCCTCGCCGCCGGTCGCAGTGTCGCGATCAACGTCTTCCGCAGCGAGCCGCTGATCTCGCTCGGCCTCGAGAGCTCGCGCTTCGCGGCGGATATCTACCAAGCCTGCATCGCGCGCGGGTTCACGCCGAGCATCTCGCAGCAGGTCCGCGAGGCCTCGTCGCTGATCAACCTGGTCGCGGCGGGCTTCGGTCTCGCCATCATCCCGGAATTCGTCGGCCGGCCGAGACATCCGGACGTCGTCGTCCTGCCGATCAAGCCGCCCTTCCTGTCGGCGGACGTCTACGCGCTGCATCATCAGCGCCGGAACCCGGTGATCGACAACTTTCTCGGGCTGATCCGCGAGGAGGCCCCGGGCTTGATCGCGCGCTTCCAGAGGCGGTGACGCCCTTCGTCTCCGCACCCGCTCGCCGGCGCCGTCCGCGACCGTCTCCGAGGGGGCGTCCTGCGCGCAGGCGCCATCCCGAAGGAACCCCGAAGCCACCCCAAAGCCACCCCGAAAGCCAACGCGAACCGCGCGACAGCCCGCAGCGGCGTTGCCGGTGGCGTCCCCGGCGGCGCCTGTCTCAATCCTCGACGAGACGGCGCAGCCGGGTCCGATGCAGGCACACCTGTCGGCCGCCGTCGCGTCGCAACGCCCCGTCCTCCTCCAGCTGCGAGAGGGTGCGCGATACGGTCTCGATGGTCAGGCCGAGGTAGTCGGCGATGTCGCGGCGGGTCATCGGCAGCGCGAAGGTGCCGGCGGCGCCGAGGCGGTCATCGACTTCCAGCAGGAAGGCGGCGACCCGCTCCTGGGCCGAGCGCCGTCCGAGCAGGAGCGCCAGGTCCTGCGCGTGTCGCAGGTCGCTCGTGGCCATGCTCCAGAGTCGGCAGGCGACCTCGGCCCGCCCGGTCGCGGCGCGCTCGACCTGTCGCCGCTTGAAGATCAGCACCTTGGTGCTGGTGAGGGCCTCGGCGGTCTGGCGATTGATCTCGCCCTGCCCGAGCCCGAACAGGTCGCCGGGCAGGTGGAAGCCCGTGATCTGGCGGCGCCCGTCGCTCAGGACCCTGTGGGTGCGCACCGCGCCGCTGACGACCTTGTAGACGAACTCGGCCTCCTCGCCCTCTCCGTAGATCTCCTCCTCGCGGGCGTAGGAGAACGGTGTCCCGACGACGTCGGGGCATCCCGCGAACAGGGTGCTCCCCTCGATCTCCGGGACGGGAGCGGGACGGGCTGCGGGCCCCTCCGGTGCTGTCCGTGCCGTGAACTCGGTGCTCATCGCTGCGCTCCTCGCCTGCGTCGGTCGGGACGAGATTGGCAGCGGGCGGGAGGCGGAGAAATTCCGGTCGGAGCCTTAAGGCGCGCCCCTTAAGGGCAATCCCGTAGTCGCGTGTGCCGGCCGGATGCCCGCGGCCGCGGCGGCGACGGGCGCGCCTCAGACGGAGCGCGCCTGGGGCGACACGAAGAGCCGCCACAGCGCGTACGCGGCCAGCGCGGCCACGGCGAGCCCGGTCAGGCCGTGCACCCACACGGGTGCCGTCGCGTCGGCGAAGCCGAGAACCCAGGGCGCCATGGCCGCCCAGAACCCGAGGGCGACGTTGAGGTATTCCTCCCAGGCGCAGGTCACGCCGAGGGCCAGGAGTGCGACCACGGTGATGGCGCCCCCGGTCACGAAGGCGTTGCGCGCGGCGGCCGTCTCGTAGCCCAGATTCAAGTACCACGGTGCGAGGAGGAGCGCGACGCCCAGGAGCATGTTGAGCGCGTTCGGGACCATGTCCGCCGTTCGGTTCTCGATCGTTCTCACCGGATTCCCCGCGCGAGCTGACGGCATCGGCGGCCCGATGTCCGGGCACCCGAGCCCTGAGCGACAGACGACCTGCCATCTTTCACGGCCCGAGCATCCGGTATCCGTGCGACCGGTCATTGATCTGGCTCAAGTCGATCGCGGCTTGCCCGCGTGTCGGGATCCGGCAAGCTTGGCGCGGCCGCGGATTTGCTGCGCGCTGTGGGTGGCAGACTCGATTGTCGAGATTGTCGTCGCCGATGGGACGCGCGCGTCGGCGAGATCCGCGTCCTCCCGTCGGACCGGGCGGACGCGGATCTCGGGCGTGGCCACCCTCAGGCGGCGCGGACGGTGGCGAGGAAGCGGGCGACCTCGGCACCGAGATGCTCGGATTGCCGCGACAGCTCCGAGGCCGCCGACAGGACCTGCGAAGCCGCCGCCCCCGTCTCCTCCGAGGCCTGCGCCACGCCGGCGATGTTGCCCGTCACCGCGTTCGTCCCCGCCGAGGCCTGGGCCACGTTGCGCACGATCTCCTGGGTCGCCGCCCCCTGCTCCTCGACGGCCGCCGCGATCGAGGTCGCCACGCTGTCGATCTCCCGGATCCGGCCGGTGATCCCGCCGATCGCCGTCACCGCCTGCGCGGTCACACCCTGGACTTCGCCGATCTGGCGCGCGATCTCCTCGGTCGCCTTGGCGGTCTGCTCGGCCAGCGCCTTCACCTCGGAGGCCACCACCGCGAAGCCCCGCCCGGCCGCGCCGGCGCGGGCCGCCTCGATCGTGGCGTTGAGCGCCAGCAGGTTGGTCTGGCCGGCGATGCCGGAGATCATCCCGACCATGTCGCCGATCCGCGCGGCGTTCTGGCTGAGCGCCTGGACGAGGTGGGCGGTCTGGTCGGCTTCGCCGACCGCGGCCTGGGCGAGGTGGGCCGAGCCGGTCACCTGCCGGCCGATCTCCTGCACGGAGGAGCCGAGTTCCTCGGCCGCGGCCGCGACCGTGTTGACGTTGGTGGACGCCTCCTCGGCGGCCGCGGCCACGGTGGTCGACTGGGATGCGGTCTCCTGGGCGGTGGCGGTCATCTGCTGGGCGGTGGCCTGGAGCTCGGTGGCCGAGGACGAGACCAGGCCGACGATGCCGCCGACGGCGCGCTCGAAGCCGTCGGCGAGCTCGACCATGGTGCGCTTGCGCTCGGCGGCGGCGGCCGCGTCGGCGCGGCGCCGGACCTCGGCCTCCTCGGCAGCCTTGCGGGCGACCATGGTCTTGATGCCCTCGACGGCCTGGCCGACGGCCCCGATCTCGTCGCCGCGGGTGGCCTCGCGGATCTCGGCGTCGACCGCGCCCTTGGCCATCCGCCGCAGGACGCCCACGAGGCTGCCCAGCGGCCGGGTGACCTGGACCACGATCACGTACACGCCGTAGGCGATGCTGAGCGCGGCGAGCGCGAGCGCGGCCAGGAGCGCGAGGCGCGACCAGCCGGCAATCGTCTCCGAGCGCCGGAACTCCGCCTCGGCTTCCCGGACCTGCAACGCGGTCAGCTTGCTCAGCGTGGCGTTGGTGGCCTGCATGCTCTTCAGCAGGTCCGTATGGGTGGTCTCGAAATCCGAGGCCGCGCCGGCGGCGACGCGCTTGAGGATCTCGGCCGCGATCGCGTCGTTCCGATCGACGCCCAGCTGCAGGTCCTTGGCGAGGGCCTCCTCCTCCGGGGTCAGGTAGGTCGCCAGATAGGCCGACCACTCCTTGTGGAGCTTCGACAGATCGCGCTCGATCTTGTCCTTGGCCTCTGCCGGCTCGATCTGCTTGCCGCGCAGCTGGCGCGAGGCGTCGAGCAGGTCGTCATAGGCGTCGCGGATGATGCTGAACTGCCGGAGACAGACGACGCGATCGTCGAAGACGGTCTTCAGGCTCTGATGGCTCCAGTGGAGCGAGAGATTTCCGAGCGCCGCCGTGGCGAGCAGCACCAAGCCGAGTCCGCCGAGCAGCGAGACGAGTCGCAGTTTGATGGTCATTTTCATGAGGCGGATGTCCAGGCGACGGAACCCAGGGCTGCGGACGCGTCAGCCAGGCTGAGCAGTCATGATCGGGTTGCGTAAAATATACACAAACTGATTAAGATTTATTCCGAAGAGTTTCCCGTTACGGGGTCTGTCATTCGGTCTCCGGCTCGCGATATCGTGCGTGCAAAGGCGGTTATTCAACTTCAAGATGAGGAATCGGAACTGAATCAATCGGAAAGGGCCTCCGGTGCGGACCGGAGCGTCACCGCTCGACGTGGCCGATCGCCGCACAGCGGGCGGCACGCGCAGGGCGGGATCGACCGGTTAGGAACGTCGCCGGTCTCGGGATGGCGGCAGTACGGGCGCGGCCCCGGTCTTGAGGCAGGTCAAGGTCGGCCGCCGCGGACCGCCCCTAAGCTCGGCACCATGACCTCACTGGACGCCCCGCTCCCGGCGAACACCACGCTGCCCGCCGCGTCGTGCCTCATCTACGTCGTGGACGATGACCCGGCCATCCTGCACTCGACCCGCTTCCTCTTGGAGAGCGCGGGCCACCGGGTGGAGACCTTCGCCGACGGACGCGCGCTGCTGGCCGCCTTCCCCGGCCCGCACCCGACCTTCGTCCTGCTGGACCACGTCATGCCGGGGATGGACGGGCTCGCGGTTTGGGGCCGGCTGCGCGACCTCGCTGCCGGCGTGCCCGTGATCCTGATCACCGGCCACCCCGATCCGGGCATCCGGAGCCGCGCCCGCGCCGCCGGCATACCCCTGGTCGAGAAGCCGCTGGCGTTCGACGCCCTGATGGGCATGCTCGCCGCCGGCCCGATCCCCGCCAGCCGCACCCGTTAGGGTCCGCGGTGCCCGCTCGGGACGCCCGACCGTCGGCCCGCCGACGCGGCGGCGGGTGTGGTCGTCGACCCGGCACGGGCAGGCTCCGCCGGATCGACGACAGGCCGGTGGCGGTCCGCCCGACGGCGCTCCGACACTCAGATCAATGATCGCACCATCTAAACGTGCAACCTATCAATCAAGCCGAACAAGATATTGGACCAACGGTCGGCCGTGCGTCTATCTCGCGTCGGAACGAGGGATCACGCCATGTTCGACCTCGACCAGGACTATCCCCGCGACATGGTCGGATACGGCCGGCATCGACCGGACCCGGCCTGGCCCGGGGGCAAGCGCGTCGCCGTCCAGTGCGTCATCAACTACGAGGAGGGCGGCGAGAACTGCATCCTCCACGGTGACGCGGCGTCCGAGGCCTTCCTCTCCGAGATCGTCGGGGCCCTGCCCTGGCCGGGGAAGCGCCACGCCAACATGGAGTCGATCTACGAGTACGGCGCCCGCGCCGGCTTCTGGCGCCTCTGGCGCGCGTTCACGCGCCGCAACCTCCCGGTCACGGTCTTCGGCGTCGCCTCGGCGATGCAGCGCAACCCCGAGGCCGTCGCCGCGATGGTCGAGTCCGGCTGGGAGATCGCCAGCCACGGCCTGCGCTGGATCGACTACCGCGACCACAGCCCGGAAGCCGAGCGCGCCGATATCGACGCCGCCGTCGCGCTGCAGGCATCGCTGACGGGCAGCAGGCCCCTCGGCCTGTACCAGGGACGCACCTCCGCGAACACGCTCGCCATCGGCGCCGCCGAGGGCGGATTCCTGTACCTCGCCGATTCCTACGCCGACGACCTGCCCTACTGGCTGCGGATCGGGGGGCGTCAGCAGCTCGTCGTCCCCTACACCCTCGACGCCAACGACATGCGGTTCGCCACCGCCCAGGGCTTCAACAACGGCGACCAGTTCTTCGGCTACCTCAAGGACACATTCGACGTCCTGTACCGCGAGGGCGAGGCGGGACGGGGCGGCATCATGTCGGTGGGGCTGCACTGCCGCTTGGTCGGGCGTCCGGGGCGGATGGCCGCGCTGGAGCGGTTCCTCGACTACGTGGGCGATCACCCCGACGCCTGGGTGACCACGCGGCTGGACATCGCCCGTCACTGGATCGCGGCCCACCCGCCGCGCGGCGGCTTCCGGCCGACCCGCATGGGCCGCGCCCTGTTCGGCGCGGTCTTCGGCCCGGTCTGCGCCGGGCTGGCCGACGCGTCGCCCGCGGCGGGCGTGGCGATGGCGGAGCGGGTCCACGCGGCCGGACTCCCCGCGGAGGCGGACGACCCGTCCGGCCTGGCCCGGCTCCTCGCGGAGGCCGCGGGCGCCCCGGCCGACGCGGGCGGCCTCCGGACCCGCCTCGCGGCGGTCGTCGCGGGATAGACAAGTCGACGTCGCGACCGGGACTTCGAGGTCCGAACTCGGTCGTGATCTGTATTCAGGTCGTGTTTTCAGCAGTCAGGAGACGGAGAGTTCCAGGTTTTGCATGGCGGTCCCAGCGGGTCGTCAGCGTCACGGAAAAAGCCCGGCAACAGGGCTGCGCCAGTCAGGGAGAAACGCCATGTACGCACAGGTTGAGGCCGCCGGCATCAGCACGGCCGTGTCGGACGAACGGGAAGCCGTCGTCATCAAGCCGAGCTACGATCCGGATCTCGTGAACAAGGATCTGGCCCCGCTGCGCAAGCAGACCTGGGGCACCTACAACATCTTCGCCTTCTGGATGTCTGACGTCCACAGCGTCGGCGGATACGTGACCGCCGGCTCCCTGTTCTCGCTGGGCCTCGTGAGCTGGCAGGTGCTGATCGCCCTGCTCGTCGGCATCGTGATCGTCCAGATCTTCTGCAACCTCGTCGCCAAGCCGAGCCAGCAGACCGGCACGCCCTATCCGGTGATCTGCCGCGCCTCCTTCGGGGTCAAGGGCGCCAACATCCCGGCGATCATCCGCGGGCTGATCGCGGTCGCGTGGTACGGCATCCAGACCTACCTCGCCTCGGCGGCGCTGACGGTGGTGGCGCTCCGCTTCTACCCCGAACTCGCCGTCTACGCCGACGTCAAGCAGTACGGCTTCGCCGGCCTGTCGGGTCTGGGCTGGGCCGCCTTCATGACGCTCTGGGTCCTGCAGGCGCTGGTCTTCTGGCGCGGCATGGAGGCGATCCGCGTGTTCATCGACTGGGCGGGGCCGGCGGTCTACGTGGTGATGATCGCGCTCGCCGCGTACCTCGTCGCCAAGGCCGGGATCGGCGAGATCGGGCTGACCCTGGGCACCGTGAAGTATACCGGCTGGGACGCCCTGCCGGTGATGATCAACGCCGTCGCCCTCGTGGTCTCCTACTTCTCCGGGCCGATGCTGAACTTCGGCGACTTCTCGCGCTACGGCGCGAGCTTCGAGGCGGTGAGGAAGGGTAACTTCTGGGGTCTCCCGGTGAACTTCCTCGGGTTCTCGCTCCTGACGGTCGTCACCGCCTCGGCGACGGTTCCGGTCTTCGGCCACCTGATCACCGACCCGGTGGAGACGGTGAGCCGCATCGACAGCACCTTCGCGGTCGTGCTCGGCGCCTTCACCTTCATGACCGCGACCATCGGGATCAACATCGTCGCGAACTTCGTCTCGCCCGCGTTCGACTTCTCGAACGTGTCGCCGCGGCGGATCTCGTGGCGCATGGGCGGGATGATCGCGGCCGTCGGCTCGATCTTCATCACGCCCTGGAATCTCTACAACAATCCCGCGGTGATCCACTACACGCTCGACGTCCTCGGCGCGTTCATCGGCCCGCTGTTCGGGATCCTGATCGCCGACTTCTACTTCGTGAAGAAGCAGAAGGTGGTCCTCGACGACCTCTACACGATGAGCCCCGCCGGGACGTACTGGTACAGTGGCGGATACAACCGCGCCGCGGTGACCGCCATGATCCCCTCGGCCCTCATCCCCGTGCTCTGCGTGATCCTGCCGGGCCTGGAGGGCGTGGCGAACTTCACGTGGTTCATCGGGTGCGCCCTGGGCTTCGCGATCTACACCGCCCTCATGCGCCGCCCCGCGGGCGCGGCCCGTCCTGCCTGAGGCCGTCCTGCCTGAGGCCGTCCGGACCTGGACCCGCCCCGGTCCGGATCGGAGACACGAACGGCCCGGCGGCGCGGCCTGACCCGCGCCGCCGGGCCCCCGACATCCCCATCCCCGGCCGGCTGCGTGCGGGCCTCTGCCCGGCCATCCGGCCGGCTCCCGCCACCCGAGGGCGCCATGCGGATCCTGCTGCTCAATCCGAACACCAGCACGTCTGTGACCGACCTCCTGGCCGGGCAGGTCGGGACGATGGCGGGCGCGACCGCGACCTTCGTCCCGGCCACGGCGCGGTTCGGCGCCGCCTACATCGCCAGCCGGGCGGCCCTGGCCATCGCCGGCCACGCCGCCCTCGACGCCTTCGCGGAGCACGGCCGGGACTGCGACGCGGTCTTCCTCGCCTGCTTCGGCGATCCCGGGCTGCTGGCCCTGCGCGAGGTCTCACCGGTCCCGGTGGTGGGGATGCTCGAAGCGTCGTGCCGCGAGGCCCAGCGGGTCGCCGGGCGCTACGCCATCGTGACCGGCGGGGCCCTGTGGAAGCCCATGCTCCGCGAGTGCGTCGCGAGCCTCGGCGTCGGTGACGGCCTCGCGGGCATCCGGACGATCGCGTGCACCGGCGGCGAGATCGCCAAGGACCCGGAGGCGGCGCTGTCCGACCTCGCGGCCGCCTGCCGGGCCTGCGCCGAGGAGGATCGCGCCGAGGCGGTGATCCTCGGCGGCGCCGCCCTGGTCGGCCTCGCGGCCCGCCTGCAGCCGCACGTGCCGGTCCCGGTCCTGTGCTCGGTCACGTCGGGGGTGAAGGCGGTCGTCGCCGCCGCGGCCGCGCCCTACCGGCGCCCGCCCGCCGTCGCCGCGGACAATGTCGGTCTCGGCCACGCCCTCGCGACGCTGCTCGCGCCGCGCGAAGCCATCGGCTGAGACGGGGCGGGCGGCCGCCGGCGCGAGACTGGCAGCCGTCCTGCATCGCTCGGAATTCCAACGCCCCGTTCCGGATGGGGCAACCTTGTGGGGCCAGCCATGACGATCCAGGCGCACCACGCGACCGACATGCCGGCCCTCGCGGCGCCCGCGCGCCTGGACGACGCCTACCGCCGGATCACGTGGCGGCTGCTGCCGTTCCTGATGGTCCTGTGGATCCTGTCCTGGATCGACCGGGTCAACATCGGCTTCGCCAAGCTGCAGATGCTGGCCGAGCTCCGGTTCAGCGAGACCGTCTACGGCATCGGCGCAGGGATCTTCTTCATCGGCTACTTCCTGTGCGAGGTGCCGAGCAACCTGCTGCTGGAGCATATCGGCGCCCGCAAGACGATCGCGCGGATCACCCTGCTGTGGGGGCTCTGCTGCGTGGCGATGATGTTCGTGACCACGCCGGCGTTCTTCTACGTCCTGCGCTTCCTGCTCGGCGTCTTCGAGGCCGGATTCTATCCCGGCGTCATCCTGTACCTGACCTACTGGTATCCGAGCGAGCGCCGGGCGAAGGTGTTCGGGCTGTTCATGTCCGCCTCGGCGCTGGCCGGCGTCATCGGGGGGCCGCTCGCGGGCGCGATCATGTCGGGGATGCACGGCGTCAACGGCTGGTCCGGCTGGCAGTGGGTGTTCCTGCTCGAGGGCATCCCGTCGATCCTGGCCGGGATCGTCACGCTGTTCTACCTCACGGACCGGCCCGCCAAGGCCGGCTGGCTGACGGCGGAGCAGAAGGCGCTGGTCGAGGCCGACCTCGCGCGCGACGCCGCGGCCCTCGGCCACCGCGAGCACCGCATCCTCGCCTCGCTGAAGGACGCGCGCGTCTGGCAGTGCATCGCGATCTTCTTCTGCATCGTCACGGCGAACTCGGCCCTGACCTTCTTCGGCCCGAGCGTGGTGCGCGACGCCGGCTTCACCGACCCGCTGACGGTCGGCTGGATCATGTCGGCGGCCTATCTCTGCGGCGGCGCCGGGATGATCCTGAACGGCCGCCACTCGGACCGGACCGGCGAGGCGCGGCTGCATTGCGGGGTCCCGGCCTTCGTCGGGGCACTGGCCATCGCGCTCACCGGCGTCTTCATCGCGGGCGCGCCGGTCCTCGCGCTGCTCATGCTCGGGGTGGCGATCGTCGGCACGATGAGCGCGATCCCGGTCTTCTGGCAGATCCCCGGCCGCTTCCTCGCCGGGTCGGCGGCCGCGGCCGGCATCGCGCTCATCAACTCGGTGGCCAATCTCGCGGGCTTCGGAGCGCCGGCGGCGATGGGTTACCTGCGCGAGCAGACCGGCTCGGTCGCGACCGGCCTCTGGCTGGTCGCCGCCGTCGAGGCCGCGGCGCTCGTCCTGATCCTGGCCTTCGTCCCGCCGGCGACGCCGGAGATGGGTCGGCGCGCCCGGGCCCGCGCGGCGCACGAGCCGGCGTGAACCGCAGCACGAGAGGGAGGCTTTCTTGGAACACGGACCCGAACGACACGCTCTGACGCGGCGCGGCCTCGTCGCGACGGGGCTCGGCGCCGCGGCCGCGGTCTCCGCGGGCCCGGCGCTGGCCCAGGGCACGCCCGCTCCGGCGGCGGCTCCGGCCAATGCTCCGGCCGGTTCCCCGACCAAGCCCGGCACGCTGAACACCGCGCCCGTGTCGCAGGCCGGCCTCTCGCCGCGGCTGACCCTGCACGCCATCGACAATTTCCACGGCACGCCCGGTGCCGGGATGGTCTGCGACCTCGCGATGCACGACGGCACCGGCTACCGGCCGATCCGGACGGTCACCACCGCGCCGAACGGCCGGACCGCCGAGCCGCTCCTGGTCGACGAGGCCTTCAAGGCGGGCCGCTACGAGCTGGTGCTGCACCTCGAGGCGTATTTCGCGAACCTGGGCGTGAAGCTCCCGACCCCGAACTTCCTCGGCCTCGTGCCGATCCGGTTCCGGATCCGCGACGCGAGCCAGCGCCACCACCTGCCGGTGCTGTTCACGCCCTGGGGCTATTCCTACTACCGCGGCAGCTGACCCGTCCGATCCCCGACGCGACAAGGAGACCCGGCATGGCGGGCATCACCACACACGTCCTCGACACCGATCGCGGCCGCCCCGTCGCGGGGGTCCGGATCGACTTCTCCGTCCTCGAGAACGGCCAGTGGCGGCTCGTGAAGAGCGTCGTCACCAACGCCGACGGCCGGACCGACGCGCCGATCCTCCCGGCCGACAAGGCCGAGACCGGCCAGTACCAGCTGGAATTCTTCGTCGACCAATATTTTCAGGGCCGGGCCGGCACGGCGGAGGCCGACATCTTCATCGACAACCCGGTCGTGCGGTTCGCCGTCTTCGACGCCAAGCAGCACTACCACGTGCCGATGCTGTGCGCCCCGTCGAGCTTCACCACCTATCGCGGAAGCTGAGTGGCATGATCGACCTCGACCGCCTCAACGCCCTCGAGCGCGACGCCTTCGTCGCGTATCTCGGCGGCGTCTTCGAGCACGCGCCCTGGGTCGCCCGGGCCGCCCACGGCGCGGCGCCCTTCGCCGACCTCGCCGCTCTCCACGGGGCGATGATGGCGGCCGTGCGCGCGGCGCCGCCGGACGTGCGTCTGGCCTTCCTCAACGGCCATCCCGAACTCGCCGGCCCCGAGGCCCGGGCCCGGGCGATGACCGCCGATTCCGCGCAGGAGCAGGGCAGCGCCGGCCTCGACCGGCTGACGGAGGCGGACGCCGCGGCCTTCGACCGGCTGAACGCCGCCTACCGGCACCGGTTCGGCTTCCCGTTCATCGTCGCCGTGCGCGGCCGGGACCTGCGCGAGATCCGCGCGCTGTTCGAGGAGCGCCTCGCGCGCGCGGTCGCGGACGAGGAGGCGACGGCCCTGGAGGAGATCGACGCGATCACCCGGATGCGGCTCGACCGGCTGGTGCGGCCGGTCTAGCGCGGCGCCCCGCGGCGATTTCGATCTTGGCCGGCCGGCCGGGCGCGTCCATGCTGGGCGCGGTCGGGACCGCCGTCCCGGTTCGAGGGCTGCATGAAGCGACTGGACGTGGCCGTCATCGGCGGCTCGATCGCCGGGCTGACCACGGCGTGCCTGCTCGCGCGGAGCGGCCACGCCGTCACGGTGTTCGAGCGGTCGGCGGCCGCGCTCACGGGCCGCGGGGCGGGGATCGTCACGCATCCCGGCCTCCGGGCGGTGCTGGCGCGCTGCGGTGCTCCGGCCGGGGCGGGCGATCTCGGCGTCACCGTCGAGGGCCGCCGGGTCCTCGACCGGGACGGGACCGTGATCGCGGAGCGGAGCCTGCCGCAGGTGCTCGCGAGCTGGGGACGGCTCTACGGCCTGCTCCTGGACGCCGTGCCCCCGGACAGCGTCCGCTACGGCGCGGCGCTCGCCGCGGTCGAATCCGACGGCGCGCGCGTCGTCGCCTTCTTCGAGGACGGCCGCCGGATCTCCGCGGATCTCCTCGTCGGCGCCGACGGGCAGTTCTCGACGGTGCGGTCCCGGTTCCTGAGCGGTGTCGCGCCGCGCTACGCCGGCTACGTGGCGTGGCGCGCCGTCGTCGACGCGGCGGCCCTCGCGCCGGCGACCCGGGAGGCGATCGGCGGGCATTTCGCGTTCTGCCTGCCTCCGGGCGAGCAGATCCTCGGCTATCCCGTGCCCGGGCGCGCGGACGAGGCCGCCGGGCTGTGCTTCAACGCGGTCTGGTACAGGCCGACCGAGAAGGGCGCGCTCGCCGCGCTGCTGACCGATGCCGGCGGCGTCCGCCACGCCCTCTCCATCCCGCCGGGCCGCATCAAGGCCGCGGTGCTGGAGTCGATGCGCGCCGACGCGGCGCGGATCCTCGCGCCGCCCTTCGCCGAGGTCATGCTGCGCGCCGAGCAGCCGTTCCTGCAGGCGATCCTGGACATCGAGACGCCGACCATGATCCCGGCGCGCGGCGTCGCCCTGATCGGCGACGCCGCCTTCGTGGCCCGGCCGCATGTCGGGATGGGCGCGACCAAGGCCATGGAGGACGCCGCCGCCCTCGCGGACGCCCTGGACGCGGCCGGCGCCGACGTGGACGCGGCGCTCACGGCCTTCGAGGCGCGCCGACGCGCCTACGGCGCGGCCGTCGTGGCGCGGGGACGCGATCTCGGCGCGTACCTGCAGGCGCAGCAGCGCGGCGCGGCCGAGCGGGCGGCGGCGGAGCGGTTCCGCAGCCCCGAGGCGGTGATGGCCGGGACGGCGGTGCCGCCCGATATCCCCCGCGCTTAGGCCGCGCGGCGGGTCGCCTCCGCGCGCACGGCGGCCGGGAGCGCGAGGGGCGGGTTCGCGCTGTCCAGGAACTCGACGGTGGTGAAGATCAGCTCCGTGTCGCCGATATTGGCGAGGTCGTGGGTCATCGACTCGCCCGGCCCGAACGACAGGTGCTGGATGTCGCCCGCGCGGTAATCGACCTCCGCGACCCGCCCGTCGCCGTAATGCGAGCGGGCCCGCCCCGCCGTCACCGCGGTCCAGAAATAGTCGAGCACGTGCGTGTGGAAGCCGATCCGGTCGCCGGGCGCCAGGACGATGGTCCAGACCCGGGAGCGGTGATCCTCCGAGAGCAGCCGGGTGCCGACGCAGCCGTTGTCCCGCGCCGCCGCGTATTCCTGCGCCAAGTGGGGCGGCAGCGCCGCCGGTTCCGTTCCCTGGGTCATGGCGTTCCTCCGGCCCGCGAGGCTAACGCAGTTCCCGCGAAAGTCATCGCCGCGGCGGCCCGCTTCGGTGACGCGGGCGGGCCGGACCGGCGTCTCCCGTGATCCGGGTATCCCGGGACGGCCCTACAGCGCGTCGGACGACCGCGCCGCCGTCACCACCCGGCGGTGGGTGGCGAGCAGCCCCGGAAGCGCGGCGTCGAGCATGGCGGCCCGGACCGCGTCGCGGTCCGCCGTGCCGTCCATGCCGTAGACCCGCGAGCGCAGGCCGACGTAGACCAGCGCGCCGTGGATGCCGAACAGGAGCTCGAACTCGTCCGCGGCGAGCGGCTGAACCTCCGGGTCCGGCAGGTTCGACTCGGCGCGCATCCCGGCGAGCAGCGGCGCGAAGATGCGCGCGCGGACCATGCCGAGGTAGCGGCTCGGCAGATCGAACCCCTTGAGGCCGGCCGACACGAAGATCCGCAGCCACGCGTAGTCGTCGATCCGGCGCTGGTAGTCGATCTCGAAGCGCCGGAAGCGCTCGAGGACGGGGAGCGCGGTGTCGCGCACCGTCGCCTCCCAGCCGGGATCCCAGCGCCTGAGATAGACCTCCTCGTAGATGCGCTCGATCAGCGCCGCCTTGGTCGGGAAGTAGCGGAACAGCAGCGGCTGCGTGATGCCCAGCCGGCGGGCGAGCTCCCGGGTGTGCCCGTCGAGGCCGACCTCGGCGAAGTAGGCGACCGCGCCCTCGACGATCTGGCGCTCGCGGGCTTCGGGCGTCAGCCGCCGGCCGGTCGGTACGCGACCGCCACTGTCCGCCGGCCTGCTTGACGCCATCTCGGTTTCGCCTTCTATTGAGCGAACGATAAATAGAGGCTTCCAGCCTGTCCCATCGGGGCGGTCATGGGCAAGCCCATCGGGAGGAGGACCAGGGCTTGAAGGCGCCCGACTTCGCCTACGCGCGTCCGGCCTCGCTCGACGCGGCGCTGGCCCTGCTCGCCGAGCACGGGGAGGACGCCGTTCCGCTGGCGGGCGGCCAGAGCCTCGTCACGGCCCTCAACATGCGGCTCTCGGCGCCCGGCCTGCTGGTCGACCTCAACGCGATCCCCGAACTCACAGGTGTCTCGGAGGTCGGCGACGAGGCCGGCGGCACTGTGCGGATCGGCGCCATGACGCGCCACCGCGACGTCGGGACCGCGGCGCTCGTGCGCGAGCGCCTGCCGCTGCTCGCCGCCGCCTTGCCCCACATCGCCCATCCGGCGATCCGCAACCGCGGCACGATCGGCGGCTCGGTGGCGCTGGCCGACCCGGCCACCGAGTGGCCCGCCTGCTGCCTCGCCGCGGGCGCCTCGATCGTGGTGCGCGGGCCCGGGGCCGAGCGGCGCGTCGCGGCGGACGATTTCTTCCAGGGCCTCTACACGACGGCCCTGGAGCCCGGCGAGATCGTCACGGCGATCGAGTTCCCGGTTCCGGGGGCCGACGCGGTCTGGGGCTTCGAGGAACTGTCGCGCCGCCACGGCGACTACGCCCTCGTCGGCCTCGCGGCGACCGGGCGGCGAGGCGAAGGCGGCCTGTCGGACCTACGCCTCGCCTTCTTCGGCGTGGCCGACCGGCCGGTGCTCGCCCGCGCCGCCGCGGCGGCCCTGGAGGCCGGCGACCTCGCGGGCGCCCAGGCGGCGCTCGCCGGTGAGCTCGACCCGCCGGACGACCCGACGACCAAGGCCGCGACGCGGCTCCACCTCGCCCGCGTGATCCTCGGCCGCGTGGCGGCGAGGATGCGCGGCGGCAGCGCGCAGGAGGGCGGTCCCGATGGCGTCTGAGAGCCCCGACCGCGCGCACGCGGTCGCCTTCACGCTGAACGGCGAGGCCGTGCGGGCGCATGTCCCCGCCCGGATGCATCTCGGCGACCTGCTGCGCCAGTCCTTCGGCCTCACCGGCGTGCATCTCGGCTGCGAGCACGGCGTGTGCGGCGCCTGCACGATCCTGGTCGACGGCCGGGCGGTGCGGTCCTGCCTGATGCTCGGCGTCCAGGCCGACGGCGCCACCGTCGAGACCGTGGAGGGCCTGACCGAGAGCGGGCGCATCCGCGACCTGCAGGACGCCTTCCACGCCCGCAACGCCCTGCAATGCGGCTACTGTACCCCCGGGATGCTGGTGACGGCCGCCGAGCTCCTGGACGACGCGGACGCGGCCACCTCGCGCGAGGCGATCCGCGCGGCGATCGCGGGCAATTACTGCCGCTGCACCGGCTACCACGCCATCGTCGACGCCATCGCGGCGACCGCCGAGGCGCGCGGGCAAGGTCGCCGGGATGCCGGCAGGGATGCCGGCCTGGAGGCCGCCGAATGAGCGCGGATCCGGGCGGCCTCACCTTCCTCGACCGGCCGAACAGCTATATCGGCCGCTCGGTCCCGCGGCCGAACGCGCGGCGCCTGCTCGAGGGACGGGGCGTCTACGTGGACGACGTGGCCGTCGCCCGCCTCGGCCACGTCGCCTTCCTGCGCAGCCCCCACGCCCACGCCCGCATCGTCGCCCTGGACACCGCGGACGCCAAAGCGATGCCCGGCGTGATCGCCGTGGTGACGGGGCCCGAACTGGCGGCCGTGTGCACGCCGTGGGTCGGCGTGCTCGGCCACTTCAAGGGCCTGCGCTCGGCGCCCCAGCACGCCCTGGCCCTCGACCGGGTGACCTGGGTCGGCGAGCCGTTCTGCGCGGTCGTCGCGCACGGCCGGGCCGAGGCCGAGGACGCGCTCGCGGCGATCACGGTCGAGTTCGACCCGCTCCCCGCCGTCGTCGACATGGAGACGGCGCTCGATCCCGCGACGCCCGCGATCCACGCCGAGCTCGGCGACAACCTCGCCTTCGAGCGCGTCCTCGACGTCGGCGACGTCGACGCGGCCTTCCGCGACGCGGCCCTGGTGGTCGAGGAGACCTTCCAGTTCGGCCGGCACACGGGCGTGTGCCTGGAGCCGCGGGTGATCCTGGCCGACTGGGCGGCGGCGGACGGGATGCTCACCGTCCACCACTCCTTCCAGGCGCCGCACATGATGCAGGACATCCTGTGCAAGCACCTCGCCCTCCCCGAGGGGGCGGTGCGGGTGATCTGCAAGGATGTCGGCGGGTCCTTCGGGATCAAGGTCCACATCTACCCCGACGAGATGGCGACCTGCGCGCTGGCGCTGATGCTCAAGCGCCCGGTCAAGTTCGTCGCCGACCGGCTGGAGAGCTTCCAGAGCGACATCCATGCCCGCGACCACCGGGTCACCGCCCGGATGGCCTTCTCGGCCGAGGGCGACATCCTCGCCCTCGACATGGACGACCTCACGGGCATCGGGCCCTACTCGGTCTACCCGCGCACCAGCGCGGTCGAGGCCAACCAGGTCGTCAACCTGACCGGCGGCCCCTACCGGCACCAGCACTACCGGGCTCGCGCCCGCGTCGTGCTCCAGAACAAGGCGCCGACCTGCCAGTACCGGGCGGTGGGCCACCCGATCGCCACGATGGTCGCCGAGGGGCTCGTCGATCTCGGCGCCGCCCGGCTCGGCCTCGACCCCCTGGCCGTGCGCGAGCGCAACGTCATCCCGGACGACGCCTATCCCTGCGCGGGCGTCTCGGGGATCAAGCTGGAGAAGCTGTCCCACCAAGCGGCGCTCGCCAAGCTCAAGGCGATGATGGATTACGACGGTCTCAGGGCCGAGCAGGCGAACCTGCGCGCGCGGGGGATCCACCGGGGCATCGGGCTCGCGGCCTTCATCGAGATCACCAACCCGTCGGCGGCCTTCTACGGGGTCGGCGGCGCGCGCATCTCCTCCCAGGACGGCTGCACGATCCGGCTCGATCCGCAGGGCGGCGTCGTCGCGTCGGTCAGCGTCACCGAGCAGGGCCAGGGCACCGAGGGCATCATCGCGCAGATCGTGGCCACCGCCACGGGCGTGCCGATGGACAAGGTCCGGGTGATCTCCGGCGACACGCAGGCGACGCCCTACGGCGGCGGGACCTGGGCCTCGCGTGGGGCCGGCATCGGCGGCGAGGCCGCGTGGCAGGCCGGCAAGGCGCTGCGCGGCAACGTCCTGGCGGTGGCGGGCGCGATCCTGCAGGCCGATCCGGAAAGCCTCGACGTCCGCGACGGCGCCGTGGTGGACGCAGGCACCGGGACCGAGCGCATGCCGCTCGCGGAGCTCGGCCGCATCGTCTACTTCCGCCCCGACACGCTGCCGCCGGGGGTGCAGCCCGAATTCGTGGCGACCCGGCACTACGTGCCCAAG
Source organism: Methylobacterium sp. UNC300MFChir4.1 (assembly GCF_900110155.1). Lineage (NCBI taxonomy): Bacteria > Pseudomonadati > Pseudomonadota > Alphaproteobacteria > Hyphomicrobiales > Methylobacteriaceae > Methylobacterium > Methylobacterium sp. UNC300MFChir4.1. Next base: position 45,216 of record NZ_FOCS01000006.1, on the reverse strand, counting down.
GACTACCCCTTCGCCTTCACCAACGGCGTGCAGGCCTCCTACGTCGAGGTCGACACCGAGACGGGCTTCGTGCGGCTTCTCAAGCACTGGTGCGTCGAGGATTGCGGCACCGTGCTCAACCCGCTCCTCGTCGACGAGCAGATCCGCGGCGGCATCGTCCAGGGGATCGGCGGGGCCCTGTTCGAGCACTGCCTCTACGACGGCGAGGGCCAGCTGCTGAACGGGTCGATGGCCGACTACCTCGTGCCGATGGCCGGCGAGATGCCCGATATCGCGGTCGCCCACGTGGTCTCGGCCACCGCGTCGTCCGAGATCGGCGCCAAGGGCGCGGGCGAGGCCGGCACCGCCGGCGCGCCGGCCGCGGTCGTCAACGCCATCAACGACGCGCTCGCGCCGCTGAACGCCCGTGTCGCGCACCAGCCGGTGACGCCCGAGGTCGTGCTGGAGGCGCTGGGACTGATCTGATCACAGGACGGATAAAGCGGATAGGCTTCCCCGTCTTTGCGAGCGCAGCGAAGCAACCCAGGGCAGCGGGACGCTGCCGAACGTGGCGGATCCCTGGATCGCTTCGCTGCGCTCGCGAGGACGGATGACCCTTTCGGGTCAGGACACATCGACCATCACGGGGCACGGTCCGCCGAAGAGACCGGTCCCGACGAGGAAACGCCGACGGAGGGACGGGAATGGGAACGGGCTTCGACAGGCGCCGGCTGCTCCAGGGCAGCGCCGCCGCATCCGCGCTGGCGCTCGCCGCCCCGGCGCTCCTGCGCTCCGCGATCGCGCAAGGCGGTTCGACCGGAGGCCCGATCCGGATCGGCTTCCCGGTGCCGCTCACCGGCGCTTTCGGGGCCGAGGCGAACGACCAGGTCCGCGCCGCCCAGCTCGCCGTCAAGGCGTTCAACGAGGCCGGCGGCTTCCAGGGCCGCACGGCCGAGCTCCTCGTGCGCGACGACAAGCTCAACCCCGGCGAGGCGGCGACCCGGACCCTCGAGCTGATCGAGAAGGACAAGGTCAACTTCCTGGTCGGCGGCCTCTCGGCGGCCGTGACCCTGTCGATCAACAATGTCGCCCGCGAGCGCGGCGTGATCTACAACTCGATCAGCCAGTCCGACGCGATCAACGAGGCCAAGGATTTCGGCCGCACCACCTTCCACGAGGCCCTGAACCCGCACATGACCGCGGGCGCGGTCGGCCGCTACGTCTTCCCGAAATCGGGCAAGCGCGTCGCCTTCCTCAGCGCCGACTACGCGTACGGCCACGAGATGATGCGCGGGTTCAAGCGCGCCGGCGAGGCCTCGGGCATCGAGGTCGTGGCCGACATCCGCCACCCGATCGGCGCCTCCGACTACTCGGCCTTCCTGCCTCGGATCGCCGCGCTCAAGCCCGACGTGCTCTGCCTGTGCAATTTCGGCCGGGACCAGGTCGTCTCGATCCAGCAGGCGACCGAGTTCGGCCTGAAGCGCACCACCAAGCTCGTCGCGCCGGTCCTGCTCTTCACCGCCCGCAAGGCCGGCGGCGACGCCTTCGACGGCGTGATCGGCGGCACCTCCTACTACTGGCGCCTGGAGGACAGCGTGCCCTCCGCCAAGGCGTTCAACGACCGGTTCCGCGCCGCCTACAACGGCGCCGTCCCGTCGGATTACGGGGCGCTGGGCTATGCCGGCGTCCGCTCGGTGCTGGAGGGCGTGAAGGCCGCCGGGTCGGTCGAGACCGACAAGGTCGTGGCCGCCATGGAGGCCCTGCAGGCCGACTTCTACAAGGGTCCGCAGAGCTTCCGGAAATGCGACCACCAGTCGGTGCAGTCGGTCCTGATCGTCGAGGCGAAGTCGAAGGACATGAAGACGCCGGACGACGTCTTCACGATCCTCGGCACGGAGGGGCCCGACGAGCGCTTCCTGCGCGGCTGCGACGAACTCGGGCACAAGGCGTGAGGCGCCCCATGCGAACCCGCGGGAGGGCGCGGCCTTGAGCGCCATCACGATCGGCGGTTTCCCCCTCGATCTCCTCGCCCTCCAGCTCGTGACCGGCATCGCGCTGGGGGCGATCTACGTGCTTGTCGGCATCGGCCTGTCGCTGATCTTCGGGCTGATGAACGTCGTCAACTTCGCCCACGGCGCGTTCTTCATGGTCGGCGCCTATGTCGGCGTCTTCCTGTACGGCTACACCGGCAGCTTCTGGCTGAGTCTCGTCGCGGCGCCGCTGGCGATGGGGCTCCTCGGGCTCGCCGTGGAGCGCGTGCTCGTGCGCCCCCTCTACGGGCGCGGCATCGACGACCCGCTGCTCCTCACCTTCGGCCTGTCGTACGTGATGGTCGAGAGCGTGCGCATCGCCTTCGGGCTGACCGGCCTGCCCTTCGGGGCGCCGCCCGAACTGCGCGGCGCGGTCGACATCGGCATCGGCTACTTCCCCCTCTACCGCCTGTTCCTGATCGGGTTCGCGCTGGCGGTGGTGGGCGCCCTGTGGCTGTTCATCGAGCGCACGCCCTTCGGCCTCGTGATCCGGGCCGGCGCCCGCGACCCGCAGATCGTGCAGGTGCTCGGCATCGAGATCAGCAAGGTCTGGCTCGCGGTCTTCGCCCTGGGCTGCGCGCTCGCCGGGCTCGCCGGCATCCTCGCCGCGCCCCTCCAGGGCGTCACGCCCGAGATGGGGATCCCGGTGCTCGCCGAGGCCTTCGTGGTCACGGTGGTCGGCGGCATGGGCTCGCTGGCCGGCGCCGTGCTCGCCGGGCTGATCGTCGGGATCGTGGTGGCGATGACGTCGCTCGTTGCCCCCGACATGACCAAGATGGCGATCTTCGCCCTCATGGCCCTGGTGCTGCTCGTGCGGCCCCGGGGCCTCCTCGGCCGGGCTGGAGCCCTCGGATGAGTGCCCGCGCCCCCGCCTCTGCCGTCACGAAGGGCGGCGCCCTTCCGGCTACCTTGCCGGCGGCCCGGCCGGGCTCCGGCCGGGCCGGCCGCCGGCTGGCGTGGTGCGGCCGGCACCGCGTCGCCCTGACGCTCGCCTTCCTCCTCGTGTTCCCCTGGATCGCGCCCTACCAGGCCCTCGCCGTGAACATCCTGGTGCTCGGGCTCTACGCCCTCGGGTTCAACCTGCTGTTCGGCTATACCGGGCTCCTGTCCTTCGGCCACGCCGCCTTCCTGGGCGGCGGCGCCTACGGCTGCGGCATCGCCATCGTCCATTACGGGCTGCACCCGGCCCTGGCGCTCGTCGCCGGCACGCTGCTCGCGACACTCATCGCCGCCGTCATGGGCGTGCTGGCGATCCGCACCCGCGGCATCTACTTCGCGATGACGACCCTGGCGCTGTCGATGTGCGTCTACTACGCCTTCTACCAGGCGGAGGCCTTCACCGGCGGCGAGAACGGCCTGCGCGGCATCAACGTGCCGACGCTCGCCCTGCCGGGCTTCAGCCTCAATCTCCTCGACCCGGTGGTGAAGTACTACGCCGCGCTGGCGGTGGTCGGCGTCGCGGTCTGGCTGTTCTCGCGCCTCCTGTCGTCGCCCTTCGGGGCCGCCCTCGAGGCGATCCGCGAGAACGAGGGCCGGGCGCAGGCCTGCGGCTACGACGTGCGCCGCATGAAGCTCGCGGCCTTCGTGATCTCCGGGGCCCTGTGCGGCCTCGCGGGCGGTCTCCAGGCGATCCACCTCTCGATCGTGCCGATCGAGACGATGCACTATTCGACCTCCGGCCAGGCCGTGATGATGGCGCTGCTCGGCGGCATGGGTACCTTCTTCGGGCCCTTCGTCGGCGCCGCGACCTTCGCGCTCCTGCAGGACGGGCTCGCCACCGTGACGAGCCACTGGCAGCTCTTCGTCGGCGCCGTCTTCATCGCCTTCGTGCTGTTCCTGCCGCTCGGCATCTGGGGCGAGGCGCTGGCGCGCCTGAGGAGGGCCGGATGGTGAGCGCCGCCCCGGTCGTCGCCGCGCCCGCCACGGCGCCCGTGGCGGCGCCGCCGATCCTCGCCACGGAGGGCCTCGGCAAGCGGTTCGGGCATTTCCGCGCCCTGTCGGACGTGACCGTCGCGTTCCCGGAGGGCGGCATCACCGCGATCATCGGACCGAACGGGGCGGGCAAGTCGACCTTCTTCAACCTGATCTCGGGCGCCTTCCCGCCGAGCGAGGGCCGCGTGCTGTTCCGCGGGCGCGACATCACCGGGGCGGCCCCGCACGCCTTCGCCCGGATGGGCATCGCCAAGTCGTTCCAGATCACCAACGTCTTCCCGCACCTCACGGTGCGCGAGAACGTGCGGGTGGCCGCCCAGGCTCGGCGGGTCCGCTTCGCGTTCTTCCGGGACCGCGCGGCCTATCCCGAGCTGGCGGAGCGGGCCGAGGAACTCCTCGGCGAGGTCGGGCTCGGCGCCCGGATGGACCGCCTCGCGCGCGAACTCGCCCACGGCGAGCAGCGCGCCCTAGAGATCGCGGTGGCGCTGGCCGCCGAGCCGAGCCTCCTCCTCCTCGACGAGCCGACCGCCGGGATGAGCCCCGAGGAGACGCGCGAGATGATGGACCTCGTGCAGCGCCTCGCCGAGACCCGGACGCTGATCCTCGTCGAGCACAAGATGAAGCTCGTCATGGGCCTGTGCCGGCGCCTCGTCGTCCTCCACCAGGGCCAGCTCCTGGCCGAGGGCAGCCCCGACGACATCCGGGCGCATCCGGAGGTGCGCCGCGTCTACCTGGGCAACACGGCGGGCAAGATCACGGGCACGACCGCATGAGCGCCGCCGTCACGCAGCCGCTCCTGGCGGTCGAGGACCTGCGGGCGTGGTACGGCCACTCCCACATCCTGCAGGGCCTCTCGCTGGAGGTGCGCCCCGGCGAGATCGTCACGCTGGTCGGCCGCAACGGCGCCGGCAAGACCACCACGCTGAAGGCGATCATGGGCCTCGTGGCGAAGCGCGAGGGGCGCGTGACCTTCGCGGGCGCCGACATCCTCCACCGGCCGCCCCACGAGCGCTTCCACCAGGGCCTCGCCTACGTGCCGGAGGAGCGGCGCATCGTGCCGGGGCTGACCGTGGAGGAGAACCTGCGCCTCGGCATCCTGGCCGCCAGGGGGGCAGGACGGGGGGCGCGCGCGACGCGCCGCGACGAGGCGCGGCGGATCGAGGTCATCGCCGAGACCTTCCCGCGGCTGAAGCAGCGCCTGAAGCAGGAGGCGGTCACGATGTCGGGCGGCGAGCAGCAGATGCTCGCCATCGCCCGGGCGCTCATGGCCGAGCCCGTGATGGTGCTCCTCGACGAGCCCTCGGAGGGGATCATGCCGATCCTGGTCGAGGAGATGTTCGCGCAGTTCGTCGCGATGAAGCGGGCCGGCACCACGATCCTGCTCGTGGAGCAGAACGTCGAGCTCGCCCTCGACGTGTCCGACCGCGTCTACATCGTCGACGGCGGCGCCGTCGTCTACCACGCCCCCGCGGCCGCGCTGCGGGACGATCCCGAGATCCAGGCGCGCTACTGCGCGGTCTGAGCGCCCGCACCGGCCGGTGGGCGGCGCAGTGTCAAGAGGAGACCAGGATGGACATCACTGGCGCGTATCGGATCCCGGTCGCGCGGGAGGCCGTCTGGGCGGCGCTGAACGATCCGGAGGTGCTGGCCCGCTGCATCCCCGGCTGCAAGGAGCTGGTGCAGGCCTCCCCGGAGGAGATGACGGCCAAGGTCGCCCTCAAGGTCGGGCCGGTCTCGGCGACCTTCGCGGGCACGGTCCGCCTGGAGGACATGCGCCCTCCCGAGGGCTACAGCCTCGTCGGCCAGGGCAACGGCGGCATGGCGGGCTTCGCCAAGGGCCGCGCCGCCGTCAGCCTCGCGGCGGAGGGCGGCGAGACGCTCCTGACCTACACCGCCAAGGCCGAGGTCGGCGGCAAGATCGCGACGCTGGGCGGCCGGCTCATGCAGGCGACCGCGCGCAAGCTCGCCGACGAGTTCTTCGGCAAGTTCGCCGCCGAACTCGGGGCGACCGGCGACCCGGCCGCGCCCAGGGCGGCCGAGGCCTAGGAAAGCCGCGCCTCGACCGCGTCTCGACCGTGCCGGCCGGGACAGTCGTGCTCCGGTCCGGCGCGTCGGAGCCCGGTCATCGCTGCGACCCGATCTGCAGGACATTGAAGCCGCGCTGCAGGGAGGTCCCGAGGAACTCTCCGAACGGGGTGTTCGCACCCGCGGCACGATCGACGCGGAGGACGGCGGCACAGCCGCGCTGTGGGCTCTCGACCGAACGGCCGTCGACGGAGGCCGCAGGGGCCATGCCGGCTCGCCAACGCGCCTTCAGCGCGGAGACGGCCCTGTCGGCCGTCCGGCAATCGGGATAGGCGAGGGATACGAGCAGGGCCGGACCGTTCTTCCCTTGATAGTCCGCCACGATACCGCCGGCATAAGCCGGGACGCCGTCCCGTCCGCGCTCGCGCTGACCCTCGATCGCCTTCCTCTGCGCGGCCAGATCGGTCGTCGCCGACAGGAGGGCGGCAGGATCGTCGGGGGTGATCCCCATCAGCGGCGTCACGACGGCCGCTTGAAGGATCGCGCCCGGGTCGCGCTCATCCGCGGCGGCCAGACCCGTCAGCGCTGTGGCGACCGCCTCGTGATCCGCCGCGCTCCGGCCGCCCCCGACGCGTGTCTCCAGATCTGCGGCCGCGGACGCCTGCGCGATGACGCGATCGATCGCCAGGATCGCGCTGGTCTCGCCCATCGGGCCGGACCAGGGATCGGTCGGCTGCCGGGCCCTGAGATTCAGGGCGCGGGGCTCCCCGTTGGCGAGAATGCGCGGCGCGGTCGGGACCGGCCGGAAGTTCCTGTCCTTCAGTTTGGCGACCAGGGTGTCGGCTGCCGCCTTCGTCGCCAGACCCCAGTGAGTGACGCGCGCCGGAGGCTGGCCGAAGGCCGCGAAATAGGAGATGTCCTCGAACGGGATGCCGGCCTTCTCGGTCCATGTCTGCGCGCCGCCGTAGCTGAGGGCGTTCAGCGGGCGGATGCTCTGCGCGAAGGCCATGCGCCGCAGGCCGGCGTCGCTCAGCGCGCCGCCGGCGGCCCGGGACAGCGCCTGGACGTCCATGAAGACGATCGGCATCGGGTCAGGCGTCGCCAGGACGGAATCCGGCACCGCGCGGAGAGCCGCCTCCAGAGTGCTGGCCGCCCGCGCCGCCGGCGCGATCATCAGGACTGAGAAGGACACGACGACGAGGCGGGATGAGACTGAGCGCCAGAGAGGTCGTGTCACGTCGAATCCCATGCTCCAGGTCCCTCGGGAGCGCCGATGCCCGTCTGCCGGTCATGGCGATGACCGCGTCGAGCAAGAAGAGATCTCCGCAGTGCTCACCCGATCATTGCTGGACAGGCTCTCTTCTGTCTCCCTCAGTCGATTTTAGCTGAGCCGCTCTCGGCTTCCACTAGTGAGGGTGACCTATTGACCGCGCCGCCCGGATCGCCGCCGATCGGACGCCCGGCACCGTCGAGACGAGCGCCGACCGATGGGGGCGTCGGCTCTGTGAGAGCCGCAATGTGACTTCGGCCTCCGCGTGTCGCCCCCCGCGCGCCGATCCTCTCACGCGAGCGATTCTCCGGTCCGATCGCGCATCGTGAGGACTGCGGCGAGCGAGATGGCCGACAGCACGGCGACGTAGAGGCCCGGCCCCGTGGGCCAGGCCAGGTGGTGGACGATCCACGTCGCGGCCATCGGGGCGGTGCCCCCGACCAGCGCCATCGAGGCGTTGAAGCTGATTGCCAGGGCCGTGCAGCGCGAGCGGTGCTGGAACATCTCGACGAACGCCGTCGGCACGACGGCGGCGTTGCCGGCGATCAGGATCGCGAACGCGACCTGGCTCAGGACGATCAGAAGCGTGTCGCCGGTGGTCAGCAGCATGAAGAGCGGCCATGACAGGATTGTCAGGCCCGCCCCGGTCAGAACCAGAACACGCTTGCGCCCGAAGCGGTCGGACAGGGCTCCGGCGATCGGGATGCACACGGCTTGAACCACCATGGCGAGGGAGTTGATGAGAAACGCCGTGTGTTGCGGGAGGCCCGACACGGTGTGCATGAACGTCACGAGGTAGACGAACACCACGTAGAAGCCGCACGCCAGGCCGAGATTCATCGCGAAGGCGCGCAGCATGGCGGAGCCGTCGATCTCGACGGCCGTGCGCAGCGGTGAGCGCTGGTCCGTCGGTGTCCGATCTTCGCGAAACACGGTCTCGACGTGATCGTCGTCGATATGGCGACGCAGGGCGAAGATGAAGATGCCGAGCACGATCCCGAAGAGGAACGGCAGGCGCCAGCCCCACTGGTGCACGTCCTCCGGCGTGAGCAGGCCGGTGACGAGCGTCCCGGCAATGGAGCCGAGCAGGATGCCTCCGGCGGCCCCGATGCAGGCGAGGCTGCCGGTCAGACCGCGGCGCGCCGGTGCTGCGGTCTCGGACAGGAAGATGGCCGAGGAGGTGTACTCGCCGCCGACGGAGAGACCCTGGCCGAGCCGCAGCACCACGAGCAGGACGGGCGCGAGGAGTCCGGCCGACGCGTAGGTGGGCAGGCAGCCCATCAGGAAGGTCGAGACCGCCATGAGGCCCGCCGACAGCAGCAGGGCTGTCTTCCGGCCGTAGCGGTCGCCGATGTGGCCGAACACAATGCCGCCGATCGGGCGCATGAAGAAGGCGGCGGCGAACACCGCGAAGGCCGAGAGCAGCGACGTCGTGGGGCTGTCGGACGGGAAGAAGTTCCGGCCGATGACGGCACTGAAATACCCGTAGGTGGCGAAATCGTACCATTCGAGCGTGTTGCCGATGGCGCCCGCGACCACGGAGCGACGCCGCGCCGCGCCGGGGACCTTCGGGCCGTCGGCGATCGCGTCGGAACTGATCGGGAGCGGCGGCTCACCGTACGGAGGGGTGGATTGCATGATGCGCCCGCCTTGCCGCCGAATTCAGTCTAGACGCTAGACTGAAACGCCAAGCTTGGCGAGACCATTGGAGAAGGACGACATCGCTCTTCCGCTCGACAGTTAATAGGCGCGGGGCCGCCCCGCGCGGGCGAGCCCGCCAGGGCCGCACGCCCCTCCGTCCTCCGCGGCCAGACCGCGATCGGGAAGCCCTCCGTCCTCACGGTGCCTCGGCGTCGGCGGGAAGATCCGGAGCGTCGGCCGCCGCGGCGAACGCCCGCCGGGCCCGCTCGATCTCGGCGTGGTGCGTCTCGGCCCAGATCCACACGCCGCAGAACGCGGCGCCCAGGCTCCGGCCCAGCGGCGTCAGCGTGTAGTCCACGTGCGGCGGGATCACCGGATGCACCGTCCGCCGGACGAGACCGTCCCGCTCCATCTGGCGGACGGTCTGCGTCAGCATCTTCTGGCTGATCCGGCCCACGGCCCGGCCGAGCTGCGTGAACCGGAGGGTGCCGTGCTCCTCCAGGGCCTCGAGGATCAGCATGGTCCACTTGTCGGCCACTTGGCCGATGATGTCGTTCACCAGGGCCTCGATCGCCGGATCGACGTCCTGCGGGGGTGGCCCACGCCGCTTCGCCTCGATCGCGGGATCCGGGGCAGCCCTGCGCATTCGACACTCTCCTTTCGGTGCGTACAAATCTTTTCGGTGCCTACTTCAGGGCGGAGAGTGTCAACCATACTCTCTGCGGCGACAACAACGGGGTCGCCATCATGAAAACCTCCGGCAACACGATCCTCATCACGGGCGGCGGGTCCGGGATCGGAGCCGCGCTCGCCCATCGCTTCCACGACCTCGGCAACACCGTCATCGTCGCCGGTCGCCGCGTGGAGGCGCTGGAACGGGTCACGGCCGGCCGCCCGGGCCTGCACGCGATGCCCCTCGACATCGCGGATGCCGGAGACATCGCGGCGTTCGCCCGGCGCGTCACGGTTGAGCACCCGGCCCTGAACGTGGTGATCAACAACGCCGGCATCATGCGCTTCGAGGCGCTGGATCAGGCGCGCGACCTCTCCGACGCGGAGGCGACGATCACCACCAACCTGCTCGGCCCGATCCGTCTGACGGATGCCTTCGTCGCGCATCTGGTCACACGGCCGGACGCGGCGCTGATCAACGTGTCGTCCGGGCTGGCCTTCGTGCCCCTGACGACCACACCGACCTACTCGGCGACGAAGGCGGCGATCCACAGCTACACGGTCTCGCTGCGCGAGGTCCTCAAGGGCCGGGTCGAGGTGATCGAGCTGGTGCCGCCGGCGGTCCAGACGGATCTCACGCCCGGCCAGGCCACCCGTGCGGGCTACCTACCGCTGGCCGACTTCATCGACGAGGTGATGGCCCTGTTCCAGCAGCGGCCGACGCCGGCCGAGATCCTGGTGCAGCGCGTCGCCTTCCAGCGCAACGCCGAGGCCGAGCACCGCTTCGACGCGGCCGTCGCGACCCTGAACGAGGCCGCTCGCGCGGCCCGCGCGGCGCAGGAATGAGGTGCGCGCGGAGATCCGCGAGGAGATCCGCGTCGCCGCGCGCGGGCGCGACCCGTGTTTCATCAGTTCAGCCTGGAGACGATCGATGCCGTTCGCCAATTTCAAGATCCCGCAGGGCATGATGACCGGTCCGCAGAAGGCGGATCTGATCCACCGCACGACGGATCTGCTGGTCTCCTTCTTCGGGGAGGCCGCGCGCCCGCACACCATGGTCTTGGTCGACGAGGTCGTGGATGGCGGCTACGGGCGCGCCGACGAGGTCTTCGATCTCGAGGCCCTGCGACGCCTGCGGGCGCACCACGAGACGGGTTCGCGCTGACGGCCTCCACATCGTGCCGGCGGCCCTGCTCGGAGCCGTCGACGATCTCGTCGCGTGTGTCCGTCCCCGGACCGCGCGCCGGGCGCCGTTCCGACGGGACTAGGAGGGAGCGCCGTTGCGTGAGACTCTGGGCCTGCCCCGGCGGGCGGGGCGAGGCGGAGGGCCATGCGATGAGCCAGGACGATGAATCGCCGCCGGCGCGGCGCCGCTTCCTCGCACAAGGCGCGGCGGCGGCCGCGGCCGTCCTCGCGGGCGGGCCGGCCCGATCGGACGAGGCGGCGCCTCCGGCCGTGCCCGAATGGATGAAGGTCCCGGGCGCCGATGTCGGCAGCCAGACCTACGGCCGGCCCTCGCGCTTCGAGGAGGGCGTCATCCGCAACGTCCCGAAGGGTCTGAAGCAGTACATCTCGGCGTCGAGCCGCACGCCGCTGCAGGATCTCGACGGCATCCTGACGCCCAACGGCCTGTTCTACGAGCGCCACCACGGCGGCATTCCGGACATCGATCCCGCCCAGCACCGGCTGATGATCCACGGACTCGTCGAGACGCCGCTCATCCTGACGATGGACGACATCCGCCGCTTCCCGTCGGAGTCGCACATCTACTTCCTCGAATGCTCGGGCAACCCGGGCTTCGAGGCGATCAAGGGCAAGACGGCGTCGGACCTCGTCGGCCTCGTCAGCTGCGCCGAATGGACCGGCGTGCGCCTCGCGACGGTCCTGGCGGAGGCCGGGCTCAAGCCGGACGCGCGGTGGGTCGTGGCCGAGGGCGCGGACGCCGCCGCGCTGACCCGCAGTATCCCGATCGCGAAGTGCCTCGACGACGCCCTGCTGGTCTACAGCCAGAACGGCGAGCGGCTGCGCCCCCAGCAGGGCTACCCGCTCCGGGTGCTGCTGCCCGGCTACGAGGGCAACATGAGCGTGAAGTGGTTGCGCCGGCTCAACGTCACGGCGGAGCCGGCCTATTCCCGCGAGGAGACGTCGAAGTACACCGACCTGATGCCGGACGGCACGGCGCGGCAATTCACCTTCGTGATGGAGGCCAAGTCGATCATCACGCGGCCCTCGGGCACGCAGCGGATCGCCCCCGGTTTCCACGAGATCACCGGCCTCGCCTGGAGCGGGCGCGGGCGGATCCGCGGCGTGCAGGTCTCGACCGACGGGGGCGGGAGCTGGCGCGACGCCGCCCTGCAGGAGCCGGTGCTCAACCAGGCGCTGACGCGGTTCCGCCTGCCCTGGCGCTGGGACGGGACGCCGACGACCATCGCGAGCCGGGCGATCGACGAGACCGGCTACGTGCAGCCGAGCTTCGAGGACCTGACGGCGGTGCGCGGTTTCAAATCCTTCTACCACAACAACGCGGTCGTGCCCTGGCGCATCGCCGCGGACGGCGAGGTGGCCAATGGCTATGCGTGAAGCCCGCGCCGCCGCGGGGATCGCCCTGGTGCTCGCCTGCGCCGGGCCGGTACGGGCGACGGAGCGCCTCGGGATCGGGCGTCCGGCCACGGAGGCCGAGATCGCCGCCTGGAACATCGACGTCGACCGGGACGGCCGGAAGCTGCCGCCCGGACACGGCAGCGTCGCCCACGGCCGAGAGGTCTTCGAGACCCAATGCGCCTCGTGTCACGGCAGCCGGGGCGAGGGCGGGACCGGCGAGCGGCTGGCCGGCGGCCAGGGCACGCTCGCCTCGGCGAAACCGCTCAAGACCGTCGGCAGCTTCTGGCCCTACGCGCCGACCCTGTTCGACTACATCCGGCGGGCGATGCCGATGAACGCCCCGCAATCGCTCAGCGCCGACGACGTCTACGCGGTCTCGGGCTACGTCCTGTACCTGAACGGGCTCGTCCCGGAGAGCGCCGTGCTCGATGCCGCCACCCTGGCCGCCGTCCGCATGCCGAACCGCGACGGGTTCGTGCCGGATCCCAGGCCGGATGTGAGACCCTGACGGGAGCGGCGTACCCGATCAGGCCGCCCCGGCCCCGCTCGCCGCCGTGGCGCCACGGTGCTGTGGCCGTTCCGCCACTGTCGTCGCAACATTATTACATTCGGTTGCCGGGGCGTTGACCCGGGCGGTCGCCGCGGCAAGTATTTTCCTGCCAAGGTTATCCGGGCACGGTCCGGAGCCGGGGTGGTAATCCGGTGCGCGCTGCGCGGTGCGTCCGGATCTGCCCCGCACCTGTCGACTGGGCGCGCCCGTTCCCCGCGGCCGCCGGTGCCGCGCACCGGGACGGTCCGGCGGCGGCGATGACGCGCGTCACGGGAGGCGGCCTTCGGCGCGACGACGTTCCTCGGGCGCGGTGCCCCAGCGGAGCGCGCGGTGCCGCCCGTCCGGGCGTGACGCCGCCCGCCTCCGCGTGGCCGCGCGCCGGCAGCAGCGAGTGTGTGGTGGCGAGTTCTGGACGATTGTCGTTCCGCGAGAGTCCCAGGCCGCGCCGGGGATGCGCCCGCCCTGCCGGGGCGCGGCGCGGCAGCCCGCGCCTGGCCCTGGCGGCCATGCTGTCCGCCGGCGTGCCGGTCGGGGAGGTCCGCGCGCAGGAGAGCGTGACCCTGGAGGAACTGTCGGTCGAGCATGTCGGCGAGGGCGCCGCCCGGACGACGGCGTCCGGGCGCGGCAGCATCGGCCTGATCGGTCCGACACCGGGCTACGGCGCCGGCGCGGCGGTCAGCGCGACGCGCACGGCCACACCGCAGATCGACGTGCCCGTGGCCGTGTCGGTGGCGCCGCGCGAGACGATCACCGATATCGCCGCCACCCGCGTCGACCAGGTCTTCGACTACCTGCCCGGCGTCGCCCGCCAGAACAATTTCGGCGGCCTGTCGATCTTCAGCTACGCCATCCGCGGCGTGACCACCTCCGAGATCTACAAGAACGGCTTCCCCCTCAATCGCGGGACGCCGCCGCCGCCCGACGCCCAGAACATCGAGCGCATCGAGGTGCTCAAGGGGCCGGGAGCGGCCCTGTTCGGGCGCAGCGACCCCGGCGGGCTGGTCAACCTGATCACCAAGCAGCCGACCGCCGAGCGGTTCGTCGAGTTCGGCAACCAGGTCGACTCGTTCGGCCTGACCCGGGGCACGATCGATGCCGGCGGTGCGCTGAGCGCGGACGGCACGGTGCTCTACCGCTTCAACCTCGCCGCCCAGGGTGCGGGCAGCTTCCGCGACTTCGTCGACAGCGACCGGCTCCTCGTCGCGCCGGTGGTGAGCTGGCAGGTCACCCCGGACACGCGGATCACGGTCGAGACCGAGTTCGTGAAGAACCGGATCGTCTTCGACCGGGGCGTCATCGCGCTGAACCGGCAACTCGGGTTCCTGCCCGTCTCCCGCTTCCTCGGCCAGCCCGGGCAGAGCACCTATCAGAACAACAACACGCTGCAGGTCCGCGTCGACCACCGGTTCGACGAGAACTGGCAGCTTCGCTTGGCGACCTACTTCAACACGGGCGATCTCGCGGGCGAGTCGGCGGAGATCCGCGCCATCGCTGCCGACAACCGCACGGTCTCGCGCGACCGCAACGTGCGCGACTACCGCTGGGACGTGGCCGTCGGGCAGGCCGACCTCGTCGGGCGCTTCGATACCGCCGGCATCGGCCACACGCTACTGCTCGGCATGGACCGGGAGAGCACCGACAGCCGCACGCAGTACTTCCGCTCGAACTTCCGCACGAGCCCGTTCGCCCTGGACATCTACGCCCCGGTCTACGGGCAGGCGCTGCCGCCGATCACCATCCCGCGTAACAACCTGGAGCGGATCACCAACACCGGCCTCTACGCGCAGGACGAGATCGTCCTGAGCCCCGAATGGCGGGCGCTCGTCGGTGTGCGCCTCGACATCTTCGAGCAGAGCTTCCGCGAGCGTGCCGTCCGCAGTCAGGTCGACCAGTCGCGGGTCGCCGCGTCGCCCCGGGCGGGCCTCGTCTACCGGCCGATCCCGGAACTCGCCCTCTACACCAACGTCGGCACGAGCTTCCGGCCGAACATCGGCCCGGACGCCGCCGCCGTGACCCGCGGCACGGCCCTGCCGCCCGAGACCGGCCTCGGCTACGAGGTCGGCGCCAAGTCCGAGCTGTTCGGCGGCAGCCTGCTCCTCACCGCCGCCGCCTTCCGGGTGGAGCGGGAGAACGTGCTCACGCCCGATCCCGCCAATACCGGCTTCTCCCTCGCCGCCGGGGCCGTCCGCAGCCAGGGGTTCGAGCTGACGGCCCAGGGGCAGATCACGCCCGAGCTGAAGCTCCTGGCCGGCTACGTCTACGCCGACGCCCGGGTGACCAAGGACAACGTGCTCCCGGTCGGAGCCCCGCTCATCAACGTGCCGCGCCATTCCGGCAGCCTCCTCGCGGTCTACGAGCCGGAGGGTGCGTGGCGCGGCTTCGGCATCGGCGGCGGCGTGCGGGGCGTGGGCGCGCGCGCCGGCGACGCGGCCGGCTCCGGCTTCACCCTGCCGGCCTACGTCGCGGTCGACGCGCTCGCCTACTACCGCTTCGACAATGCCCGGATCGCGCTCAACGTCGAGAACATCTTCGACACCGCGTACTACGAGAGTTCGCTGAACGTGTTCCGGGTCTATCCGGGCTCGCCCCGGCGGATCACGGGCTCGGTGACGGTGCGGTTCTGATGGCGGGCCCGCGGCCCCCGTCCAGGCAGCCGCCGGGATCGTCGCTCCGGCGAGAGGGCGCGCCTGCGGGACTCCGCAGGCCGACCGCTTCTGCGCTATGTCGGATTCCGTGCTGCACGGCAGCAGCGACGCGACAGGCCCGGGCAACGGGGCCGAGGGGACGGTATTCGGGTGGGTAAGGCTTTGATGGAAGCGATCGTCCCGTCCGATGGCACGGCGCCCCGCGTCGTGCGGCGCCGCATCGTTCTGCTCTACCTCGTCCTGATCGCGGCCAACGTCGCCGCCTGGTCCTGGGCCTACAGCCTGTTCGCGGGGCAGCCGGCCCTGCTCTCGACCGCGCTGCTGGCCTACGTCTTCGGGCTGCGCCACGCGGTCGACCCCGACCACATCGCCGCCATCGACAACGTCACGCGCAAGCTGATGCAGGCGGGCCAGCGGCCGGTCTCGGTCGGCTTCTGGTTCGCCCTCGGCCATTCCACCGTCGTGGTGGTGGCCGCGGCCGCGGTGGCGCTGGCCGCCACCAGCCTGATCACGGCCTCGGAAGGCTACCGGGAACTCGGCGGCCTGATCGGCACAGGCGTCTCGGCCGCCTTCCTGATCCTCATCGGCCTGGTCAATCTCGTCGTCCTCGCGGGGGTCTGGCGCGCGTTCCGGCAGGTGCGGCGCACCGGCCGCTACGTCGAGGCCGACCTCGACATGCTGCTCGCCAACCAGGGCGTCCTCGCCCGGATCCTGCGGCCGCTGTTCCGCCTCGTGACGCGCTCCTGGCACATGTACCCGCTGGGCCTGCTCTTCGCGCTCGGCTTCGATACCGCCACGGAAGTGAGCCTGTTCGGGCTCTCGGCCGCCCAGGCGAGCCAGGGCATCGATCTCTGGACGATCCTGGTCTTCCCGGCGCTGTTCACCGCCGGCATGACGCTGGTCGACGCGACCGACGGCGTGCTGATGCTCGGCGCCTACAGCTGGGCCTATGTCCAGCCCATGCGCAAGCTGTTCTACAATCTCACCATCACCCTGGTGTCGGTGGTGGTCGCGCTGGTGGTCGGCACGCTGGAGGCGCTGAACCTCCTGGCGGACAAGCTCAACCTCCAGGGCTGGCTCTGGGAGCGGATCGCCGCGATCAACGACCATTTCGGCGTGCTCGGCTTCGGCATCGTCGGCCTGTTCGCGGCGGCGTGGCTCCTGTCGTTCCTCATCTACCGCCTCGGCCGGTTCGACCGGATCGACGTCAAGCCGGCCGACATCCCCTGACCGGCGTCGGCCGTGTCCACGCGGGACGTCCGGCGCCGGTGACCTGGGCCGATGTCGGAGCGCGCCGGATGCGCGCGGCGGGCTGAACCTACCCGGCCGCCTCGCTGAGCCTCAGGCCGGTGAACGTCAGCGTCGCCGTGTAGATCGGGGCGCCGGCCGCATCCCGGACGATCACCGTGTAGGTTTGCCTGTCCCCGTCGCTCGGGATCTCCCATCGCGCGACGTCCGGGAGGGAGATCATCGCTTCTCTGCGCGCAGCGTCGAAATCGGCGCACTCGGTCCCGTCCTCGTCGCGTTGCAACTGACCGTCGTGGATATCGAAGAAATAGCGCGGCACCCACGCCTCCGTGACTGGCTTCCCCTCACGAAAGCTAACTGGGATCGGAAACGCCGGTTCTCGGCGCGCGGCGCCCGATCCGCGCCGGTGACCGCGGCCGACGCCCTCGGATGAGCGGGCGTCGGCCGGGCCCGGCCGGCTATCCGTTCCGAGCCTTCCGGCGCTGGCGGCCGTGCCGTCGCGTCGCCGGATCGCGTCCCCGAACGGACACGTCGCGCGGGGCTGCGGATCGGAAGTGAGAGCGCCGCGCGACGGCGTGCGCGGCGTGACGGGACCGCTGTGGCCGTTCCGGCCGGGCCCGTGCCTCCGGACGGGCGGTCGCGGACCCGCGGTCTCTCAGCGGTCTCTCGTCTTCGTGGTACGGGAATCCTGCGTCTTGTTTCCGTCGTCGGCCGGCGAGGCGCCCGGAACGCCGGTGTTGCCCGAGCCCCCGCCCCTCTCTCCGCCCTTCATCTGATCGCCGTGCTGCATCCGCTGCCCGCCCGACCCGGACGGCGCTGGCCCGGACGTCGATCCTCCGGCGGCGCCCTGCGCCGTTGCCGCGCCGGCCGTGCCGAGAAGGAGCGACGACACGAGGACGAAGATCCGGATTGAGGTCATGATGTTCTCCCGAAAACTACCATTGGGCAAGGACAGAAAGCTGTCTGAGTTCCGGATTGTCGCAAAATATCGATCTTGAGCTCATAATGTTATGTTTTTCTTATTGAATACTGCGGATCGACGTGCCGAAATATCCGATGGCGGTCCGGGTGCGCGCGCATCGGCGGGCAAACCGCCCGGATCGCGCCTGAGCTGTGGGACGCCGACGTGGACCGGCCTCCCCGCCGGGAGCCCGCAGATCGGTCCGACACGGCGCGGCGGGCCGCGCTGAGAGCCGCTCGGAGGGCCGGAGGGGCCGGTCCGCCGACGATGCCGGCACGAAATGACCGCCGCGGCGTGAGCCGGGCGGTCCAGGTGGTCTCGGGATGTCCAGAGTTAGACGATCGCGGGCCGCGCTTAATCCGCGCCGCGCGGAGCGGACTGCCGTGCCGGCCGCGCCGGCCGCGTCGTCCGGCGGGTCTCGTCGTGCTGCGGCGCTCGCGCGCCATGTCGACGTCGTCGGCGGCGATGCCGACGCGTCGGTCCTGACCCGCGTCCGCGACGAGGACACGCGCCCCATATAACCGTCGCGGGAGCGCGGGCCTCCGGGAGGCCGTCCGTGGCGGCGCGGGATCCCGCAGAGCGCCGGGTTCGACGCGGTGCTTCCCGATCGGAGCCGCGCAAAGCCGGGGGACGAGGAGGACCGAGATGCTGCACGACAATGTCGAGCGAGGCCGCTTCGAGCTGCAGGTCGGCGGTGACGTCGTCTTCGCGACCTATCGGCGGGAGCCCGGCCAGCTCGTCATCAGCCACGTCTACGCGCCGCCGGTCCTGCGCGGCACCGGGGCGGCCGGCCGGCTCATGGAAGGCGTCGCGGCGCACGCGCGCGCCGAGGGCGATCGGATCGTGCCCCTGTGCGGCTACGCTCGGGCGTGGCTGCGCGGGCATCGGACGCATCGCGACCTGCTCGCGTGAGGCCGCGACCGGGCCGGGATCGGCCGCCGCCGGGGGCCGGTGCCGGGATCGCCTGGCGCTAGGTCATCCGTTGCGCCACGTGCCGCCGCCGGCGCTGGACGGCCTCGCGGATATGCGCGACGAGCAGGGCGACGAGGCGGATCTCGACGCTCTCCGTCCGCCTGTGGGCCTCCATCCGGATCGTCTCCGCCGCGAGCGCGTCGGCCTCCCGCTCCAGATGATCGAGCTCGACCGGATCGGCGCTCGACACGGACAGCCAGATCTCCAGGAGGCGCATGACCCGGGTGGGCGGCTGCAGCGGCCGGAAGCGCCGATACAGGCCGATGCCCGCCGCGCCGAGGGAGGCCAGCGCGCTGATCATGAGCCCGACCCAGTAGGCCGCGTTCTGCGCCTGATCGCTCAGGCTGGGCTGGTTCCCGGTCAGGTACGCCGTCGCGCCCGGGTGGATCGGGAGCGCCTGGACCTTGTCGTCGGTGTCGGGAGCCTCGATGCCGGCCAGATCGTCGTCGAGCGCGACGAGCCGCGGCTTGCCGGTGAGAACCTCGCGGGTGATCTCGCCGGCGAGCCAGTCCGGCATGGCGCCGCGGGCCACGAGCCGGTGGCTGACGGACAGCGTGGTGATGTCGTCGCCCGGGGCCGGCAGGGAGCCGAGGAACGCGCCCTTGGGCACGTCGATCGTGTCGAGCACGGGGTGCTCCTTGGCGATCGCCGCCGCCTCGTCGACCTCGAAAAGCTTCGCCGTCCCGGAGCCTTTGCGCAGCGCCGTGAACAGGGGCAGCCACAGCGCGCTCCCGACCGGAGCCACCACGAACACCGAACCGATCTGGCGGCTGCGGGCGGCCTCCGTCAGCTGGTCGATCCTCAGGATCCGGCGATGCACGCTGCTCGGGGGCACGCCGAAATGCGTCAGGATCAGGTCGAGCAGGAGCGGGTCGAGCTTCCGCCCGTCGAGGAGACCGACGGTGCTGCCCCGCAGCTTGGCCACGCTGTCGACGGGGCTGCCCCCGGGCGCGACGAAGACCACCGCGTCGCGGCGCAGGATGACCAGGGTCTGCCCGTCCTTCGGCGCGGCGTCGCTGCGCACCAGGGCGAGCTGGGTCTCGCCCTTGTCCAGGGCCGCCGAGGCGCCGAGGCGATCCGGCTCGAAGATCGTCCGGATGCGCACCCGCGGATGCTGGGTCTCGAAGAGCTGCGTGAGGGCCTGCGCGGCCTCCCGGTCCTCGGTGCTGGTCTTGGCGACCGCGATGTCGAGGGAGAGCAGGCCGAGGAGGAGATGGATGAGCAGAGCAGCGACGGCGGCCCCGGCGATGACGCCGAGGACGATGACTGTCGTTCTGGAACGCCGGATCATCCGTGCCGCGCTGACCTGCCGATCCGCCAGCATAGCGCGCGTGTCTGGCCCAGTCTCCCACTCCCGGACAGGATCGGTCGACGCTCCGCCCCATGCTGTATCTTGCTCGGGGCGCCGCGATCAGTTCATCTGGCGGTGCCGGTCCTGGACCTCCTGAAGGGCGAGCCTGCGGCCCAGCGTCATCAGCAACGCTTCGGCCTGCACCTTGAGCTTCGCGTCCCGCAACTCGCTGATCGCGTACATCGCCGCGATGGCGTGATCCGCTGCCAGCTCGAGAGGCGACGTCTCCGCACGCGGCACGGCCTCGTCGGCCATGTCCTCGAACATCCGCATCCGGGTGATGTCGAGGAGAATGCCGCTGCCGCCCTGGAGCCGCTCGACATGATCGCCGGTGAAGCGCCCGCGCACCAAGACCCAGCGCGTCCGACCGTCCGCCGAGGTCACCCGATGCTCGGCGAGGTACGGTGTCCCCTCGCGGGCGCTGCGCCGAATCAGATCATCGATCCGCTCGCGATCGTCCGCGTGGATGCTGCTCATGTAGCGGCCGAGCGGGACGCCTTCCTCGGCCTCGGCCGGATCGACGTTGTACACCAGGGCGACGAAGGCGTCGGCCCGCACCCGATCGACGCCCGCGTCCCATTCCCAGCGGCCGACGACGTCGAGCGCGTCCAGCGCCGTCTGGAAGGTTTCCGAGGCTGTTTGCCCGTCTAGAGGCTTAAAAGCTGCCACCCGAGCACCCGTATTCAGTTAACAGTAACATACGTTGGTCCTAAAGCGCTGCAACCGCAAGGGGCATAATCTGGTCTGCAATCAACTGTTGCGTGCCGGACACGGATCGGCTTCGGCGAGCCGCCGGGGCCGGGTGCCGACGACGGGCCGCGGGCGGTCCTTGCGGATCGGAACCTGGACACCCATTATGACTACAGTGGTCACGGAGGGCGCCATGCAGGAGATCCAGCTTCGGGACGCCAAGGCGACGCTGTCGGCCGTCATCGACCAAGCGAAGCAGGGCGCGCCCTCGATCATCACCCGCCACGGCCGCCCCGAGGCCGTGCTGCTCAGCTTCGAGGACTGGCAGCGGCTGTCCCGCGTCCCGTCGTTCGGCCGCCTGCTCATGGCCGCGCCCGTCGCGGCGGACGACCTCGCCCCCCCGTCCGGCGGGCTCAGAAGCGCCGAGCTGTGAGGCGGTGTACCTCGTCGACACCAACGTGCTCTCGGCCGGCGCGCCGACCAAGGCCGTTCCGGCCGTCGCACTGATCGACTGGATGGACCGGAACAGCGCGGGGCTCCACCTCTCGGTCGTCACGATCGCCGAGATCGAGGACGGCATCGCGAAGAGCCGCAGGGACGGTGCCGCGTGCAAGGCCGAGCGCCTCGCGGCGTGGCTGGAGACCTTGCTGCACCTGTACGCCGCCAAGGTCCTCCCGATCGACCTCGCCGTCGCGCGCCAAATCGGCGGGTTGTCCGATCTGGCGCGCGGACAGGGGCACGCGCCCGGCTTCGCGGATCTCGCGATCGCCGCCACCGCGCGCTGCAACGGCTGGACGGTCTTGACCCGGAACGTGCGGCACTTCGCGCCGCTCGGCGTTCCCGCCTGCGATCCCTTCGTCGCGCTGCCGGCCGATGGGCGGTGATGGCGTCGCGCCCGTCACCGCGGGGCCGCGGCGGCGTGCCGATCGCGGCGGGACTATCGGGACGGTGCGCAGAACTCGGCCGTGAGACCGGCGAAGGCCGCCCGCAGGAAGGCGTCCACGGGACGGTCACCGTCCGCCTGGATCCAGGCCTCGATCGCCAAGCGCATCGCACCGAGCGACGCCATGGCGACGAGGCGCAGCGGGGCGCTGCGGACGGGATCCGGCCAGCGCTCGATCAGCGCGGCATGCAGGGCCTGCTCGTGCAGGCCGTAGGCCGCCTGCTTGCGGGCCTTCAGGGTCTCGCTGGACCGCATGACGCGATCGATACTGATGAACTCCTGGGTCCGGAAACCTGTCGACAGCGCCAGCAGGGCGTCCCGGACGGCCTCGACCGGGACCTTGCCCTCCGGCTGGGCCAGGACGGCCTTGCGCAGCGCCGCGCCGAAGCCGCGCATCTGCCAGTCCAGCAGGATCTCTTCCTTTGACTTGAAGTAGTAGAAGAAGGTTCGACGCGAGATGCCGGCCGCCTCGGCGATCGCGTCCAAGGTCGTCGCCTCGTAGCCGTGCCGGCTGAACAGCAGCAGGCCGGTCTCGGCGATCCGTTCCAGTGTCTCCTGCCGTTTTCGCGCGCGCAGGCTGCCGGGCTTCGGTGGCGGGCTCCCCATGCCGGCGTTGTGACATGCGATTCCGCACTTGCAAAGTTGCACGCGGTGCAATTATATTTTTTACACCGAGTGCGATTTTGATGCGCGGTCTCGGGATGCGGTGCGGAGTCCGGTCGGGCGCCCGCCCCTTCCTGCCGATATCGGCAGCCTCGTTCGCCGTCGGGGCCTCCGTCGGCGAACGGAATTCGGTTGGCGCGCGCCGGGGGGGGCGAGGGCGCGTCGTGATCGGGCTGCGGCCGGCGATGCGCGGCTCTGCGAACCCTCCTGGCTCCCCTCCTCTCGCGAAAGCCCTCCCCATGCTCGAGTCTTCCGGTCCGACAGCGGCACGGCCGTTGCCCAACCGTCGGCAGGTCGGCGCCATGCTGCTGGGAACCCTGGCCGCGGGTGTGACGCGGCCGGCCATGGCGGAGCCCGTCGTCGAGGACGTCCGGATCGTCGACTTCGACTGGGTCGACGGCGCGCGCCAGCGACCGGTGCCGGTACGCCTGTACTGGCCGAACACGTCGTCGCTCCGGCGCCGCATCCCGCTGGTCGTGTTCTCGCACGGTCTCGGACAGTCCCGGACCGGCTACAGCTATCTCGGTCGGCACTGGTCGTCCCACGGGATCGCGAGCCTGCACCTGCAGCACGTCGGCAGCGACAGCTCCGTCTGGACCGGCAATCCCC
Source organism: Methylobacterium sp. UNC300MFChir4.1 (assembly GCF_900110155.1). NCBI lineage: Bacteria > Pseudomonadati > Pseudomonadota > Alphaproteobacteria > Hyphomicrobiales > Methylobacteriaceae > Methylobacterium > Methylobacterium sp. UNC300MFChir4.1. Next base: position 22,434 of record NZ_FOCS01000006.1, on the reverse strand, counting down.
TGGCCCTGCTCGACCGGATCGAGCGGGCGGCGCAGGAACGGGAGGCGATCGCCCGGGCGCGCGACCTGCGCTTCGCCCTGGACCGCCTCCTCGTTCAGGACGGGGGCGCCTTCGGAGACCGGATCGACCCGCGACGGATCGTGGCGGCCGGCCATTCCTACGGCGCCAACACGACTCTGATCGCCGCGGGTGCGCGCGTCGTCCGCGACGGGCACGCCCTTCAGGCGCGGGATCCGCGGATCGCGGCCGGGATCGTGATCTCGGCGCCGCCCTTCTACGGCGAGCGCGACCTCCGGGCCGTCCTGGGCGCCGTCGAGATCCCGACCCTGCACGTGACGGCGACCGAGGATGTCATCCAGCTGCCCGGTCGCACCTCGCCGTTCAGCGACCGCCTCGCCGTGTACGAGGCGATCGCGACGCCTCGGAAGTCCTTGGCGGTCTTCCAGGGCGGCTCGCACAGCATCTTCACCGACCGTCCCCTCACGGGCGGTCTGAACCTGAACCCGCAGGTCAAGGCGGCGACCGCCGCCGGGACGCTGGCCTTTCTCGACCTGGCCTTCCGCGGCGATCCGGAGCCGCTGCGCGCGTGGTCCTCGACCTGGCGACCGATCCTCGCCGTCGCGCCCGCGGGCTACGCGAGCGCGTCGCTGGCGCAACCCGCGATAGTGACCCGCGGAAAGGACCGGACGCGCGCCCAGCCCGTGGAGCCGCTCTGACGGGCCGCTCGTCGCGCCCCCTGGCGGCTGAGGTCAGGAGCCCGGCCTCCTCCGCGAGGTCGGTGCACGGGGTCGGCGCCTCGGGTCAGGTCGCTTCGCGCGCCGTCAGGGTGCGGTCGACCAGCTCGAGGATCCGTTCCCGGTCCAGCGCGGTCCCGAACAGGATCCGGTAGAGGATCGGCGAGACGACCCCGTCCAGCACCGCCTCGGGGTCCGGGAAGGCCTCGCCGCGGGCCACGGCCCGATCCGCGATGATCGCGATCTGATCGCGGGTGAAGCTGCAGCATCGCTGGGCACAGTTCGCGTCCGCCGCCGCCAGGACGTCCCGGATCATCTCCCGCCCCGGTGCGGACGACATCTCGTCCGCGTACTGCTCCGCCCACGCCTCGAGATCGGTCCGGCCGCTCCCGGTATCGGCCGGCTCGCCGTCGGGACGGAGCCGCTCGACCGCGACATCGGCCAAGAGCTCGGCGAGCGTGCCCCACCGGCGGTAGATCGTCGACGGCGTCACGCCGGCCGCGGCGGCCACCAGGGGCACCGTGATCTCCGAACGGTCCGTCGTGGTCAGGAGCGCGCGCACCGCCGCCTGAACCGAGGTCTGCACCCGCGCGCTGCGGCCGCCCGGACGCGGCCCTTGCCTCGTCGTCATCCTGCACTCTGCCATCTGGGGCGCCACAAACGCAAAGATATTGCGTTTGTGGCGCGAAGGGCCTACGCATCAAACGCAACGGATTAGCCTTTAGGTTCGCCAATGACCAGGGACCGCAAGCTGAAAGTTGTGGCTGTCGCGGGCAGCGGCACGCTGTTCTTCCACGCGGCGGTGCTCGGCACCTTCCTCGCCGCGTCCGCCGCTCCGACGCCGCTGTACCGGTTCTACCAGGAGACCTACGCGCTCTCCCCCGTGCTCACGACCGCGGTGTTCGCCGTCTACGCGCTGGCGCTCCTCAAGGCGCTCCTCGTCGCCGGGTCGATCTCGGACCATCTGGGCCGACGGCCGGTGATCTTCGGCGCGCTGCTCCTCGAGCTGGTGGCGATGGCCCTGTTCACGACGGCCAGCGGGGCGTGGGGACTCATCGCGGCGCGTTTCGTCCAGGGCGTGGCGACCGGCATCGCGGCGAGTTCGCTGGGCGCCGCGCTCGTCGACGTCGACCGGGCGCGGGCCCAGCTCGTGAACGCGATCATGCCGCTGATCGGGATGGCGGCGGGCGCGCTCGGGACCAGCGCCCTCGTGCAGTACGGCCCGCACCCTCTCCACCTCGTCTACGCGATCCTGGGCGCGGTGTTCGCCGCGCAGGCCGCGCTCCTCTGGCTCACGCCCGAGACCGGCGAGCGCCGCGCGGGCGCCCTGCGGGCCCTGAGGCCGCGCGTCGTGGTTCCGCCACAGGCCAGGCGGCCGCTGGCCGCAATCACGCCGACCAACATCGCGACCTGGATGCTCGGGGGCTTCTATCTCTCCATCGTTCCCTCGCTGGTCGTCGCCGCGACGGGCAGCCGGACCCCGTTGACGAGCGGCGTCATGGTCGCGGCCCTGATGGTCGCCGGCGCCTTCGCGGTCCTCCAGCGGCGCGGCCGGGACGCCGCGGCCAACCTGACGATCGGGACGCTCGCCATGACCGCCGGTCTCGTCATCGTGCTCGCCGGCATGCACGGCGGGAGCGTGCCGGTCCTGATCGGCGGGACCCTGGTCGGCGGGGCCGGCTTCGGGACGAGCTTCCTCGGCGCCCTCGGCACGATCGTCCCGCTGGCGAAGCCGAGCGAGCGGGCGGAGCTCCTCGCGAGCTACTACGTCGAGAGCTACCTGGCGTTCAGCCTCCCGGTGATCTGTGCCGGGTATCTCGTGCGCCGGATCGGCTACGTGACGACCGCCGACCTCTACGCGGCCGCGATCCTCGCCATGAGCGCGGCCGGGTTCCTGGCGCGGCGGGCGCTGACGTCGCGACGCGTCTCGGCCGGCTGACGTACCCTGCCTGCGGCGCTCCGGTCGGGTCCGCGTCCCGGACGGTCACCGAAGCCGGCCGCCGGGCGCCGGGGGCCCTCGCGCGATCGCGCCGCCAATAGCCGTCGTGCCGGCCGGGGCGATCCCGGCGCGACCGTCCCGGCCCGGCCGCGTTGACCCGGATCAACGTCGCGCGAACGGGACGGCCGGTATCGGCACGCTCCCGGGACGCGGAGCCGAGCGGAGGCATCATGCGAGACTTCACCGTCGCCTGGGACGCGAACCGGCTGGCCTGGGTGCGGGAGCGCGTGCGGGCCTACCGCATGCCGCGCCTGCCGACGGGGGCCGGCTGGCGCTACGGCTGCGATCCGGACGTCCTGGCCGACCTGTGCGCCCACTGGCTCGACGGCTTCGACGAGGCCGCGGCCGCGGCCGAGCTCAACCGCTTCCCGCAGATCCTGGCCCGTGTCGAGGATCTCGACCTGCACGCCGTCCACGTCGTCGGAGAGGCGGAAGGCCGGCGCCCGCTGCTGCTGATCCACGGCTGGCCGGGTTCGATCTACGAGTTCTGGTCGGTGATCGAGCCCCTGGCCTTCCCGTCGCGCCACGGCGGGCGGCCGGAGGACGCGTTCGACCTCGTGATCCCGGCGCTGCCCGGCTTCGGCTTCTCGGGCAAACCCGCCGCGCCGATCGGCGCGCGCAGCACGGCGCGGCTGTTCGACCGCCTGATGCGCGAGACTCTGGGCTACCCGCGCTACCGGGTTCAGGGCGGCGACTGGGGCGCCGGGGTCGCGGCCTGGCTCGGTCTCGACCACGCCGCGTCGCTGGAGGCGATCCACCTGAACTACCTGCTGGTGCAGCCCGATGCCGAGCCGGAGAGCGCCGCGGAGCGGGCTTGGCAGAAGCAGGCCGGAGCCACCCAGCAGGCGCTCGGGGCCTACGCGCAGCTGCAGGGCACCAGGCCGCTCTCGCTCGGCTACGCCATGGCGGACGAGCCGGTGGCGCAGCTGGCGTGGCTGGTCGAGCGCTTCCACGACTGGGCCGACCTGCGGGAGCGGCCCTTCGCGCAGGTCTTCACGAACGATCAGCTCCTGACCAACGCCCTGCTCTACATCCTCACCGATTCCTTCGCGACGGCGACGTGGTTCTACGCCGGCGCGCAGCAGGAGGGCGTGCGCCGGATGCCGCCGGGGCGGCGCGTCACGGTGCCGACGGCCTTCGCGGCCTACCCGGATCCGCGCACGCCCGCGCCGCCGCGAGAGTGGCTGGAGCGCGGCTACGCGGTCTCGCGCTGGCAGACGATGCCCCGCGGCGGCCATTTCGCCGCCATGGAGGCGCCGGACCTGTTCGTCCGGGACCTGCGGGACTGGGGCCGCGGCTGACGGTGTCGTCCCGCCGCATCGCGGGCTCAGCCGGACCCGGCGGCACGAACCGGATCTTCTAGATCAGCGCGTAACCCGCCCCGTCCCGCTCGATCCGTCCGCGGGCGGCGAGGTGCATCCCGGTCACGCTCAGGCCCTCCGCCGCCGCGCGGTCGAGGATGCGCCGGCGGGTCGCGATCGCCTCCCCCGGATCGGTGTCCCAGATCACGGTCCAGTCCGGGTGCGGCATCTGCAGGAGCCGCGAGTGGATGACGTCGCCCCAGATCAGCAACCGGTCCGCGCCGTCCGCGATCAGCACGCCCATGTGACCCGGCGTATGGCCGGGGAGCGGCATCGCGCGGATGCCGGGGGCGAGCTCGGCCTCGCCCGAGAGGCGGCGGATCCGATCGGGGTAGGCGGCGAGCACGGCCTGCGCCGTCTCGAACATCGGCCGCAGGGCGTCGGGCGCGGTGGCCCGCGCTCCCGCATCCGACCAGTAGGCGACCTCGCGCTCCTGCACCACGAGCTCGGCGTTCGCGAACCGCGCCAGGCGGCCCGGCGTCAGGAGACCGCCCACGTGGTCGGCGTGGAGATGGCTCAGCCAGATGGTCTCGACCTGGTCGGGCCGCACGCCCTCCGCCGCCAGCGCGGCGGTCACCCGGTTGAAGTCCGGTCCGAAGACCGTTCCGCAGCCCGCGTCGAGCAGCCAGTGGCGCGCGCCGCGCCGGATCAGGAAGGCGTTGACCGGCTCCGGCGACGGGCCGTCCCCGGAAAGACCGGCCCCCGTCAACAGAGCCCGTCCGGCCGGGCTCTCGGCCGCGGGCATCATGCGCGGCTCCAGCGGGAACAGCCCGTCGCGCAGGGGCGTCACGGTGAAGGCGCCGACCCGGTAGGGCGCGGCTCCGGTCGCGGCCGCGCCGGGGCGGTGCAGGCCGAGCGGCAGCAGGGCGGCGGCGGCGAGCAGGCTGCGGCGGGACAGGTGAGAGGCCATGGCGGGCTCCGCGGGAGACGGGACGCCGCCATCCTGCGGGGCGCGTGGGGCGCGGGCCAGGGACGTCCTCCCGCCCGCGACCGGGCATTCTTCCCGCGCTGGCTCGGCGCGGCTTGCGCGCCGGGACGTTCCCAGTGCCAAATCGCCGCGTCGCTTCGAGCCCGGCCGTTTCGCCCCCATGAGCCTGCCCGCGCATCTCGGCCTACGCCTCCTCGTGGTCGCCCTCCTGTGCCTGGCCGGAGCGGTCGCCTGGACCGGCTTCGCGGCCCAGGCGAGCCTGCAGCGGGAGGCCGCGACCTCGGCGGAGCGGATCGCCGCGCAGCTCGCGCGTCAGCCGGGTCTCGGCAGCGCCGGTCCGGTCGCGATGCCCGCCGCGCCGCCGCAACCCGCACCGGCCCTCCTCACCATCCTCCCGGGGATCTGCGCCGACATCCAGCTCGGCGTCGAGTTGCCGCGGCGCGTCTGCGGCGACTGGGACGGCCTCGATGCCGCCCCCGCGTGGTTCCGGGAGGCGGTTACGGGGGACGCCGCGGCCGCGCCGACGATCCGCGCGATCGTCTTCCGCGAGCGCACGATCGGCAGCGTCACCGCTTGGCCCGATCCGATCGCCGCGGCGGCCCGCGTCTGGCAGCGGGTGCGTCTCGCGGGCGGGCTCGCGCTCGCTCTGACAGCGGCGACACTGCTCCTCAACTGGCTCGCGGTCATGCGCCTCGTCGCGCCCGCCGGGCAGATCGTGCTCGGGCTGGCGAGGCTCGACGCGGCCCGGACCCGGTCGCCGCTGCCGCGCTTCGCCGCCGCCGAGTTCGACCGGATCGCACGCGCCTGCGATGACCTCGCCGACCGGCTCGCCCGCGCGGAGGCCGCGCGCGCGGAGCTGATGCAGCGGCTCGTCACGGTGCAGGAAGAGGAGCGGCAAGCGCTCGCGCGGGACCTGCACGACGCCTTCGGCCAGTGCCTCGCCGCCGCGGGTGCCCGGGCGGCCGCGATCGAACTCGCCGCGCCCGACGACCGCGAGGATCTGCGCGCGGACGCGCGCGGCATCGAGGCCGTCCTCGCCACCATGCGGGAGAGCCTGCGCGGGGCGCTGGCGCGCCTCGAACTGCCCGACCTCGCCGAGACCGGGCTGGAGGACGCGCTGCGGGGCCTCGTGGCGGATTGGCGGGCGCAGCTCAGGTCCGGCACGGCCCTCCATCTCGACGTGGCCGGCGACCTCGCCGACATGCCCGTGACGGTGTCGGCGAGCCTCTACCGCATCGCGCAGGAGCTCCTGACCAACGCCCTCCGCCACGGGCGTCCGAGCCGGATCTTCCTGCGGGTCGTCCGGACGGAGACCGGAACGCGGACGGTGACGCTCACGCTGGACGACGACGGCAAGGGCGATGTCTCTCGCACGGCCTCCGGCACCGGCCGCGGCCTCGTCGGCATCCGCGCGCGGCTCGCCGCCCTCGGCGGCAGCTTCACGCTGACGGGTACCGGCAGCGGGATCCGCGCCTGCGCGACCGTCCCGACCGCGGTCTGAGGCGTCTCATGCCCACGTCCATCCTCCTCGTCGACGACCATCCGGTGGTGCGCGAGGGCTATCGCCGCCTGATCGAGCGACAGCCGGGACTCGTCGTGACGGCGGAGGCGGCGAGCGCGGCGGAGGCCTACCGCCAGTACAAGGCGCACGGGCCGGATCTCGTGATCCTCGACCTGTCGCTCCCGGGGCCGAGCGGCATCGAGGCCATCCGGCACATCCGTCAGTGGGACGGGGCGGCCCGCATCCTGGTCTTCAGCATGCGCACCGGAGCCGTCGTCGCGCGCCGAGCCTTCGCCGCGGGGGCGTGCGGCTACGTCACCAAGGCGAGCCCGCCGCGCGCGTTGCTGGCGGCGGTGGCGGCCGTGCTGCGCGGCGAGCGGGCGATGAGCGCCGACATCGCCCACGCGATCGCCCAGGACGAGGTGGCGGGCGGGCGCTCGGCCGTCGACGCGCTGAGCCCGCGGGAAGTCGAGATCCTGAGCCTGACCGCGGGGGGGATGACGGCGCAGGCCGTGGCCGAGGCCCTCTGCTTGAGCCTGAAGACGGTGCACAACAACCTGTCCGGGATTCGCGCCAAGCTCGGTGCCCGAACCGATGCACACCTCGTCTGGATCGCCGTGGGCGTCGGGCTCGTGTGCCCGCCCGAAGAGCTGGCCGGCAGGGCGTGACGGGGACCGAGCGCATCTGTCTGAGTGACGGATGATCCTTCCCGACATCCATCGCTGAACTGCGCGCCGCGTTTAATCCGCGCCGATGCGTGCGTGAGGGCACTCCGCGATTGCATGTCACCATCTATTTTGCCATCGCGGCACGAAATGATGCGTGAAGTCACGGTTGGTGATTTTGCCGAGACTGCGGATTAAATGACGATTACATGGAGAGGGCGTCGCTCCTCTTGGTTGGCGAGGTGCGCCGGTCGCGGGCCGGCGGGGAATAACCGTGCGCCGATGGCCGTGTGGTCGATCGTGGATCTCCCGTCGGTCGTCTTCTCTCGCCCCGCGGACGAGGCGCGCATCACCGCGCAGGCAGATCGGATCGGAGATTGAATCGGGAGGCTCGCCATGACTGTCGGACAAGCGATGACTCGTGGAGCGATCATCGGCCTGATCGCGCCGTTTATCTGCATCCATGCGGCGCTGGCAGCCGCGTTCACGGGGACGGGCGGCGGCCCTGAGACCACGATCAACGCGCCGTACCGCTCGTCGGTGGGGCAGACGGTGCCGCCCGGCGCGGGGGCCGCGCCGCTGCACGATCCGCGCGAACGGACGCGACGGCAGAAGGACCTCGACGCGGTCCTCGGCAGCGTCTGCGACAAGTGCTGACGCCGTCGCGACAGGTCCGCCTCGAACATCGACCGACACGAACGGGAACGAGCATTTGCGTCCTCCGCACGACATCCGAATTCTCAGCCAGGTGCGCTGCCACCTCGGTGAAGGACCGAGCTACGATCCGCGCACCGGGACGGCGTGGTGGGTCGATATCCTGGAAGCGCGCCTGTTCGAGAAGCCGATCGCGAGCGCCCAGAAGGCGCTCGTCCACGTCCTGCCCGTCCAGGTCAGCGACATCGCGGCGATCGACGGCGCCCACCAGTTGCTCTCGGCGGAGGACGGTCTCTACGTCCGGTCGATCCGGGACGGGGATATCCGGATGCTCTGCCCCCTCGAGGAGGATCTGCACGACAACCGGTCCAACGACGGCCGCGTCCATCCGAGCGGCGCGCTGTGGATCGGCACGATGGACCGCGACGCCACCAAGGGGCGCGGCTCGATCTATCACGTGGCCGGCACGAAGGTGCACCGCCTCTTCGGCGGCCTGACGATCCCCAACGGCATCAGCTTCTCGCCGGACGGCGCCACCGGCTACTTCGTCGATACCGACGTCGGCGTGCTTCACCGCGTCCCGCTCGATCCGAGGACCGGGCTGCCGCGGGGACCGGTCGAGATCCATTTCGACCACCGCGGTGGCGAGGGCGCGATCGACGGCGCCGCCGTGGATGCCGAGGGGCTGATCTGGACGGCGCGCTTCGGCGCCGGCTGCCTCGACGCCTACAGCCCCGCGGGCGAGCGGGTCCGCACCGTGTCGGTGCCGATGCGGCAGCCGACCTGTCCGACCTTCGCGGGACGCGATCTCGACCGCCTGCTGGTCACGTCCGCCTACGAGGGCATGGACGTGGCGGACCGCGCCGAGGATCCGGAGCATGGCCGGACGATCCTGATCGACGTGGGCGCGCGGGGGCTGCTGGAGCCGGCCTTCCGGCTCTGCGCCTGACCAGGCCGGACCGCAATTCTCGCCCGCCCTCGCCGGACCTCAGCCGGCGCGTCGAAGCGCAACACCCAGGAGACTCCATGACCGACGCGGGCGAGCGCCCCTATCAGCCGATCGAAGCCTACGCCCTCCTGAGCAACTGCGAGGGGTGCGCGCTCGTCGCCCGCGACGGATCGATCGACTGGGCCTGCCTGGAGCGCTTCGACGCCGACCCGGCCTTCTCCCGGCTGCTCGACCGCCGGCGCGGCGGCCATTTCTCCATCCGCCCCGAGGGGCGGTACGAGACGGCGCGGCAGTACCTGAGCCGCAGCAACATCTTGGAGACCACCTTCACCACCCCGGACGGCTTCGTGACCCTGCACGACTTCATGGTCGGGCCGGAGGGCGGCCCGCACCGGCCGCTCCTGGTCCGGCTCGTCAGCGGCGTGTCGGGCCGTGTCCCGATGGTGGTCGCCTACCGGCCGCTGGCGGGCTTCGCCGAGTCCTTCGCGCCGCCGGAGATCGCGGGCGGCCGGGTGACGGCACCGGGATGCCCGGGCCTCGTCGCGGATGTCGAACTCGTGCGGGACGGCGCCGGGGCCGCCGCGCGGTTCGTCCTCGAGGGCGGGCAGGCGCGGAGCTTCAGCCTCTACGGCGATGCCCAGCCGGACGCCCCGCCGGACGCGCGCGCCCTGATGGAGCGGACGCGCAAGGCTTGGGTGCTGTGGACGCAGGACGCCGCCTACACGGGACCGCTCGCCGATGAGGTGATCCGGTCGGCGCTCGTGCTCAAGGCGCTGACATACGCGCCCACCGGCGCGATGGTCGCGGCGGCCACGACCTCCCTCCCCGAGGAGATCGGGGGGATCCGCAACTGGGATTACCGGTTCTGCTGGATCCGCGACGCGTGCCTGTCCTTCTACGTTCTGAAGAAGTTCGGCATGCTGCGTGAGGCCGAGGCCTTCTTCGGGTTCGTATCCGACCTCTGCGCGCGGGCGGAGGGGCGGCTGCGGCCGCTCTACAGTGTCTCGGGCGAGGCCGACCTCGCCGAGACCACGATCGCGCATTTCGAGGGCTGGCGGGGCAGCGCGCCGGTGCGGGCCGGCAACGAGGCTGCCGAGCAGCATCAGGCCGACGCGTACGGGCAGGTGCTCGACCTGCTCTACCTCTACACACGCCTGGGCGGCACGCTCCCGGAGGCGATGCTCGGGCACGGCGCCCGGCTGGCCGACATCTCCGCCGCGCACTGGCACCGCCCCGACGCCGGTCTCTGGGAGCCGCGCAAGCCCGAGCAGCGCTACCTCCACGCGGCGATCATGAACTGGGTCGCCCTGGACCGGGCGATCCGCCTGTTCGGCCAGCGCGAGACGTGGTGCCGGGAGCGCGACCGTATCGTCGCCTGCGTGAACGGCCCGGGGATCCACCGGGACGGCTACTACCCGCAATATCTCGGCGGTGACGACGTCGACGCCGCCCTGCTGATGGCGCCCCTGGTCGGCTTCCCGGTCGACGAGGCCGCCTTCGCCCGGACCGTGGACGTCGTCATCGAGCGCCTCGGGCACGGCCACCTCGTCTACCGCTACCGGAACGACGACGGCCTGCCCGGCCACGAGGGCACCTTCCTGCTCTGCGCCTTCTGGCTGGTCGACGCGCTGCTCTGGCTCGGCCGGGACGCGGAGGCGCGGCTGCGCTTCAACGCCCTGCGCGCCCTCCAGAACGACGTCGGCCTCTACGCCGAGGAGGTCGCGCCGGACGGCGCTTTCCTGGGGAACTTCCCCCAGGCCTTCAGCCATCTCGGCTTCATCCACAGCGCCCTGATGCTCGACCTGTTCGACCACGGCGGTCGCGCGGCGGTGCAGGGCACCTACGCCGACCGGTCCCTGCGCGAGACGGCGCTGCGCCGGACACCGACCCTGGGCGGCCCCGACTGATCGCCGCCCGCCATCCGCCCGTCCGCTGTCGCCACCCCTCATTCAGCACAGGAGTGCCCATGTCCCGATCGAGCCGTCACGAAGCCCGTCTCCTGAGCGTGGACGAGGCCGATCTCGTCGCGCGCTCGCATCACCCCAGGCTCGGTGAGGCCGATGACGGCGGCTTGGCGGAGCTGGTCGCGCGTCTTCGGGCAAGCCGCGACCGTGCGCGGGATATCTCCCGCCGGCAGCGCCGCGAGCTGCGCGGCAAGGCCGCCCCGTCCGGGGCGCGCGCCGCGACCGACAATACCGGGACCCGCCGGAAGGCCGCGGTGCTGGCAGCCGCGGTGAAGCGCGCCAGCAAGGAGAGCGAGCGCAGGCGGAACGCCCGGGCGCGCGGTCGCCTGATCACGAGCTCCCGCAGGGCGCTGGCGATGAAGCAGGCCGCCGGCGATCACGGTCTCGCGCGACCGACCTCGCGCACCGCGCACGATGGCATGCAGGCCGTTCCGAACGACAGCCTCGCGCCGTCGGGCGCCCTCGACAGCGCGGGACACGAGATCGCGCGGCGGCGCGGCGGCGGTCCGCGGTAGCGCCAGGCCCGGACGGCCGCCGCGGGCGCTCCGGGCTCGCCCCCTTCCCAACCCGGCGTCCGCCTCCGCGGCATCTCACCGGTAGCGGACCGGCCGGATCCGCGGCGCGCCTCTCTTCCGGCCGCGGCCGGTCACGGGCGCGTGGCCCCGGCCTCGCGGTGCGCGCCGGCGCGGATCCCGCGAGATCCCTGTCGCGGCTCTCACGCGGACCTCGCGGACGCGCCCGTCATGGAGCGACAGGAGACGTCGGTCCTGGCAGGGTGGGATCCGATCGTGGCCCCGGGCCGTAGCGGAGCGCGCCCGGACCAGGCGCGCATGAGGATGTTGTCGATGCGGGGCGCCGCGCTGATTTTCGGGACACTTCTCGTCATCGCGACCTTCGTGTGGTTCATGTACTTCGTCCCCCTGGGATGTGCGATGAACACGACGGGGTGCCGGGAGACCTTCTCCGTCTGGAGCGGCGGCGGCCTGGTCCATTTCTGGGCGCCGCTCCTTTTCGCGAGCGCGGCGATCCTCTTCGGATTGTCCGGCTCCAGGTAGATCAGCGGTATTCGCGCATTGCGAGGCAGGGCCGCCGACGCTCCGGTCGTCGACGGATCTGGTCAGCGGCGACGAGAGGGTCGTCGATGAACGTCTAGACGGCCGTGCAGCCGTTCCGGTGATCCTGCCCCTCGGTCACGGGTCAGCTTGCCGGCTGGACCGGGCCGTGCGAGGTGTCGCCCGCGACGATGCCTGACGTGAGTTGATCCGCCGATCGCATGAGCCTCGCCGTCCACCCGACCCGCGCCCGAACCCCGATGACCGCCGATCTGCACCGCGGCTATCGCGGCCGGGAGGGCGACCGACGGGCCGCGCGGGATGCCGGTCGATACCAGTCTCGGCGTCGGACAATCCCCGCGACCCGGCGAAAACGCGACTGGGCCGCCCATTGCAACATCGTGCCGGCGCCTGCCGGAGGAACCGCGTCCCGCGAGGCGGGACCGTTCGCCAAGACAGGGGATGTCCGGGAATGATCATCTGGTCCGGCTGGGGAATGCTGACGGCGCTGATCGCGGCGGCGGGCCTGATCGGCAGCGTGCTGCTCGATCCGGCGCTCGCCCGCCTGGGCGTCCCGACGCCCACGGGCGTCATCCTGGTGTGGGTGGTGGCGGCCGGCTTCAACTGGTGGCTCGGCACCCGGCTGAACGGCCGGCCGGGCCGCGAACTGCTCGACCCGCGCACGGGGCAGACGGTGATCCTGCGCCCGCGCCACACCCTGTTCTGGATCCCGATGCAGTACTACTCCGTGCTCATGGTTCTGCTCGGTCTGCTCGCCGTGATCGGCGCGATGCACGCCGGCTCGCCGGGCCGGCCTGTCTGATGGGTGAGCGCCGCGCCGCGGGTGCGCGGCCGCGACCTCTCCGAGGCCTCTCCGGCGCTCGACGCCGCGGCGCAGGGATGAAGCCCGTGGCGGTTTTAGGGGCAGTCCGGAGCGTCCGGAATCGCGTCGAAGGCCTGCGGTCCCGGCTGTGCTCGGGGGCGGACGACGACGCGGACCGTGACCCGGCAGTCACCCGCCCGGACGCGGTAGCGCTCCCCGTCGACGCGCTCGACTGCATCGATCGGACGCGATCCCAGCACTCGCGCGGCCGCCTCCGCGACGGCCTGGACTTCACGCACGCGTTGCCAGGACGGCGGCAGGGCGGCCTGGGAAGTCGTCGGAAGCAGCGCGAGCCCCGTCGCGCTTAGCCAGCGCCGCGCGGCCATCATGCCCGAGCCTCCCGGGTCCTGGCGGGAGCCGACACCGGCGCCGGGACAGCCGCCCGGATCGGCCGGACCGCGAAGAGCCGAAGGCGTCGGCGCGTGGGCGTCTCTCCGTTCATGCAGCGGGGACGAACCTCAGCGGACCGCGAAGACGGAGGCCGGCGCCCCGTAGCGCCGGTCCCAGCCTTCCCACGCGACGTCGGTCGGTCCCACGGCGAAGTCGACGACCCGCCAGCCGTTTCCGTCCTGGCGCAGCAGCGCGGCGTAGTCGTTCGAGTCCAGATCGTCCGCGGCGCGAGGGAGGGGTCGGCCGTCGGGCCGCTGCATCCGCGCGAAGAGGAAGGCCCAGGGGCCGACTTGGTTCAGGGCGTGCACGACGAACTGCACCGGCTGTCCCCGCCCGGCCTCCGCGGGGCCCCGGGCGACATCGAGCAGGGCGCGCCGCGCCGCGCCCTGCGGGGTCTCCGTCCCGGCCTGTGCAGGCTGTCGCGTGCCGTCGCCGCAGGGCTGCCAGGTTCTCTGGGCGCCGGTGTCGGCCGGGCGTCCGTGGCACCAGCCCGCGGCGGCGAGCCGGCGATCGAGGCCGTCGCGCCGTTCGCAGGCCGCCTGCGTGCGCGGATCGTCGCCGGAGCCGCCGCGGCAGAGGCCGTTGGCCGTGGTCCAGTCCCGGAGAAGCGCCGCCACCGGCTCGGCGCGCGTCGCCGTCGGCGCCGCGATCATCAGGGCGCAGAGCGCGCCGACGCGCCGTGTTCGCCGGGTCCGGTCTTTCCGGCTCGCGCAGGGCGCGCGGCCATCACCGGGGAGGCCGCCATCGGCCCGCGCGACGGCGTGGCGGGCCGGAGCAGCGGATCCGCGCGTCTCCGCACCGGCGTCACCCGACCGCGCGCCAGTGCCCGGACCGCCGATGGACCTTCCGTGTCCCCCTGTCATGCCCTGAAATCCCTGCCTGCGCCGGTCTCACGTCAGCCTTGAGCAGACCAGACCGAGTTCCGCGCGCGTCCCGCGCGGGATGATCGGCACGATCGTTGCGCTCATGTTGGGCACGCGGCGAGACCTGTCGAGGGGATCGGCGCCGCCGCGGGTCGGAGCGGGTGCGCCTCCGCGGCGCTGCACGGCCGGGTGGCGATCCCACCGCCGGCACCGCCGAGACGGGAGCGTCCCGCCGCGGAGAGCCGCGCTCTTCGCCGGCAACCCGTCGCGCCGGACGCTGTTGGGTCCCCGGGAGTGGTTTCCGTATGGCGCGTCGCATCCTGATCACCGGCGCCAGCATCGCCGGCAATACGGTGGCCTGGTGGCTCGGCCGCAGCGGCTTCGACGTGACCGTCGTCGAGCGCGCGCCCGCCTTCCGGGATGGTGGGCAGAACGTCGATGTGCGCGGCGTCGGTCGCACGGTGCTGCGCCGGATGGACCTCGAACGGGCCGCCCTCGCCAGCGGCACCGGCGAGGAGGGCACGGCCTGGATCGACGGCCGGGGACGGGTCGCCGCGCGGTTCGACGTCGCCGGGGCCGAGGGTGATGGGCCGACCGCCGAGATGGAGATCCTGCGCGGCGACCTGGCTCGCCTTCTCTACGAGCCGGCCCGGGAGCGGGCCCGCTACCGCTTCGGCGATCGCGTGGCCCGCGTCGCGGAGGACGGGGACGCGGTCGCCGTCACCTTCGCGGGCGGCGAGACGGAACGCTACGACGCGGTGATCGTGGCGGAAGGTGTCGGCTCATCGACCCGCGAGCTCGTCTTTCCCGGAGAGTACGCGCCGCGCTGGATGGATCTGACCATCGCCTACTTCACGATTCCCCGAATCCCCGACGACGACCGGATGTGGCGCTGGTTCAACGCCACGGGCGGCCGCAGCATCTCGCTGCGGCCGGACCGGCACGGCACGACGCGCGCGATGCTGACGCTCCGTCAGCCGCCCGGCGGCGAGCAGGACTGGGATGTCGCCCGTCAGAAGGCGTTCCTGCGGGCGCGGTTCGCCGGCGCCGGGTGGCAGGCCGGGCGCGTCGTGGCGGGCCTGGACGCGGCGGACGATTTCTACGTCGACGTCCTGCGCCAGGTGAGGATGAAGCGCTGGTCGTCCGGACGCGTCGTGCTCACAGGCGACGCGGCCTGGTGCGCGACGCCCCTCGCGGGCATCGGCACGACGCTGGCCGTCACCGGCGCCTGCGTGCTGGCCGGTGAGCTGGCGCGCACCGACACGGTCGCGGCGGCCTTCGCGACTTACGAACGGGTCATGCGCCCCTATGTCGAGAAGGCGCAGGGGGTCCCGAAGCTCGCGCCGAAGCTCATGAATCCGCGCACGCGGATCGGCATCCGTCTCCTTCACGCGGCCCTGAACGTCGCGAGCAGGCCCGCCGTTCGCCGCGTCACCGCGAAGCTGTTCGATGGGCGCTCCGAGGAGCCCGATGTCTCCGCTTACGTCGGTCGATCGGCCTGAATCGGCTCCTCGGCACACACGCTCCGGGCGGTTCCACATCGAGCGCTCGGATCGCCACGGCTCGGTTCACTGCGGGGTCTGACCTTGGCTCAGGAACGACGGCGTCCGTTGTCGGGGCCGCCTCTCCTGACAAGACCGGCTGTGCCGGCGGGGGAAAGTCCTCCCTAGAATTGTGAGATCAATGTCTGTTGTTTCATGAATCGGATCCCTGTCGGGTCTCGACGCGCGCGAGCATGTCGAGGGCATCACCGATCGCGGCGAACTCCGCGGTGTTGTCGAAGATGCACCACGCGCGTCGGCCGAGGGCCTTGTGCGCTCCGAGGCGCTCGGCCATCCGGGACAGGACGCGCGGTTCGTACGCCGAGTAGTACATGCGCGGCGAGCCGTGGAGCCGATAGTAGACGAGGTCCGGCCAGCCACCGGGCATGCCGGCGTTCCGGACCGGCGCGGGGTCGGCCGCGACACGGGCGATCGCGAGGCCGACGAGCAGGCGGTCGACATCTTCTGTGAACCACGTGGCGTGGCGCGGCTCGCAGACGATGTCGCCCGGGAAGCGCCGCCGGAATCCCGATAGGAAGGTCGCCGCGGACGGGCTGTCGAAGGCCAGACTCGGTGGGAGCTGGAGCAGCAGCGGCCCGAGTTTTGTCCCGAGGCCCGTGACCTCCCCGAGGAAGCGCGCGAGGGGCTCATCCACGCCGATGAGGCGCCGCTCGTGCGTGATCGATCGCGGCACCTTCACGGCGAAGCGGAACCCGTCCGGCACCGCCGCAGCCCATCTCGCGTAGGTCGTCGCCCGATGGGGCCGATAGAAGGCGGTGTTGATCTCGACCGCGGAAAAGCGCTGTCCGTACCGCTCCAGATGGCTGCCCGCCTCTGGGAACTGCGGCGCGTAGGCCTTGGGCAGGCTCCAGCCCGCGGTCCCGACGGCGATGGTGTCTGATGGATGCATGGAATACCGCTCGGGGCCGAAGCCATGCCGGCCCGACCGGCGATCGGTAGACCGGGATCTGCGCGCATGCGAGCGCTCGACGAGGTGTTCGACCGTCTCCCGCAATCCGCGTTCCGGCGACGCTTCCGGCTGGCGATCGCCGATCGGGTCTACTTGCGAGAGAAGGGGCTTCCGACGGTCTTGGACCACGCGCGGGACTTCGTGCGGCGACGCCTCGCGTCCGCCGAGCCGAGGAACGACGGCAAGCAGACGCCCTTTCGCGGTCATCCCGTCTTCACGGCGCAGCACGCGACGGCAACCTGCTGCCGCGGTTGCCTGGCCAAGTGGCACGCGATCCCCGCCGGCCGGGCATTGACCGCCGTCGAGCAGGCCCACGTGGTCGCCGCGATCGCGCGCTGGCTGCGCTCCGAGGACCCCAAGGCCGCCTGAGGCGCGCGCCAGGCCGGGCGGCCGGCGCCACCGAGACGGGGCAAAGTCGGCGTCGCGGACGAACGCCGCGATCCGGTCACTCCCGCCGGGGCGCCTCAGGCCCGGCGGCGTGCCGCTGCCAGTCGCGGCGTCCGGGCCACACGGCCCCGCCGCTTCTCCCGCTCCGCGGGCCGCTTGGCCTTCGCCCCTCCGGAACTCGCCTCGTCCCTTCCCTGCCGCGGCTGCGCGGCGTGCGCGTCGAGGAAGCGTCGGCACGCGTCGAAGTCGGTCTCGGCGTCCGGAGGGCACGGGACGCCGCGCCGCTGGGCGAGGCTGCGCGCGTAGCCGACCATCGCCGCGCTCGGGCTCCGCCGGCCGTCTGCGCGGCCGGCGTCGTCCTCCTGTCCGCCACGCGGCCCGGCATGGGTGTCGAGGAACGCGCGGCAGACGCTGATGCTGCTCCTGCAGCCACGCGGCAGCGTCACGCCCTTCCGCTCGGAAAGGCTCACGGCGAACGCCACCATGGCCGGCGTCGGCGGCCGCTGGTCGCCCTGACCGGCCGGGATCAGGCTCGGATCGAGGCTGACGGTCGGCGCCTGCGCGATCGCGGCGATCAGGTCGTCGAGGCGGGCGCGGGTGCGCTGGCGGAAGGCGGTCGCGCGCGCGACCGCCTCGGCGCGCGTGGCCGCCCGTCCGATCTCGGCGAGCTCCGCCTCGAACATGGCGCGCCCGACCGGATCTCCGTAAGCCGGGAACACGCTGCGCACCGCGCGGACGAAGGTCAGGCCGACCTCGGTGACCTCGATGGCCGGATCCTTGCCGGTAGACAGCGTGATGTAGCGGCTCTTCAGGAGCTTGGGCAGGATCGTGTCGCGCGTCGCGGCCGTGCCCAGACCCTTCGGCTCGTTCGGGTTGGCGGGGTTCTCCAGGGCGCCCTTGGCGGCCGGATCGTCCACTTGGTCGATCAGCCGGCCCATCACCACCGGCAATTCGCCTCGGGTGATCCGCCGTGGCGGCTCGGTCTTCGCGGTGGCGATCTCCGCCGTCGCGGCGGAGGCGCCCTCGCCGTCGGTCACGAGCGGCAGGCGGGTGGCGGTGGCTTCCGCCTCGCGCTTGGTCTTGCCGGGCACGGCATCCGTTTCGAGCTCGGCCTCGCTGCCGTAGAGCGCGCGCCAGCCCGGCGCGCGCACGACGCTGCCGGAGACGGCGAACCGCCTCACGCCCAGCGGTGTCGCGACATCCGCCGTGACGCTCGTGCGCGCGTCGACCCCGTCGGGCAGGTGCGCGGCGAGATAGGCCTTCGCCACGAGTTCCCACAAGCGGAACTGATCGGTGCTGAGACGGCCGCGCTCGGGCGCCTTGCGCAGGGGCACGATGGCGTGGTGCTCGCCCGGATCCGCGACGTAGTGGCCCTTCAGGCCGCGACGGATCAGCGGCGCAGCGTCGCGCGGAACGACTGTGCTCAGGTCGGTCAGGACGGTCGTGACGGCCGCGATGATCGCGGCGGCATCGCCGGCCTGGCCCTCGGGCAGGTGCTCCGACTCCGTGCGCGGGTAGCTGAGGTACCCCTGATCGTAGAGGTCCTGAGCGATGCCGGCCGTGTGCTGCGGGTCCCAGCCGAACCGCTTGGCGCAGCGTCGCGCCAGGGTGTCCTTCGAGAACAGCCGGGGCGGCGCGCGCCGGACATCCCTGTGCGCGACCGCCAGAGGGCCCGACCACGTCGCCGCGGCGGACCGGATCGTCTCAGAGATCGCCGCATCGAGGATCCGCTCCTTCGGGGCGTGCCAGAGGGTGATCTCCGCGCCTGCATGGGTCCTAAGGTGCAGCGCGACCTTGAAGAAGTCCTGCGGCACGAAGGACCGGATCCGCTCCTCCAGGTCCGCCAGGATGGCGAGGGTCGGCGTCTGGACGCCGCCGAAGCGCCAGGGCTCCCGGAAGGCGGGCGGGCGCAGGCGCAGCGAGATCGCCCGCGTGCCGTTCAGGCCGAGATGATAGTCCTCGTACTGCCGGCAGAGCGCCTCGAGATAGGCGGCGTAGTCGCGCTCGCCCGAGGCGGGATCCTTAGCCAGGGCCGCGAAGGCGCGTCGGATCGAGACCTCGTCGAGCGCGCCGAGCTTGAGCCGGTCGACCCGGCCGTTCCAGCCGAGATGCTCGAGCACTTCCCACGCGATCATCGAGCCCTCGCGACCCGGATCCGTGGCGATGACCACGCGGTCCACGCCGCTCAGCGCCTGCCGGATCGCGGCGATCTTCGGCGCGTGCGACTGCCCGGACCGGTTCGTGCCGTAGCCGACGGGGATCGTGGGAAGGACGATCGGGAGGAGGTCGAAGCGCCAGGGCTTCCACTCGGGCCGGATGCTGCCCGGCTCTTCGGCCGACAGCAGGTGTCCCTCGGCGGCCACGCAGACCGTGCTCGGCGAGCGGAAGAAGCGCTGCAACTGGCGCATCGCCGAGGGCTTCTCGAAGAAGAACAGCGTGCGACCGGAGTTCGGAGATGACATGTCGCTGACCGCTCCGGCTGTCGCCGCGCCTGACCCGGGGTTCACATTTTGTTCCAGACGGGCTCGGGATGCAACTGGCGCCGCGAGAGGGGAAGCCGTGGGGAAGCCGGCGGCGTGTCGCCCTCCCCAGGCACACCGGCCGGCGCCGCGATGCTGGAGCGGCGCTCGTACCCGTGCTCCGGGCTCGCCCGCGGCGGCGACCCGGGATGCCTCCGTGGCCGGATCCCCGCCTGTGGCTGGCGCGCTGCCGTCGACCCGCGCACCGTCCTCCGAAGGCTCCGGGCACGCGCTCGCGCGCTGAGGGTTGCCCGCCCCGGCTGTCTGCCGAGACCAGCAAGCCTTCAGCGGGCACGGCACCGAGGCCCGGTCGCCGGCCTAGCCGGCCGCATGCGCCGAGCCGGGCTTGTTGCCGTGAATGAGGTCCCGACCCGCGTAGATGCCGCCCAGGACCTGCAGATCGAGACGCTCCGCATCGCGGCGCCGGACCTCCGCCAGGATCGCGCTGGCCGCTTCCGGCTCGGCTCCGGTCGTCAGGAGCGCCTGCTCGCCGAGGAGCAGAGCCGACTCGACCGTCTCGCGGATCTGGTAGGCCACGCCCGCCTGGATCAGCTCGACCGCGTGTTCGCGATCCCGGGCGCGCGCCAGCACGGGCACCAGGGGGAACTCCGCCTTGGCGATCTCCGCGACGCGTCTGGCCATCGCGGTGTCGTCGACGCAGATCAGGATCGCCCGCGCCGTCGCGGCGCCGGCCGCGTGCAGAATGTCGAGGCGGGTGCCGTCACCGTAATAGACCTTGAAGCCGAATCCCTCGGCGAGACGGATGTTGCTCGGGTTCGTGTCGATGATCGAGACCGAGCAGCCCTGAGCTATGAGCGGCTGACTGGCGATCTGGCCGAAGCGGCCGAACCCGACGATCAGGGCGCTGCCCACGAGGTCCTCGGGCGCCTCGACGCCGTCGATGGACGGGACGGCCTTGGGACCGAGACGATCGAAGGCGACGACCATCAGCGGCGTGATCGCCATCGACAGGATGATGGTGGCTGTCAGGACGGCGTTGGTCGTGCCGTCGATGATGCCCGCGCTCGCGGCGGCCGCGTACAGCACGAAGGCGAACTCGCCGCCCTGCGCCATCAGGGCCGCGCGTTCCAGCGACTCGGCGTGCGAGGCGCGCAGCACCCGGGCCACGCCGTAGATGAGCAGGCCCTTCACGGTCATGTAGGCGGCGACGCCCGCCAGGATCAGGCCGGCATTCGCGGCGATCACCGTCAGGTCGAGGGACATCCCGACCCCGAGGAAGAACAGGCCGAGCAGGATGCCGCGGAACGGCTCGACATCGGCCTCCAGCTGGTGACGGAAGCTCGACTCCGAGAGCAGGACGCCGGCCAGGAAGGCGCCCATCGCCATCGAGAGGCCGCCGAGCTGCATCGCGAGGGCCGAGCCGAGCACGACGAGGAGGGCCGCGGCCGTCATGACCTCGCGCGCCTTGGCGGCGGCGAGGAGGCGGAACAGCGGGTTGAGCAGCCAGCGCCCCGCGGCGACGAGCGCGCAGACCGAGAGCAGGGCGATGGCGGCCGTGACCGCGCGCTCCGTCGCGCTCGCGGCGCTCCCGCCCGGCGCCAGAAGCGCGACGGCGGCGAGGAGCGGCACGATGGCGAGATCCTCCAGCAGCAGGATCGCCACGATGCGCTGACCCTTCGGCGTCGAGAGCGCGCCGCGCTCTTCCAGGAGCTGCATGACGATCGCGGTCGAGGTCAGCACGAAGCCGGTCCCGGCCACGAAGGCGACGGTGATCGAGAAGCCGAGGGCGAGTCCGACCAGGGTGAGGGCGGCGATGCAGGCGCCCACCTGGGCGAGGCCGAGCCCGAAGATCGCGCGGCGCATGCCCCAGAGCCGGGACGGCTCCATCTCCAGCCCGATGATGAAGAGGAACATCACGACGCCGAGCTCCGCCACGTGGAGGATGGCGTGGGCGTCCGTGAACAGGCCGAGCCCGAAGGGCCCGATCGCCAGTCCTGCCAGGAGATAGCCGAGGACCGATCCGAGGCCGAGCCGCTTGAACAGCGGGACGGCGATGACGCCGGCCGCCAGGAGGGAGACGACCTGAACGAGTTCGCTCGCGGCACCGGATGCTTCGACAGCCATGGCGGGGTCCTTCCGTGGGTGCACTGGCGCCCCGCGGCCCGTGCAAGGCCCCGACGTCGCGCCGATGGATCCATCTTGAGCGAAGCACGCGCAATCAGAAATGGAAACTATCGAAACGGATCGTTTCCATGAACACTCATCGTGCGGCTTGCTCTGACGCGCGATCCGGAGCGTGGCCCCTCGTCCGGATCACGGAGGGGTGTGCTGGCAGGCTGGCGCGGCGACGGGTCTCTGCGCGCGGGGCCTCTGCCGGATCCGGGAGCGGTGTCCGCACAGGCGGACGACCGCGCCCGTCAGCGTCCGGCGGTCGACGAAGAGGGGCGATTGACAGCCGATTTCTGGCGCCCTATACGGCGCCTCCCGACGCGGTGCCCGGCCAGGGCGGGCCGCTCGGACGGACTTCCACTGAAGACTCCAAGCAACGTTCGGCGAGCGCCGAGTAGTTCTTTGTTGATCTTCAAATGGCACTTGTGTAAACAGGCGCCGTTCTTTGACAAGTGAATACGGGAAAGAGAAGCGTGGACGGCGCTTGTCCTTGCGGGTCCGGCGAGAGCCGGATCAACGAGAGAAGCGAGCTGTCTAACGCTTCGGAAGCTCACACATCCGGGCAGTGATGCCGGGATGATTGTGAGCCTCTGTCAAGTAGTTGTGATCAGCTTAGATCAATCTCTTCAACGTGAGAGTTTGATCCTGGCTCAGAGCGAACGCTGGCGGCAGGCTTAACACATGCAAGTCGAGCGGGCCCTTCGGGGTCAGCGGCGGACGGGTGAGTAACGCGTGGGAACGTGCCTTCTGGTTCGGAATAACCCTGGGAAACTAGGGCTAATACCGGATACGCCCTTATGGGGAAAGGTTTACTGCCGGAAGATCGGCCCGCGTCTGATTAGCTAGTTGGTGGGGTAACGGCCTACCAAGGCGACGATCAGTAGCTGGTCTGAGAGGATGATCAGCCACACTGGGACTGAGACACGGCCCAGACTCCTACGGGA